>NZ_JAVIIV010000020.1:0-126790 GCF_033977215.1 Mesorhizobium humile
GCACACTTCGGTCCAGGTAACGGCATGGATTCCAGGGTCTGCGCGCGTCGCTACGCTCCTTGCTCCGCCCTGGAATGACGAGGTTCGGAGCCTTCAACTCATCGCCAGCGTTTGCCCTGAATACCCCAGCGGACGTTGATAGCCTTGCCCGACAAGCCTGCAATCTTTCCAAATCACCGTGTAGAGGAATTAGCTCCCTCATGAGATCGCTGTAGCCGCAACGTCAAGCATCTTCAGGCCGACAATTATACAAAATTTTGTATAGTCAGCGCAACTAGCCTCGCACTCGAAACGAGATCAGGCGTTGCCGAAGGCGCCGGCGCCGTGGTCGGCGCGGCCGACCAGTTGCCGGAAGCCCGCGAACAACTCGCGGCCGAAGCCGAATTCGTTGCCGATGAGATCGGCGTCGGCCGTGCGGCGCAGCGCGAATTCCGTTCCCGGCACCAGCACTTCCAGCGTGCCGGCATCAGCGTCGAGCCGGATGATGTCGCCGTCATGGATTCTCGCGATCGGTCCGTCCTCGACCGCTTCCGGCGTCACATGGATCGCCGCCGGCACCTTGCCGGAGGCGCCCGACATGCGCCCGTCGGTCACCAGCGCCACGCGCTGGCCGCGATCCTGCAGGATGCCGAGCACGGTGGTCAGCTTGTGCAGTTCCGGCATGCCGTTGGCCTTCGGGCCCTGGAAACGGATGACGGCGATGAAATCGCCGGTCAGCGTACCGGCCTTGAAGGCGTCGTTCAGCGCCTGCTGGCTGTCGAACACCTTTGCCGGCGCCTCGATGACACGGCGCTCAGGCTTCACGGCAGAGGTCTTGATGACGGCGTGGCCGAGATTGCCGCCAAGCACTTTCAGGCCACCCGTCGGCTGGAATGCCTTCTTGAACGGCGCCAGCACCTTCTCGTCGCCGCTCACAAGCGGCGCTGCTTCGCGCACCACGCCGCCGTCGTCGCCAAGCCGCGCCTCGACGGCGTAGGGCCGCAGACCTTCACCCCACACCGTCTGGACGTCCTCGTGCAGCAGGCCTTCGTCGAGCAGCTCGCGGATCAGAAAACCAAGCCCGCCGGCGGCATGGAAATGGTTCACGTCGGCAAGCCCGTTCGGATAGACGCGCGCGAGCAGTGGCACGGCCTCGGACAGGTCGGAAATATCCTGCCAGGTCAGTGCGATGCCGGCGGCGGCGGCCATCGCGATCAGGTGGATCGTGTGGTTGGTCGAGCCGCCCGTGGCGTGCAGGCCAACGACGCCATTGACGATCGATCGCTCGTCGATCATGCGTCCGACCGGCGTGTAGGCATTGCCGAGCGCGGTGATCGCCAGTGCCCGCTTCGCCGCTTCCCTGGTCAGCGCGTCGCGCAGCGGCGTGCCGGGATTGACGAAGGAGGCGCCGGGCGTGTGCAGGCCCATGATCTCCATCAGCATCTGGTTGGAATTGGCGGTGCCGTAGAAGGTGCAGGTGCCCGGCCCGTGATAGGATTTGGACTCCGCCTCCAGCAGCTCGGCGCGGCCGACCTTGCCTTCGGCATAAAGCTGGCGGATCTTGGCCTTCTCGTCATTCGCGAGACCGGTCGTCATCGGCCCAGCCGGGATGAAGACGGCGGGCAGATGCCCGAAGGTGAGCGCTCCAATCACCAGTCCGGGCACGATCTTGTCGCAGACGCCGAGGAAGACGGCCGCGTCGAACATGTTGTGCGATAGGCCGATCGCTGCCGCCATGGCGATCACGTCGCGCGAGAACAGCGACAGCTCCATGCCGGGCTGTCCCTGGGTGACACCGTCGCACATCGCCGGCACGCCGCCGGCCACCTGCGCGATGCCGCCGGCCTCGCGCGCGGCTTCCTTGATCAGCGCCGGGAACGTTTCAAAGGGCTGATGCGCCGACAGCATGTCGTTGTAGGAGGTGATGATGCCGAGGTTAGGCACGCGGTCGCCGCCGAGCGCGATCTTTTCGGATGGGCTGCACACGGCAAAGCCATGGGCAAGGTTGCCGCAGCCCAGCACCGCGCGGTTGGCGGTGCGGCTGGAAGCCTCCGCGATACGGCCGAGATAGGTTTCTCGGCCGGCTTTCGAACGTTGGCGGATGCGTTCCGTGATGGCTTCGATGTCGCGTCTGGCTGTCATGGTCCGTCCTTTCGAGCCCGGCAGCGTCCTCCCTCTGCCACCGCGCTGTCCTCATTTGAAATCAGGGTGCCCAGAACACCTCTATCGGTCTCGGCGCCGCCTCTAGCACTTTGCGGACAGGCTTCTTCGCGCCAGGCCCCATCGCGCCGTTGAATGCGGTGCGCTTGTCCTCGCCTTCGATATGGAGCGCGACGAAGCCGGCGGCGACGATGCGCGCCATCGACAGCGTCAGCCGCGGTTCGCCGCCGCTCGCCGCATGCACCGGCAGAACGATCCGCCGCGAGGCGGGGTCGAGCAATTCGTCGAGGTTGCCGGCATCGGGAAAGAACGAGGCCGTGTGGCCGTCGCCGCCCATGCCGAGGATCACCACGTCGAGCGGCCAGGGCAGCGCCCGCAGCGCTTCGCTGTCCGTCGCCGCCGCGTCCTCGATGCTTGCCGCCTCATGGTAGAGCGGCACGAAGCGCGCCGCGGCTGCCTTGTTCTGGAGCAGGTTCGCCGCCACCAGCCCGGCATTCGAGCGTGGCGAGGATGGCGGCACGAAGCGCTCGTCGACCAGCGTCACGGTGACCTTGTCCCAGGCGATAGGCGTGGTCGACAGCACGGCGAACAACTTCGCCGGCGTGCTGCCGCCGGACACCGCGAGCAGCGCGGCGCCGCGTTGCGCGATGGCGCCGCTCAGCCGGTCGGCAATCTGTCCTGCAAGTGCTGCCGCCAGGCCCTGTCGGTCGGCAAAGCCGTTCCAGCCGTAACGGACTTCGCTCAATTGCTCTCGTGCCATGTCCGTCCGTCACGTTCGATCAAGGCAATCGAGGCCGACGGCCCCCAGGTTCCGGCCGTGTAGCCCTGAGCTTCCTGGCGGGCGCTCTCCCAGGCGTTCTGGATCGGGTCGATCCACTTCCAGGCCGCTTCGACCTCGTCGCGGCGCATGAACAGCGTCTGGTTGCCGCGAACCACATCCATGATCAGCCGCTCATAGGCGTCCGGCGCGCGTCCTTGGAAGGACTGCGCGAAGCTCATGTCGAGCGAGATCTGGCGCAGCCGCATGCCGCCCGGTCCCGGGTCCTTGATCATGATATACTGCTTGACGCCCTCGTCCGGTTGCAGCCGGATCACCAGTTGGTTGGCGAAGATCGGCCCGGCGCTCTCGCCGAAGATCGAATAGGGGATCGGCTTGAACTCGATGACGATTTCCGAGACGCGGGTGGCGAGCCGCTTGCCGGTCCTCAGGTAGAACGGAACCCCGGCCCAGCGCCAGTTGCCGATCTCGGCCTTGATGGCGACGAAGGTCTCGGTGTTGCTGTCCTTGCCGAGCTCCTCGACATAGCCCTTGACCGGACCGCCCGCCGAGGCGCCGGCGCGATACTGGCCGCGCACCGTGTGCTTGGGCGCCTCATTGCCGTTGATACGCTTCAGCGCCCTCAGCACCTTCAGCTTCTCGTCGCGGACGGCGTCGGCGTCCATCGACGACGGCGTCTCCATGGCGACCAGGCAGAGCAGCTGCAGCATGTGGTTCTGCACCATGTCGCGCAGCGCGCCCGCCTTGTCGTAGTAGGTCACGCGATCCTCGAGCCCCACTGTTTCGGCGACCGTGATCTGGACATGGTCGATCTGGGCCGAATTCCACAATGGCTCATAGAGCGCGTTGGCAAAGCGCAGCGCCATCAGGTTCTGCACCGTTTCCTTGCCGAGATAGTGATCGATGCGGAAGATCTGGCTTTCATGGAAGTCGTCGCCCACCGCGTCGTTGAGCGCACGCGCCGAGGCGAGGTCGCGACCGATCGGCTTTTCCAGCACGATGCGCGAATTCGGCGTGATCAACTTGTGCTCTTTGAGCTGGTGCGAGATGTCGCCGAACAGCGCCGGCGCCACCGCGAGGTAGAAGGCGCGGATGCGGTCGCTGTCGCCGATTGCCTTCTTGAGTTTGTCGAAGCCGGTGCCGGTGGTCGCGTCCGCCGAAACATAGGAAAGCCTGGCCAGGAATCTCTCCAGCTCCTTGGCGTCGATATCGGCCGGCTTCACATGCTGCGATATCGCCTTCTTGGCGAAGGCTTGGAATTCGGCATCGGTCATCTTGGCGCGCGACGTGCCGATGATGCGCGTCGGCTCGGAGAACTGGTGGCCGCACTGGCGATAGTAGAGCGACGGCAGGAGCTTGCGTTCCGACAGGTCGCCGGTGCCGCCGAAGATGATGAAGTCGAAGGGATCGACAGGGATGATCTGGCTGGTCATGGTCAGTCCGATTTGATGCCGGTTGGCGGCGGCTTGGTTGGTATATTCTAATCGATTTAAATTTTCCAGTGCCATGGTGTCACATGTGAGGACCAATCGCTTGCACTTGCATCGGTCCACCTGTTTCCAGACACTCGGCGTGGCCGGCAGGCTTGTCGGCAAGCCAGCTTTCGGCAACGTTCGCGGTCGCACCATAGAACGCGAATGTGACGAAAGCTAAGGGAGATGGTTGCGGAAATCCAATGAGCAGGAAAGCCATGCGTCTGGAAAACAAGGTCGCCATCATCACCGGTGCCGCGTCGGGCTTCGGCGAAGGCATGGCCAAGCGCTTCGCCGAAGAGGGCGCGCGCGTGGTCGTCGCCGACCTCAACGCCAAGGGCGCCGAGCGGGTGGCGCAAGAGATCGGCGAGAGCGCGATCTGGACCCAGACCGACGTTTCCCTGCGCTCCGAATTCGACGAGATGATCTATGCCGCCAAGAGCGCCTTCGGCCGCATCGACATCATGGTCAACAATGCGGGCTTCACCCATCGCAACGGCGACATGCTCCGCGTCGATGAGGAAACCTTCGACCTGATCACCGCCGTCAACATGAAGGCAATCTATCACGCTGCGCTTGCCGTGGTGCCGATCATGGACCGGCAGGGAGGCGGCGTCATCCTGACCACAGCCTCGACGGCCGGGCTTCGGCCGCGGCCAGGCCTGACCTGGTACAACGCCTCCAAGGGCTGGGCGATCACCGCCACCAAGTCGATGGCGGTCGAGCTGGCGCCGAAGAACATCCGCGTCAACTGCCTCTGCCCGGTCGCCGGCGAGACCGGCATGCTGGAGAAGTTCATGGGCGCCGACACGCCCGAGATCCGCGAGAAATTCCGCGCCTCGATTCCACTCGGCCGGCTTTCGACGCCGCTCGATATCGCCAACGCGGCGCTGTGGCTCGCCTCGGATGAAGCCGCCTTCATCACCGGCGTGGCGCTGGAGGTCGATGGCGGCCGCTGTATTTGAGCTGCTCATCGAGTGTGGCTGGTTCGATGCATAAAATTGTGCAGTGCCCGATGCAAAGAGCGGACTCGCGACCCGGTGAAGCTGAGCCGCGCCACGCCTGGCTCCAATTGACTCGATGTCACAGCGATGGGCATAACGAAAGGGGCTGGGCCATAGCGCGATGAAGGCGGGTCTGCGGGGAGTCGCTTCGGACGGCTGCTTGGCGGGTTAAGCTTCAGGCGCCGGTCTTGACGTAGCTTTTGTAGACCCAGCCGTGCTTGCCGTTATAGACGATCTCGCACCATTGCTTGCAGCTCATCACTTGCACCGATGCCTTGGCCGGCACCGTCGTGATTGCGGATGCGCCCTTCTTCGGGCCGGAGCGCATGGTCACGGCCCTCAAAATGCGCCCGTTTGCGGCCGCGCTGGCTTTTGGAGGGTTCGGCTTGGGCTGCGCAACGCCGTCGGTCGCTGTCGCCTGCGCATCTGGAACCTCAGGCTTGGCCTCGGGGATGGCGGCGGTTTGGGCGCCGTCCATCTTGTCGCCCGGCTTCTTCGCGGCCGCCGGCGTATCGCCCGCGGGAGCGGCGACCTGCGACAGCGCGTCCGAAGCGTCGTTCTCGGCGGTGGGCTCGGCAAAGGCCGTATCGGTTGATTGCGCGGCGCTCGGGCCGGCAGCCTGCTTGGATGGAACTGGTTGATCCTCGGCCTGGTCCGGCGAGGCTTTGGAGTCCGAAGCCGTCCAGCGGGGGCTGTTCGACGCCAGTGCTGGAATGCTGGCTTTGCGAACCGCTATTGCCGGCGAAACCGCATCCGCCTTGGGCGCGGCCTGCGGTGCCGCTGCTGCCACGGTGACCGCGGCTGCCGCCGGAGCGATCTTCGTGGTCTTCACCGGAACTGTCGGAACGGTCTGCTCGGCGCTTGCCGCGGCCACTTGCCGATCACCGCCCGGGACGATCAGCCATAGCGCCACCGCGGCCACGCCCAGCAGCGCGGCGGTGCCGACCGCAGCAATGACCAGATGCGCGTTCGACTGCATCCTCTGCCAGAAGGATGGCCGTACGCTATAGCCGAACTGCATTGTGAAGCGCTGCCGTTCCGGCATGCCGAAACTGAAGGGCTCGTTCACTCAAACCACCTCCAACAAGCGGGCCGACGTTCTTTCGATCATTGCCGTAACGATTGGCCTGATCGGCATCGGTCCCGAAATCTTTGCGGACAAGGCCCGCGAAATCCCCGGATTTTCGCCCATAATCGCATCTTTTACTGCTGATTATGGCATGAGTGAGCCAATTTGCGAAATTCTGCGCGTTTGTTAAGGCTTCCACAACCTGCCGCGTGGAAGCCGCCCGCGTCGAATCGATGGCTTGGACTGGCGGCCAGCCTCAAATCCTGTCGCGCAGCGCGAACCAGTTGAGCGCCAGGAACAGGAGCGGCGCTCGGAAGCGGCGACCGCCCGGGAAGGCGGGGATTTTCAGGTCCTCGATCAGTTTCAGCCGGTCGCGGTTGCCGGCGACGGTCTCGGCATAGAGCCTGCCGAAGAAGTTCGACAGCATGACGCCGTGGCCGGAATAGCCGCCTATCGAGATCACCTTCGGCATCACCTCGCGCACGAACGGCTTTCTCGGCACCGTGATGCCGACATAGCCGCCCCAGCCATGCGTGATCTCGACATCTTTCAGGTCCGGGTAGAGCTCGGCGATCTGCTTGCGGATGTGGATATGGATATCCTTCGGATCGTTGACGGCGTAGACCTCGCGGCCGCCGAACAACAGCCGGCCGTCCTTCGACTTGCGGAAATAGCGCACCACGAAGCGGGAATCGTCGACCGACTCGCCACCGGGCAGCACCTTGGAGGCGGCGCCGAGCGGCACGGTCGCGCCGATGAAGGAGCCGATCGGCATGATATGCGCCGCGCTCACAGGCTCCAGATTGCCGCCATAGGCATTGACCCCGATCAGGCATTTGTCGGCCGTGATCGTGCCGTTGGGCGTTGTGACCGTCACCTTGCCGCCATTGGAAACGATGCCGGTGGACGGCGTCTGCTCGAAGAGATGCGCGCCGGCCGCCGCCGCCACTCTCGCCGTGCCGATCACCAGCTTCAGCGGGTGGATGTGGCCCGTGCCGGTGTCGCGGGTCCCGCCGAAGTAGCGTGTCGAGCCCAACCGTTCCGCCGTCTCCGCCGCGTCCATGAAGCTGACATGCGGGTAGCCGAAGCGGCTCGTCATGATCTCGGCGTGGCGCTTGTAGTCGTCGACATAGCGCCGCTTGTGCGCCACCGAAAGCTGGCCCGGCATATAGTCGATGTCGATCGCGTTGGCGGCGGCGAAGTCCAGAAGATGCGCCTTGGCTTCTTCCGCCATGTCGAACAGCGCCTTGGCGCGGGAAAGGCCGTATTCTGCCTCCAACTCCTCCGCCCAGGCGCGCTGTCCGGTGCCGAGTTGGCCGCCATTGCGCCCCGACGCGCCGTCGCCGAAGCGATGGGCCTCGATCAGCACGACATTGACGCCGGCCTTGGCCAAGTGCGCAGCGGCAGACAAGCCGGTAAACCCGCCGCCGACGATGACCACGTCGCAACCGCGGTCGCCGTCTAGCGCCGGATATTCTGGCCGTGAGCCGGCAGTATCCTCGTACCACGAGCGTCCGGGGGAGATCGGTGATTGGTAAGGCATTGGAACGCCAGTCAACGGTGAACAGTGAATGGTGAATGGTGAATAGTGAATAGTGAATAGTGAATAGACGCGACCGCTTCGTCCGCCCTCATCCATCCAGTATAAAACTACTCACCATTCGCTATTCACCATTTACCATTCACGCGAGGAATTCGCCGATCACACATTCAGCAGCAGATACTCCCGCTCCCACGGGCTGATCACTTCCATGAAGGTCTCGAACTCGGCGCGCTTGATCGCGGTATAGGTGGCGGCGAAGGATTTGCCGAGGATGGCGCCGAGCTCCGTGTCGTCCTCAAACAGGCCGACGGCCTCCAGCAGGCCGCGCGGCAGGTCGATTTCATCCGCATTGGCGGTCGTCAGGACCGGCGGTTCCGCCTTGATCTTATTATTCATGCCGACCAGCCCGCAGGCCAGCGATGCCGCCAGCGCCAGGTAGGGATTGGCGTCGGAGGACGGGATGCGGTTTTCGACGCGTCGCGCCGCCGGATCCGAGCGCGGCACGCGGAAGGCGGTGGTGCGGTTGTCATAGCCCCATTTGTTGTTGACCGGAGCCGAGGCCTGCTGCGTCAGCCGGCGATAGGAATTGACGTAAGGCGCGAACATCACCAGCGCGTTCGGCACATGCTTCTGCATGCCGCCGATGAAGTGGAAGAACGCGTCGGTCTCCGAGCCGTCTTCCGCCGAGAAGATGTTCTTGCCGGTCTTCTTGTCGAGCACCGACTGGTGGATGTGCATGGCCGAGCCCGGCTGGCCCTGGATCGGCTTTGCCATGAAGGTGGCATAGATCTCATGCTTCAGCGCCGCCTCGCGGATGGTGCGCTTGAACATGAAGACCTGGTCGGCGAGCTCGATCGGGTTGCCGTGGCGCAGGTTGATCTCGAGCTGGCCGGCGCCTTCCTCATGGATCAGCGTGTCGATCTCCAGGCCCTGCCGTTCCGAGAAATGGTAGATGTCGTCGATCAGTTCGTCGAATTCGTTTACGCCGGCGATCGAATAGCCGGCGCCGCCGCCGATCGGACGGCCCGAACGCCCGACGGGCGGCGTCAGCGGATAGTCCGGATCGGGGTTCTTGCGCACCAGATAGAATTCGATCTCGGGCGCCACGACCGGTTTGAGCCCGCGCTCGTCATAGGCGGCAAGCACGCGCTTCAGCACGTTGCGCGGCGTGAACTCGACCGAGCGGCCGTCCTGGTGAACGAGATCGCAGATGACCGCCGCCGTCGGATCCTCTTCCCAGGGCACGACGGTCAGCGTCGAAAGATCGGGCAGAAGCTTCAGGTCGCCGTCATCCTCGGGATAGTGGAAGCCGTTGCCGTCCTCGGGATAGCCGCCGGAGATCGTCGTCATGAACACGGCCGAAGGTAGCGCCAGCGAGGTGTTGGAGGTGAATTTCTTCGACGGCATCATCTTGCCGCGGGCAACGCCCGCCTGGTCGGGCGTGATGCACTCGATGTCCTCGATGCCGCGCCATTCGAGCCAGGCGCTGGCTTCCTTCCAGTTCTTCACACCGCGTTCGTTTTTCAGGAACGCAGGCGTGCGGGCGCGTCCCCCCCGACTTGACGGACGGACTTCCTTTTTTTCAGGCGGCATCATTCACCAGATTGTGTTGCGGATTTCGAAGTATAGCCGGGCGCCACGGGGGAAGGGAAGGGGAGGTGCCAGGCATGCCAAGGCGAGCGCCCGAGGAAAGTCGCTCAGCCGCTGCCAGTTTCCGCTTGCTGGCGGCGCTGCAACGTCTAGATGTGCCTGTCAGAAAAGAGTGAGCGCGCTGATGTCCGGTTCCCGGTTGACCACAATCGGTTTCGATGCCGACGACACGCTGTGGCAGAACGAGCAGTTCTTCCGCATGACCGAACAGCGCTTCCTGGCCATGCTTGCCGAGCATAGGCGACGCAAGCCGGATTTCGGCGAACTTGCTTGCTGCCGCCAGGCGCAATCTCGGCCTCTACGGCTTCGGCATAAAGAGCTTCACGCTGTCGATGATCGAGACGGCGATCGAGGTTACCGAAGGCCGCGTTCCGGCCTCGACCATCGCGGAAATCCTGGCTGCCGGCCGCGACATGCTCAGCCATCCGATCGAGCCGCTGCCGCATGCGCGTGAGACGGTCGAGAAGCTCGCCGGCAATTATCGCCTGGTGCTGATCACCAAGGGCGACCTGATGGACCAGGAGCGCAAGCTGGCGCAATCGGGACTGGGCGAGTTCTTCGAGGCAGTCGAGATCGTCAGCGACAAGAGCGCTGCTACCTATGCCCGTATCTTCAGCCGCCATGGCGACGGGCCGCAAAAGAGCATGATGGTCGGCAACTCGTTGAAGTCGGACGTCGTCCCGGCCATCGACGCCGGCGGCTGGGGCATCTATGTCCCGCATGAATTGACCTGGGCGGCCGAGCACGCCGAGGCGCCGGTCGCGGCGCCGCGTTTCCGCGAGATCGCCGACCTCGGCGAACTGCCCGCACTGATCGAAAGCATCGCCGCAGCAGGCTGACGACGTTTGGGGCCTTAGCCGCGCCCGATCAGGCGATCGACCACCGGTTGCAGCCTCTCGGGCGTGATGGGCTTGGCAACCACCGCATCGATCACGCTCGACAGGCCGAGGCTTTCCGGCGTGCCATTCCTGGTTGAAAGCAGGATCACCGCGGGCAGCGGCTTGCCTGAGGCGCGCCGCAGCGCGTCGATGGCCGACATCAGCCGGTCGCAATCCTTGTTGTCCGGGCCGCCGTCAAGGATGATGGCGCCGGGCAGCTGGCCGGCCAGCGTCTTCTCGGCGGCCTCGGGCTGTTCCGAAATCGGCTTCAGCCCCGATTTCTCGACGATTTTCGAGACCACGACGCGGTTGATCGACGACTTTCCGACGACGAGCACCTTGGAAAAGTCCGCCGCGATCGCGCCAGTCCGGGCCGCCGGTTTCGGATGTTTTTCGGAGTGGTCGTCACGGTCGGCGGGACACATCGGCGGGCAGGCACTCTGGTTCAATGCAGGGTTGAAACCTGAGGCACAATTGGGTGAGATCGCGGCCGGTGTCAAGCTGAAACGGTCGAGGTCGAAAATATAGCAAGAAATTCCGAGATTCAGCGCAAGTCGTACCTCTCGACGATGAAGGCAAACCGAAAAAATGCGACAGTCTCCCGAACGTATAACGCACGGGAGACTATCGCCGAGACTGTTGACGTTACGTCAAGTGTGACTCTGCTGGGTAACGATCACCGGGATCAAAAGGTCTCCCCAGTTGCCGTCGCCGCCATGGTGCCTGGCCGAGCGCACCAACTCCACCGAGACGCCGGCCTCGACTGCCTTCATGACCGACTGGTTGAGCCTGTGCAGATCGTTGGCGAGCATGCGGATCGTCGCCTGCTGGTCGACGCTCATCGCGCTCGATTGCTCTTCTGCCCTTTCCTTGACGCGGCTTATCGATGCCATTGCTCTTCTCCTCGATGTAAATGCCCTGCGGGCGTTTCCTCTGGTTGTTATCCGTTACTCGGCCGCCGGCCTGAACTGGGCGTGCTCGGTCGATTCATGCATGGCGGTTGTCGAAGACTGACCACCGGTGATCGCCATCGACACGGCGTCGAAATAGCCGGTGCCGACCTCGCGCTGGTGCTTGGTCGCGGTATAGCCGTTGGCCTCCGCCGCGAACTCGGCCTCCTGCAGTTCCGAATAGGCCGCCATCTGGCGATCCTTGTAGCCGCGCGCCAGCTCGAACATGCCGAAGTTCAACTGGTGGAAGCCGGCAAGCGTGATGAACTGGAACTTGTAGCCCATCGCGCCGAGCTCCTTCTGGAACTTCGCGATCGTCGCGTCGTCGAGATTCTTCTTCCAGTTGAAGGACGGCGAGCAGTTGTAGGCGAGCAGCTTGCCCGGATGACGCTTGTGCACGCCCTCGGCAAACTTCCTGGCCTGCGCCAGATCCGGCTTCGAGGTCTCGCACCAGATCAGGTCGGCGTGCGGCGCATAGGCCACGGCGCGCGCGATGCATGGCTCGATGCCGTTCCGCACATTGTAGAAGCCCTCGACCGTGCGGCCGGCGTCGTAGTCGACAAAAGGCCGGTCGCGCTCGTCGATATCGGAGGTCAAAAGCTTCGCCGCCTCGGCATCCGTGCGCGCCACGACCAGCGTCGGCGTGCCCATCACGTCGGCCGCAAGGCGCGCCGCGTTGAGGTTGCGGATATGCGCAGCCGTCGGGATCAGCACCTTGCCGCCGAGATGGCCGCACTTCTTTTCCGACGCCAGCTGGTCCTCATAGTGGACGCCGGCAGCACCCGCCTCGATGAAGGCCTTCATGATCTCGAAGGCATTGAGCGGGCCGCCGAAGCCGGCTTCTGCGTCGGCGACGATCGGCGCGAACCAGGTCTCGACCGACAGCCCGTCGCCTTCGGACGTCTCGATCTGGTCGGCGCGCTGCAAGGTGCGATTGATGCGCTTGACCAGTTCCGGCGCCGCATTGGCCGGGTAAAGCGACTGGTCCGGATACATCGCTGACGCGGTGTTGGCGTCGGCGGCCACCTGCCAGCCCGAGAGATAGATCGCCTTCAGCCCGGCCCGGACCTGCTGCATGGCCTGATTGCCCGACATGGCGCCCAGCGCGTTGACGAAATCCTCCTCATGGATGAGCTTCCACAGCCGGTTCGCGCCCATCTCGGCCAGCGTCTGGCGAATCTGCACGGAGCCGCGCAACCGCTTCACATCCTCCGGTGAATAGGGACGCTCGATGCCGTCGAAACGGCCTTCCGGCGCGGAGGGGACGAGGTTGTAAAAATCGGTCATTGGTCACTCCGGATCGTTTGGAACTGCTTCAGCGCTGCTTCGCAAGCGCATAGCCTTGCGATGTCTGCGTGTGACATCATTTACATTGCAGCGCGAAAAACGCCCAGACAAACCGCCGCTCAGCGCGGAAAATAAAGGAAAAGCTGTGTTGTCATTGACAGGTTATCTCTGTAAATTTGTCACGATTGTAAAAGCGGCGAAGCGGCCGTTGGACTCGATATCCATGTAAATTCTTGTCAAGGAAGGCAGGAATGGCCGACCAGAAGATCTTTGCCGGGCCGCGGCTGCGCCGGCTGCGCAACGCCAGGAGCCTGACCCAGACGGCGATGGCCGAAGGGCTGGGCATCTCGCCTTCCTACCTCAACCTGATCGAGCGCAACCAGCGACCGCTGACGGTGCAACTCATTCTCAAGCTCGCCTCCGTCTACAAGGTCGATCCGCATGAATTGCAGGGAGAGACGAAAGGCTCGATCGCGGCACTACGCGAGGCGTTCAGCGATCCGCTTCTTGCCGGCGAACTGCCCGGCGATCAAGAACTGATCGATCTCGCCGAGACGGCGCCGAATGCCTCGGCGGCGATGGTAAAGCTCTTTCGCGCCTACCGCGAACAGGCCGAGCGCCTGTCCGACCTCAACCAGCTTCTGGCCAGGGAGGGCAGGGCAACCGCGCTGTCCGGCACACGCCTGCCTGCCGATGAAGTCCACGAAGTGTTCGAACGCCGTCCGAACCACTTCGCTTCGCTGGAAGAGGAGGCGGAGGCTTTCACATCGGTGCTCGAGGCCGGCGACGACCTGTCCGGCGCGCTGAAAGCCTGGCTGAGGCGCGAGCACGGCATCGTCGTCAAGGTTCTGCCGGTCGCCACCATGCCCAACTGGCGCCGCCGTTACGACCGGCATTCGCAACGCCTGTTCCTGTCCGAGCGGCTGTCGCCGTTCGACCAGCTGCGCGAAGTCGCCATGGAGGCGAGCCTGATGCGCATGTCGGTGGCCATCGCGGGCGAGGTCCAGGCGCTGAAGCTCGGCACCGACGAGGCGCGCCGGCTCGCCCGCTTTGAGCTCGGCCGCTATGCCGCGCACGCGCTGATGATGCCCTATCAGGCTTTCCATGCCGCCGCCGTTCGAGCCCGCTACGACATCGACGTCCTGCGTTCCCGCTTCGGCGTCTCCTTCGAACAGGCGGCCAACCGCCTGACCATGCTGCAGCGGCAGGGCGCATCGGGCGTGCCGTTCTTCATGCTGGAAGTCGACAATGCCGGCAACCGCTTCCGCAAGGCCGGCAGCCAGGGCTACCCGCAGAGCCGCTTCGGCGGCAGCTGCCCCAAGCTTCCAGTCCATGCGGCCTTCTCGCAGCCGGGCCAGATCCTGGTCGAGGCGCTGGAAATGCCAGACGGCGCCGAGTTCCTTTGCATCGCCCGCACCTTGGAGGGCCCGCAAGGCGCCTTCTCCGAACGGCCGCGTCGCACCGCGCTCTTGCTCGGCTGCGATATCGGCTTCCGCGACGAGATCGTCTACGGCGCGGCGCTGCCGGCCGGAGCCGCCGGCAAGTCCGGGCAAGGCTTCGCCACGCCGGTAGGCCCTGCCTGCAGGCTTTGCGAGCGAGCCGGCTGCCTCGCGCGCGCCGAGCCGCCGGTGACGCGCCCGCTCGGCCTCGACGAGATGGTGACGGGCCTCAGCGCCTTCGATTTTCAGGGATGATACGCCGCCCGAGCCCTCGCATCGGCATGGGGTCTGACTGTGTCAAGGTAAACCGCCGCGAGGTTGTCCTACATTTGAGCGAATGCTGGATCACGCATGGCTTTCTACTTTGCGCTACGCGATTGAGACACAGTCCCGTCGTTTGAGACACAGAATCCGTGTGGTCCTCGGTGCATCGTGTCGAACGCAACTCGCTGACAGCCATGTCCATGACCGATACCGCCCCATCCCCTGTCGCCTCGTCGCCTGCCGCTTTGCCGGCCGTCTCGCCGCGCGAGGAGCGGATCGGCATGCTCCTGGTCTTCCTTTCGGCGCTTATGTGGAGCTTCGGCGGCACCATCGCCCGTTTCATCCATGTCGGCGACAGCTGGACCGTGGTGTTCTGGCGTTCGCTGTGGGCCGTGGCCTTTCTCGTCGCCTTCATGCTGTGGCGCGACGGTTGGCGCGGCACCCTGAAACTCTTCCGGCATATGGGCCTGCCCGGCCTCGGCGTCGCCTTCTGCTTCGCCACCGCCTCGACCAGCTTCGTGGTGGCGCTTGCCTACACGACTGTCGCCAATATCCTCCTGATGCAGGCCGGCGTGCCGCTGCTGGCAGCGCTCCTTGCCTGGCTCCTGTTTCGCGAACGGGTCGGCCCCGCGACCTGGATCGCGATTGCCGCCGTCATCGCCGGTGTCGCCATCATGGTCTCCGAATCCCTCGGCGGCGCCGTCTCGCCGATCGGCGACGGCCTGGCGCTTCTGATCGCGGTGATGTTCTCTGTCGCGACCGTGATCACCCGGCGCTTTGCCCATGTGCGCATGGTGCCGGCCAATTGTCTCGCGGCGCTGCTGGCCGGCGCTTTCGCCGCTTCCCAGGCCTCGGCGTTCGCGGTTTCGGGGCGAGACATGGGCTTCCTCTTCGCCTTCGGCGTCATCAACCTTGGTGTCGGCCTCGCCTTTTTCGCCATGGGCGCGCGGCTGGTGCCGGCGGCGATCGCGGCGCTGCTCGGCACCTTCGAGCCGATCCTTGGGCCGATCTGGGTCTGGCTCGTCCATTCCGAAGTGCCATCGGTGCGCACCATCATCGGCGGCACGGTCGTGGTCACGGCGCTGCTCGTCCATATCGGCCTGGAGTTCAAGCGCCAGACGCGGCCGGCGCGTCCCGGTATCACCGGTTTGCCGTCCCCCAATTGAAGTTGGAGTCTTCCCCCATTGACAACCCAGTTGCCGGGCGGGCAGGCTGCGGTCACGGCAACAACAAGACAGGCGTATCTTGCCAAGTGTCTCTGCCGGCCTGACTAAGGCCGGACCACATCGTCGTATCTCTGCCCACGCCACGGCGCACGCCGCTGACGCCGCCCGGATACCCTATAAGGGCACGCCGCGGGAGGTCTTTGACCGCCGACCGGCAACCCGACGCAGCGCCGACAGGTCGCGCTTGTTGCCCTCCGGAAAGCTCAATAATCTGAACCAAACGCCGCCCCGCCATATCGCGACGAGCCGGCAAGGGAACACTCACCAAAGGAGAACATCATGATCCGCAAAGCTCTATGGCTTTCGGCGACGTCGGCATTTCTGACGCTTTTCACCTTAAGCGGCCATGCCGAAGACCGCGTCGTCAATGTCTACAACTGGTCGGACTACATCGACAGCTCGATCATCGACGACTTCACCAAGAAGACCGGCATCAAGGTCGTCTACGACACCTTCGATTCCAACGAGATCCTGGAGACCAAACTGCTTGCCGGCGGCAGCGGTTATGACGTCGTCGTGCCGAGCGCCAACTTCCTGGCGCGCCAGATCCAGGCGGGCGTGTTCCAGAAGCTCGACAAATCGAAGCTGCCCAACATCTCCAACATGTGGGACGTCATTTCCGAGCGCACCGCCAAATACGATCCGGGCAACGAATATTCGGTCAACTATATGTGGGGCACGGTCGGCCTCGGCTATAACGTCAAGAAGGTGCAGGCCGCGCTCGGCACCGACAAGATCGACAGCTGGGACACCTTCTTCAATCCTGAGAAGCTTGCCAAGCTGAAGGATTGCGGCGTCTATGTGCTGGATTCTCCCGCCGACGTCATTCCGGCGGCGCTGAAATATCTCGGCCTCGACCCCAACAGCACTTCGCCCGATGACATTTCCAAGGCCGAGGAAGCGTTGCTGAAAGTCCGGCCTTATATCCGCAAGTTCCATTCGTCGGAATACATCAACGCTTTGGCCAACGGCGACATCTGCATGGCGATCGGCTGGTCGGGCGACGTATTCCAGGCGCGCAACCGCGCCACGGAAGCCAAGCAGGGCGTCGAGATCGGCTATTCGGTGCCGAAGGAAGGCGCCCAGATGTGGTTTGACCAGATGGCGATCCCCGCGGACGCGCCACATGTCGCCGACGCGCTCGAGTTCATCAACTACATGATGACGCCCGAAGTCATCGCCAAGTCGTCGAACTACGTACTCTACGCCAACGGCAACAAGGCTTCGCAGCAGTTCATCGACAAGGCGATCCTGGAAGATCCTTCGGTCTATCCGGACGAGGAGACGACGAAGAAGCTCTATACCGTTGCGCCATACGATCCCAAGACACAGCGCGTCATCACGCGCACCTGGACCAAGATCGTCACCGGCCAGTGAGCATTGCGACACGACCCCGGCAGCCAGCTGCCGGGGTCGCTTTCTTTTTGGGAATTTTTAAAAAAGTAACGGAGTGGGGACCATGAAATCGCTTGGCAGCATCCGCAGGGATTTCGCGCCATGGAACGACCCGAACGCCAAGCCGTATATCCAGTTCGACAAGGTGACCAAGAAGTTCGGTGACTTCACCGCCGTCAACAACCTGTCGCTGACCATCTTCGAGCGCGAATTCTTCGCCCTGCTCGGCGCTTCCGGCTGCGGCAAGTCGACCCTGCTCAGGATGCTCGCCGGCTTCGAGGAGCCGTCCGCGGGCCGCATCCTGCTTGACGGGCAGGATCTGCGCGGCATCCCGCCCTACAAGCGGCCGGTCAACATGATGTTCCAGTCCTACGCGCTGTTTCCGCATATGACGGTGGAAAAGAACATCGCCTTCGGCCTCAAGCAGGAAGGCATGCCGGGAGCCGATATCGAAAAGCGCGTCGCCGAGATGCTGAAGCTCGTCAAGCTCGAGCAGTTCGCCAAGCGCAAGCCGCACCAGCTCTCGGGCGGCCAGCGCCAGCGCGTGGCGCTTGCCCGCTCGGTCGCCAAGCGGCCGAAGGTTCTGCTCCTCGACGAGCCGCTCGGCGCGCTCGACAAGAAGCTGCGCGAGGAAACGCAGTTCGAGCTGATGGACCTGCAGCAGGAGCTCGGCCTCACCTTCGTCGTCGTCACGCATGACCAGGAAGAGGCCATGACCATGGCCGACCGCATCGCCATCATGGACAAGGGCGAGGTGATGCAGGTCGCGACGCCTGCCGAGATCTACGAGGCGCCGACCTCGCGCTTCGTGGCGCATTTCGTCGGCAATGTGAACATGTTCGAGGGCAAGGTTGCCGAGCGTACGGCAAGCACCACACGCATCACCGGCGCGACTGGAGCGCAGATCGTCGTCGACAATGGCGGCAACGCCGCTGCCGGCTCCGACATCGTCTTCGCGATCCGGCCGGAGAAGATCAGGGTTTCCTCCAAAAAGCCGGCCGATGCGGTCAACGCGCTCGAAGGCGAGGTCTACGACGTCGCCTATCTCGGCGACATGACCGTCTATCATATCAAGCTCGACGACGGTCAGATCGTGCGGGCAAGCGCGTTGAACGCCTTGCGCGTCACCGAGGATCCGCTCACCTGGAACGACCGCGCCTGGGTCTCCTTCCGGCCCGATGCCGGCGTCGTGTTGGCCAGGTAGGAGGCTGAGATGACGGATATCGCCGCGATTGCCGCCCCATCGACTGAAGCCACAACACTGCCGGCGAGGCTGGCAAAAGGCTTCGTCGACCGCCTCGTCATCATCATCCCCTATCTCTGGCTGCTGTTCTTCTTCCTCGTCCCCTTCATCATCGTGTTCAAGATTTCGCTGTCGCAGACGGCGATCTCGATGCCGCCCTATACGCCGGTGCTCGACTTCACCGACGGCGTCTCTGGATTCCTCGCCGGCGTCCGCGAGCTCAACTTCGACAACTACACCTGGCTCACCCAGGACGCGCTCTATTTCAACGCCTATGTGACGAGCCTGATCATCGCGGGGATCTCGACGATACTCACCCTGATCGTCGGCTATCCGATCGCCTATGGCATGGCGCGGGCGCCGGCCACGATCCGCCCGACCTTGCTGATGCTGGTGATACTGCCTTTCTGGACCTCGTTCCTGATCCGCGTCTATGCCTGGATAGGCATCCTGAAGCCCGAGGGGCTGCTCAATCAGGTTCTTCTCGCCACGGGCCTGATCAGCCAGCCGCTGGTCATCCTCAACACCTACACCGCGATCTTCATAGGCATCGTCTATTCCTACCTGCCCTTCATGGTGCTGCCGCTCTATTCGTCGCTGGAAAAGATGGACTATACGCTGATCGAGGCGGCCAAGGACCTCGGCTGCCCGCCGACCAGCGCCTTCTGGAAGATCACCTTCCCGCTGTCGCTGCCCGGTGTCGTCGCCGGCTGCCTGCTCGTCTTCATCCCGGCCGTCGGCGAGTTCGTCATTCCCGACCTCCTCGGCGGCTCGCAGACGCTGATGATCGGCAAGACGCTCTGGAACGAATTCTTCTCCAACCGTGACTGGCCGGTCTCGTCGGCGGTGGCCGTTATCCTGCTCCTGGTGCTGACCATTCCGATCATGTTCTTCCAGCAGGCGCAGGCACGCGCGCAGGAGGAGGGCAAATGAACGCCACCTGGAGCCGCTTCAACATCACCTCGATCGTGCTGGGCTTTGCCTTTCTCTATTTGCCGATCGTGCTTTTGATCGTCTTTTCCTTCAACGAATCCAAGCTCGTAACCGTCTGGGGCGGCTTCTCGACCAAATGGTACGTGTCGCTGTTCCACAACCAGGGCCTGATGGACGCCACCTGGGTGACGGCGCGCGTCGGCGTCATCTCGGCCACGGTCGCGACCGTGCTGGGCACGCTCGGCGCCCTCGCGCTCACGCGCTACACGCGCTTTAAGGGGCGGGTGCTCTTCTCGGGCATGGTCTTCGCGCCGCTGGTCATGCCGGAAGTCATAACGGGCCTCTCGCTGCTGCTGCTCTTCGTCGCCGTCGGGCTCGACCGCGGCTTCCTCACGGTGACGCTCGCGCACATCACCTTCACCATGTGCTTCGTTGCCGTCGTCGTGCAGTCGCGGCTGGTCACGTTCGACCGATCGCTGGAGGAGGCGGCTATGGATCTCGGCGCGCCGCCGGTGAAGACCTTCTTCCAGATCACCTTGCCGGTCATCCTGCCGGCGATCATCTCCGGCTGGATGCTGGCTTTCACGCTCTCGCTGGACGATCTGGTCATCGCGAGCTTCACCTCGGGTCCCGGCGCCACCACGCTGCCGATGAAGATCTACAGCCAGGTGCGTCTCGGCGTGACGCCGGAAATCAACGCTGCCTGCACGATCCTGATCGCGGTGGTGGCGGTCGGCGTCATCATCGCCTCTATCGCCAACAAGCGTCGCGAGATCCAGCGTCAGCTCGACGAGCAGGCCGCGCAGCGCGGTTAAGCGGTGGAGCCTTGCGCCCCCCTCACTTACTGGCCTGAAACGCCGGGAGCGATCGGCGAGATGAACGGCGCGCTCCAGTTGCCGCCGACGAAGAACAGCGACTGGCTCGGCGGCGTGGCAGTCGGGCTGGCCGCCTGACCGTTGGTCTGGGGCTGCTGCGCCGGCTGGCCGTTGGGCACCACGCCGCCCGAAAGCGCCAGCCCGCGTCCGGCATAGGACGCGATGCCGGATAGCCAGATCTTGTATTTCTGCGAATTGATCTCGGCCTTGTCGAGGCGCGCCACACCCTTCGAAATGCTCGCCTTGATCTCGGCGCCCTCGATCGGCAGCGAACCATTGGCGACGTCGTCGAGCGCGAAGAAGCCGCCTTGCTGGTTGCGCTTGAGGAAGGCAGGCAGGTCGAGCCCGTTGAGCGCGCCCGGCCCGAAAGTCGCCGAGAACGATCCGTCGGCATTCTCGAAGATGGAGTTCCAGGCCTTGCCCGGCCCCTTGAGGATGACCGACACCGTCCCGGTGCCGGCCGGCACCAGTCGCGTCATTCCCGCCGCCGTCGCAAAGGCTCCCGTATCCACGTCCGATGCCAGGAGCCGCATCTCGACCTGCGTGCCTTCCGGCTTGCGGTCGAAGCGCAGGCTGCTCTGGATGTTGCCGTTGAAGGCCGACGCGTCGGATATGTCGAAGACGGCAAGGCCGTTCTTGACCTGCGCTGTGGCCGCGACGTCGGCGAGCTGGACCGGTCCCACCGTGGCATGGGCCGCCGACAGCCTGAGGTCGAGGTTGATGCGGTCGGGGAAGCTGGTGTCGATGTCGCCGGGGCCGGCCTCGCCGGCGGGCGCGACAGGCGTGAAGGCCGACAGGAAGGACCTCAGGTCCAGCGTGTCGAAGGCGAGCGTGCCGGCAATTACCGGGCTGCCGTCGGCGAAGGAGAAATCCAGCGCTCCCATGCCCGGATTGTTGTTGAGCGTGACGGTGGTGTTCTCCAATTTCGCACGCCCCGCCGAGGCGTTCACCTTGCTGGCGATCGAGACCGCGCCGATCGCGGCACCCGGCGCGATGCTTGCCTGCGACCACTCCAGCACGCGCCGCAGCGACGGCGCGGCAAACTTTGCCTGGCCGTCCAGGTAGGCGTTGTCCGACATCGAGGCCGTTCCGTCGAAGGAGAATGTCGCGGGAGCGGCCTTGAAGGAAAGAGTGACCGGCGCGGCTCCCCCGGCAAAAAGCACCAGCGGTTTCGCCGAGGAGAAATCGAGCTGCACGCTTTCGCCACGCCAGATCCCGCTTGCGGTCAGCGATGCTTCGCTGTTCATCGCTTCCCAGTTCACCTGGCCGCTCAGGCTGCTCAGGACTTCGCTATCCTTGCCGTCGACCGAAGTCACCACCCGACCATCGCGGAATTCGACGGTGCCGAACGGATCGGAAGGCAATCTGCCGAGATCGGGCTTCTGCGGATTGGCGGTGACAACGCCGCGCGCGGTATCGATCGAGCGCGTGATGCGCCCCCCGGTCGGAAGCGGCGGCAGATAAAAGCCGCTCGCCATGCGCTGGACCCTGATCGTCGGGCGCACCAGCCGTGCGGTCGAGAAGGCGACGTTGCCCTGCAAAGCCGCCATGGCGGAGAGATCGACTTCCACGCGATCGGCCTCGACCACCGGCGGCGCATCGGTCTCTGTCCACTGCGACAGCGTCACGTCGCTGAGGATCGCCCGGAACTTCGGCCACACCTCGATGCGCGGCGAGCCGTCGATCGTCACCCTGAAACCGCTCCAGGCGCTCAATTCCCACGCGATGCGGTCGCGCACGATGCGGGTCGAGGCAATCAGCGGCAGCGCCGCGACCGCGAGCGCGACAATGAGCACGGCAACGCCGATCGCCCACACCCCGCGCCGGATCAAAGATGATGGCATTTCGCCCCGTATGCTTTCATTGCCGACAAAATCGCCCGACGGGTGTAACCGAGCGCCGACGCTTTTCAAGTCTTTATGGCCTTGCGATGGCATTTGCGCAGCGGCGGCCATGGGTCGCCCGAACAAAATCTTGCTCTGCTGCGCTGCAATATGCATAAGCGGTCTGCACGATCCCGATCCGCAATCGCGCGCCGTTTCTGGGACGATGGCATGGGCGACGTTGAGCTTAACTTGGCTCGAACGCGACGCGCTTTGGGAGGAGCGATCATGGCCGCCGACACACCTTTGTGGACTCCGACGCAGGATCGGATCGATGCAGCGCCCCTAACCGCGTTCATGAAGGCGGCTGAAAAGGCCACGCTTTCTTTCTCCGGCTACGGGGACCTTCATCGCTGGTCGATCGACGACCGCGAAGCCTTCTGGAGCCTGGTCTGGGATTTCTGCGGGCTTGTCGGCGACAAGGGCGAGCGGCACCTCGTCGACGGCGAGAAGATGCCCGGCGCCAGCTTCTTTCCCGACGCCAGGCTCAATTTCGCCGAGAACCTTTTGCACAAGACCGGGGCCGGCGGGGCCATCATCTTCCGCGGCGAGGACAAGGTCGAGCGGCGGCTCTCCTGGAACGAGCTCCATGCGCTGACGTCGCGGCTGCAGCAGCTCTTCCTGTCGCTCGGCGTCAAGGCCGGCGACCGCATCGCCGCGATGATGCCGAATATGCCCGAGACGATCGCGGCGATGCTGGCGGCAAGCTCGATCGGCGCCGTCTGGTCGTCATGCTCTCCCGATTTCGGCGAGCAGGGCGTGCTCGACCGCTTCGGCCAGATCGAGCCGGTCGTCTTCATCGCGCCGGACGGCTATTGGTACAACGGCAAGGCGATCGAGGTGGCCGACAAGGTGCGCGCCGTGGCCGAGAAGCTCGCGAGCGTGCGCAAGGTGCTCATCGTCGACTATCTTGGCACCTCGGGCGATGTCGCCGCCACCATCGACAAGGCGGCCGCGCTCGAAGAGGCGCTCTCGCCCTTTGCCGCGAGGACTGTCAGCTTCGAGCGGCTGCCCTTCGCCCATCCGCTCTACATCCTGTTCTCCTCGGGCACGACCGGCATCCCGAAATGCATCGTGCATTCGGCCGGCGGCACGCTGATCCAGCACGTCAAGGAGCACCGGCTGCATGCCGGCCTGCTCGACGGCGATCGGCTGTTTTATTTCACCACCTGCGGCTGGATGATGTGGAACTGGCTGGTCTCGGGCCTCGCCTCCGGCGCGACGCTTTTGCTCTATGACGGCTCGCCATTCTATCCCGACGGCAATGTGTTGTTCGATTTTGCCGATGCCGAGAAGATGACCTATTTCGGCACCTCGGCCAAGTTCATCGATTCGGTTCGCAAGGCCGGCCTGAAGCCGATCGCGAGCCACGATCTGTCGAGCGTGCGCACCATCTCCTCCACCGGCTCGCCGCTTTCGCCGGAGGATTTCCGCTTCGTCTATGAGGGCATCAAGAAGGACGTGCATCTGGCCTCGATCTCGGGCGGCACCGACATCGTCTCCTGCTTCGTGCTCGGCGTGCCGACCGAGCCGGTCTGGACCGGCGAGATCCAGGGCGCCGGCCTTGGCCTGGCGGTCGACGTCTGGGACGACGACGGCAAGCCCGTCCGGCAGGAGAAGGGCGAGCTCGTCTGCACCAAAGCCTTCCCGTCGATGCCGATCGGCTTCTGGAACGATCCCGAAGGCAAGAAGTATCACGCGGCCTATTTCGAGCGTTTCGACAATGTCTGGTGCCATGGCGACTTCGCCGAGTGGACGGCCCATGGCGGCATGATCATCCATGGCCGCTCAGACGCCACGCTCAATCCGGGCGGCGTGAGGATCGGCACCGCCGAGATCTACAACCAGGTCGAGCAGATGCCGGAAATCCTCGAGGCGCTCTGCATCGGCCAGGATTTCGACAATGACGTCCGTGCCGTGCTGTTCGTGCGGCTGGCCGCCGGCGTGAGGCTGGACGAGGATCTGGAAAAGCGCATCCGCGCCAGGATCCGCACCGGCGCCAGCCCGCGTCATGTGCCGGCCAGGATCGTCGCCGTCACCGATATCCCGCGCACCAAGTCCGGCAAGATCACCGAGCTCGCGGTACGCGACGTGGTCCACGGCCGCGCCGTGAAGAACAAGGAAGCGCTCGCGAACCCGGAAGCGCTGGAGCTGTTTCGCGACCTGCCGCAACTGGCCAGCTAGCCGTTGGAGATTGACCGAGGCGTTGCAACGTCGTCATCCCTGGGCGGAGCAGGAGCGAAGCTCCGTCGCGGAGACCCTGGGATCCATGCCGTTACCTTGATCGAGGGGCGCAGCGGAGCAGAATTCTGCACCGTTGCAACTACGCCGCGTCGCTTCGCTCCTTGCTTCGCCCGTGGATGACGACGGGAGGTATGTTTCGTCCAACTTTGAATCCCTTCGCCGCCGTCAATGCCCAAATGGAACCCCCGACATGGTTAACGAAATCTGTCCGACGAATTTACCTAGATTTCACGGGTGGTACACATTCGTAAATTTTTTGGCGGCCCGGTAAGGACTTGTTAAGGGACGACCCCGATAGTCGCGTGTAACTTGAGGGAGAAATCCCGTTCCTCGTCCCCTGAGGTTCAGCTCAAGCCCCCGTTGTGACAGCATCCCATTTCTCAAGGCGTCCTCTTGGACGCCTTTTTCTTTGGCCGCGCCTTGTCCCTGCGATGTTTATTCGGCAAGCACGCGCGTCGAAGGGAAGGCGACCTCGACCAGGGTTCCTTCGCCTGGCGTCGAGGTGATGGCGAAACGCGCGCGGTTCGCTTCCACCATGGCCTTGGTCAGCGGCAGGCCGAGGCCAGTGCCGTCGCCGCGTCCGCGCTTCAACGCATTGATCTGCTTGAACGGCTTTAGCGCCTGCTCGATCTCGGCCGGGGTCATGCCGATGCCGGTGTCGCGCACGCGCATGACGACATCGCCCGAAGCTTCGTAAGCGGTTGAGACGATCACCTGGCCGCCGGCCTGGGTGTAGCGGATGGCGTTGGACAGGATGTTGAGGGCGATCTGGCGCACGCTTCTCAGATCCGCCACCACTTCCGGCAGCCGCGAGGCGAAGCTGGAGCGGATGATGACGCGCTCGCGATTGGCTTGCGGCTGCATCATTGCCACCGTCTCGGCCAGCGTGTCGTTGAGCGACACCGCCTCGTAGTCCATCTCCTGCTGGCCGGCCTCGATCTTCGAGATGTCGAGCAGGTCGTTGACGAGGTCGAGCACATGGTTGCCGGACCGGTTGATGTCGCGCAGGTAATCGCGATAGCGGTCGTTGGTGATCGGGCCGAATTTCTCGTCCACCATCAGCTCGGAAAAGCCGATTATGGCATTGAGCGGCGTGCGGATCTCGTGGCTGATGCGGGCCAGGAAATCCGTCTTCTGCGAGGAGGCGCGCTCGGCCACCGCGCGCGCCTGCGTCAGGTCTTCCTCGGCCCGTTTCCATTGCGTGATGTCGCGCACCACGGCGCAGAAGCCGCTGTCGTTGGGCAGCCGGCCGATAGTCATGAACAGCGGGATGAAACGTCCCTGCGCCTCGCGACCGATGACCTCGCGGCCGTCATTCAAGACGCTGGCGACGCCCGGCTCCGAAAGGCCGGCGAGATAGTCGCGCGCCGCGCGCTGGCTTTCTATGGCGAACAGCGAGGCAAAGGGCTTGCCGGCGACCTCGTCGCTGTCGAAACCGAACAGTGCTTCCGCCGGCCGGCTGATCGAGCGGATGTTGCCGTCGCGGCCGATCAGCACGACGCCGTCGGTGGCGGTGTCGATGATGGTGCGCATCTCCGCGATGCGCGACTTCAGTTCCGGCACGTCCGGCTGCAGCGCCGGTTCGTCGTTGGCGGCGGTGAAATGCGCCCCGTCGTCCTCGCCGGAACGCCGCACCACCAGCATCAGCGCCTTGCCGCCGAGCCACGGCACGGAGCGCAGCAGCGCGTCGATCGGGAATTCCTGGCCGTTGCGGGTCTTGAGCTTCAGCGAGTGGTCGCTTTCGTCCGTCGCGGTGTCCTCGGCATATGGGTCGGCGAAGAGCGCGCCCAGGCCCCCGGCATCCGCGAGGTCGTCCACCGCATCGTAGCCGGTGAGTTCGAGGAAGGCTTCGTTGGCATAATGCAGCACGTCGCCCGAATGGATGAGCAGCGGCACCGGCAGCCTGGCGAGGATGGACGTATCGGGCGCCTTGGCTTCCTCTCCGGTCGAAAGAGCGGACGGCACGAAACCCGAGAGTTTGAGCGGCGGCACGTCGAGGCGTGGCCGCGCCGGCGCTTCTTCCGGCTGTTCTTCCGCGGCCGCGGCGGCATCCGCGTCGGAGCCTGCCCAATCCTCATTGTCTTGCGCGTCGCGGAAATCGTCCGCCGTCATGTCGTCGTCGTCGGCCGTCCCGCCAGGGGCGGACTGCGTGGCCGCTACCGGCCCCGCCGCAGGCTGTTCGACCGGCTGCTGCGGTTCCGTGGCGACAGGTTCGGCGGCCTGCCGGGCGCCCTCCGCTTGCTCGCTCTCGGAAACGGCCGCGATGCCGGCTTCTTCCGTGGGTTCTTCGCCGTCGGCATAGCTGAGCAGCGAGCCGGAAACGGCCGAGGTCTCGGCCTGGCCGGTGTCGGCCGTCTCGGGGGCATCGTCGATGCCGTCGAGTCGCGCCAGATCTTCCTGGCCTTCCGCCTCGGTCTCCGCTTCCACGGCCTCCGCATCGGCCTTTGCGTCATCGGCTTCCGGGGCTTGCGCTGCGGATGCCGGGCTCGCTTCCCTCACCGAACCGTCGTGCTCCGCCGCGTCGGGCTGCTTGTCGGCTTCGGCGGCGCGTTCCTCGGCAGGCGTGGCGCTGTCCTTGCGCAGCCGCTCGCCGATCTCGCGGAACGCGCTGCGCTCGAGGATCGACAAGCTCCTTTGATTTGCCGGCGTGTCGCTTCCCGGCTGCTTGTCGTTGGCCGGCTGGCGATGCTCGGCCAGCCTTATCACCTTGTCGGCGAAGCGCCGCTCCGGCTTCGGCACGATGGTCAATGCCGGCACTTCGCCCTGGAAGGGGTCTTCAGATGTTGGCTGTTCCGGCGCCGTCTGCTCGGAGCGTGGCTGTTCGGCTGGCGGCTCGGCCCCGGCAGGCGCCGCATTCGGCACCAGGGCCATGCCAAGCGCCTCCGGATCGACCACGGCGTCGGCACTGCGCGCGACGCCGAAGCCGCGAAAACCCTCGAAGGCGCGGCTGCGGCCGTAGACGGGCAGCGCCGCCAGATCGACCGGGATCTTCAGTCTGGTTCCGGCCACCGGCCACAGCACCGAGCGGCCGGACCAGGTATCGCGTCGGTCGAGCAGGCCGGCGATCTCGCCCGAGGCGTCGAGGCCGAACGTGGCTGCGACGTCCCTGAAGCGGCGGCCGATCACATCGGCGGCAGGCTGGCCGACGATGTCGGCGAATTCGGGCGACAGCGCGCTGAACCGGCCTTCGGCGTCGGTGCGCCAGACGAAGCGCAGCGGCGGCGCGGAGCGGTCGATGTCGCGGGGCGGGGCCGGCTGGGCCGATGTGGTGGTTTCGCGTGCGGCCACGTCGCGGCCATCCTGGCCTTCAGCCGTGGCTTCCCCCTCCGGCACGCCCTTCACCGGCGCTGCCGGTTGAGCATGCGCGGCATCTTCGTTGCCGGCATTGAAGTACCAATGGTCGTGCTGGCCGGCGCCCGCATCGGCGGCCTGCCTGCTGGAGTCGGCGGCGTTGGCCTGATGCTCGGTCCGGGTGGGCTGCTGGTCGGCCAAGGTCTCCGCGTCAGGCGGCGCATCGCCGTCGGGAGCCTCCTGGACTGGCTCGGCCTCTTCGCCAGCCGCCACGACCGGCACCGGGTTGTCCGGCGCGGACTGGGGTGCGGGCGCGACCGGGCTTTCACCCGGCGGCGTAGCGACAACGGCCTCTGGCGCTGCACCCTGTTGGTCGCCGGCCTGATCGTCCAGCTCGGCGGCCGGCCGATCGTCTTGCCCGCCATCCGAATCGTCGAGTTGGTTTTCGTCGATCACCACCAGCAGATGGCGCGTGTCGGTGAGCTGCGCAAAACCGGCCGGGTAGGAGGTATTGGTGCCCGGCACCAGGCGCTTGACGACGCGGTCGCCGCTGCTTGCCACATCCGCGACCAGGGCGGCCAGCGTCCGCGGCTCGATACCGAGCGCCGCAAAGCCGTCCGAGGCTGCCTCGACATCGCCTTGCGCGTCGACGAAGGCGATGAAATGCCCCGTCTCGGTAAAGCCGCCGATGGCGCGGCTGGCGATTTCGCCGGCGCTGCGCGAACTGGTCTGCGCCGCCGGTAACGCGAGCAGAATTGCCTTCTCGCCATCCGGCATCGTCACGGCGCTGGCCAGGAAGCCGACGGCGCGGCTCACCATGCCGGTGGCCAGCCTCACCGTGATGGCGCGGTCGCTGCCGATGTCCGGAAACCCGCTGGTCGCCATGATCTGCCGCCGGGCGATCAGCGGCAGCCGCGCCGAGGCGCCGATGATGGCCTCGATATCCGGATAGCCGAACGCCGACGCCCCCGGGCCGTTCGCCCAGATCACCTGTTCGAGGTCGACCGACAGGATGGCCAAGGCATCGCCCGCGGCAAAGCGCTGGCGCACCGCGTCGAGCACGGCGACGTCGAGGAAGGAGTAGTTTTCAGGCGGCATGCGCTGGCCAACCCTCCGGAGCGGGCATTTTTCAGTTAACGCTTTGTTAATAAAAGCCTGTGGCCCCAAGGTCCACAAGCCTGGGCTTGCATCGGTCGAAATCTCTGGGCTCTTGGTTAACGGCCCTGTGGCTAACGCCTTGGTACCTAACGTATGGGAAGATTTTTATGGTGCAGTGCAACAAAGATATTGCAATGCACAAAAAATCCTTTATATTGCCATCATACATGAACGAGACGGCTTTCTGTCAAAGCCGCTGCCCCGAAAGGTTGGAAAATGTCCAAGACCACCACCAAGACCGCAGAGACCATCGAAAACGTTGAATTCCCGAGCTTCGACGCTTCCAAGGCCACCGACCAGATCCGCGCCTTCGCCGAGAAGGGCGTCGAGCAGTCGAAGGAAGCCTATGCCAAGCTGAAGACCGGCGCCGAGGAGACCCAGAAGGTTCTGGAGTCGACCTACGAGACCGCCAAGACCGTTTCCAGCGACGTTTCGCTGAAGGCCATCGCCGCGCTGCGCGCCAATGCCGAGGCCGGCTTCTCGCACCTCGAAGCCTTGGTCGGTGCCAAGACCCTTTCGGAAGTCGTCGAGCTGCAGACCTCCTTCCTGCGCAAGCGCGTTGAAATGGCCGTCGAGCAGGCCAAGGAGTTCCAGACCGTTGCCACCAAGGCGGTCGAGGACGTCTCCAAGCCGGTCAAGAGCGCCTTCGAGAAGGCGATGAAGGACGTCAAGGCTGCCTAATTTCAGCGCTCAATTTTGCGCTGCATCAAAACGCCGCATTTCATCAGACAAATAGAGATGCGATTGTTTGAACAACCAGATACCCGGAAATGGAACCTCCTCCCTCCGTTTCCGGGGTGACCAGCCAGCACCTCCTCCCGCTGGCTCGTAACAGGAAAAGGCCGGCACCTCCTCCCGCCGGCCTTTTCTTTTGCCTTGACGCAGGCGGATGAGGAAACCCGTCCTTTCCCTTATCAAAGCCCTTGAATTAGAATCCGATAGCCCGTATTTGACGCATCGCCGAACGACAGAGCGGATCACGGAGAAAGAAGCTTCCTCGATCAAGCTCAGGCAAGCGTGCCGTTGTAGCTCAGCTGGTTAGAGCGCCGGATTGTGGATCCGGAGGTCGCTGGTTCGATCCCAGCCAACGGTACCATCGATTTGGATTGCTGGTTTATCGCCGTAAATTGCGATTTCGATTGCGCCGCGACCAATGCAAGCGCCGGCGAATTGAACGCCGTGCGCGAGGCGCACAAGATCGCCTGTCCTCAAGGAGATCCACAATCTCATGCGCATCCTGCGCAATCAGCGGCCGTGGTTCGAGATGAAGAAGCGTACCTTCTCGGAGGAACGCCGCGCCACCTATTGCAGCGAGCACCAGGTCGTTCTGGATGCGCTGCTTTCGCGCGACTCCGAAGGCGCCAGCAACGCGATACTGACGCATCTGAGGACGGTCGAGCGCAATCTTCTGGGGAGGTAATCGCCCGGATGGCGGACCCCGAGTCGACATTGCATGAGGATATCACTATATAGCGCCTGCTCAGGCTGAGGCCGGGGCAACGTTGACCGGGAAGCCATGATACGGTTTGTGATACAAATGCGTTGTCAGAGATAGAAAAAAGCAAGCAAAAACAACAGCGGCCCTTCTATCGACCCCAATCAACGATCTCATCATTCTCAACGATCTGAACGTGCACCTTGAACCCTTCCATTCCTTCGGTTTCGCGTACAACGGGCAAGATCTCTTGTCCCGCGGGCAAGACGTCTTGCCGGTCGAGGCCGACTCGGTTCGAATGGGGCATGCATCCTTTGCGGGGTGTGGACGTTCATGGCTACCAACCGGCTTAGCCGCCAGGGAAGAAGCAGTATGAGTGAACATGCGATCGAGTTCTTGCGCGGATGGATTGGCGAGAAAGTCCAATGCCAGCATTCGCCGATCAAGATCGAGCAGGCCGAGACCCTCGCCAAGGAGTGCTGCGCCAAGGCTGCCGAGGCAGGCATTCTCCTGGAAGACATCCAGGAAGAGGTCGGCGACATCCAGGAGTTGATCGCGTCGCGCCTCGAGGAGGCCGCCGAAGAGAGCACCGGCGAAGCGAAGCCCGACAAGCCGGCGGAATAAATACCCGCCTGCGACAGGCCGGCGGCCATTTCTATCCGAATTTTTCCTTCAGCCATTCCTTCGGCAGCGCCGGCACGAAGTTGCCGTCGCGTCCGGTCATATCCTCATTCGCCACCAATGCGTTGAAGATCGCCTCTTCGACGCCTTGCACGACCGCGTCGAAGAACGGGTCGATGTCGACGTCCGGGATGAATTCCGCGCTGGCGATGCGACCGGAAGCTCCCAGCGCGGCCTCTGGGTTGGCGGTCGAGAAGGCGAGAAAAATATCGCCCGAACTGTGGTAGCCAAAGCCGCCGGTCATGGCGATGCCCAGCGGCACGCGCCGGGCGAGCCGCTTCATCTGATGCGGCAGGAACGGCGCGTCGGTGGCGACAACAGCAATGATTGAACCCTTTTCGGCGCGCGCCGTGGCCTCGCGGATCGCCGGTTCGATAAGCTCCGGCTCGACGCGCCGGCCACGGATGGTGAAATTGTGCCTTTTGCCGAAATTCGACTGCACGAACACGCCAAGCGTATAACGCCTGTCCTGCCATTCGACGATGCGCGAGGCAGTGCCGGATCCGGCCTTGAAACCGAAGGTTATCATGCCGGTGCCGCCGCCGACGCTGCCTTCCTCGATGGCGCCGCCACCGGCGCTGTCGAGCGCGGCGGCGACATGCTCGAAGCCGACATGATGGCCGTTGATGTCGTTGAGGAAGCCGTCATAGGTTTCTGCCGCCACCGGCAGGCCCCAGGCGCTGTCGAGCGCGGCTGGCAGCACTTGGTGCATCCAGCGCAGCGTGGCGTCGCGGGTAACGCCGCAGGAATGCGTGTTGGTGATGGTGACCGGGAAATTGAAGGCGCCGGTTTCCTCGATGATATGCGTCCCGGTCAACTCGCCATTGCCGTTCTGGCTGAACACGCCGGCGAACACCGGCGTGGCGAGGTCTTGAACCGGTCTCGGCAGGATGGCGGTGACGCCCGTGCGCACCGGGCCGGTCCCAACTCGAAGTGGCCCGTCGCCTGAAATCAGCGTCGTATAGCCCACCGACACGCCCGGCACGTCGGTGATCGCATTGAAGCGTCCAGGCGTGCCGTCCGGCACGATGCCGAAGGAGCGCAGGCGCGGCTTGCCCGACGGGGTGCGAAGATGCGGGTCGTGATTGCTCATGGAAACCTCAGAACAACGAGCCCTGATTGCCCGGCTCCTTGGCCTTCGCTGTAGACTTAGCGGCCAGCTTCGGCCGCGCGCCGCCGCTGGTGGCGATGGCTTCGGCATTGCCGTCGGCGAATTCCAGCTGCAGCGCGGCACCCGGCGCCAGCTCCGCGACCCGCTTGATGACGGCGCCATCGGCGTCCTTGACCAGCGCGAAGCCACGCGCCAGCACGGCTTTGTGCGACAATGTCGAAAGCAGCCGGTCCGCTTGCGTGAGCGCCGCGCGCAGCCGGTCGAGTCGTCGCGCCGTCGCCTGATCCTGGCGGCGCGTCAGTGCGGCCAGTGTGTCCGCCTGCTGCTTCTGGCGCCGCACGATCGGCGCCGGCGACAGGCGCGTCGATGTGCGCTGGAAGCGCGTGCGTCGCTCGCGCACGATGGCGAAGAACGCGGCGCGGGCGCGCGCGATGTCGCGGCCGGTCAGCGTGCGGGCTTCATTGAGGCGCCGCGACAGGGTTGCCGGCGTCAGCCTCTGCCGATCCAGCGTTGCCCGCTTGCGCTCGATATTCACCGTCAGCCCGCGGCCCAGCCGGCTGGTCGCATCGTCGAAACGGCGGCGCGGCAGCGCCAGCAACTGGTCGGGCGAGGGGAGCGCGCGCGCCGCCGCGCGCACCGCCTGGCGCTTGCGCTCCAGATGCCGCGAGGCGCAGGCGTTGAGCCGCGCGCCGAGGCTGGCCAAGGTGGCCTCCAGGTCCGCCCTGACCGGCACGGCGATCTCGGCCGCGCCCGTCGGCGTGGGCGCGCGCATGTCGGCAACAAAGTCGATCAAAGTCGTATCGGTCTCGTGCCCGACGGCCGAGATCACCGGGATGCCGGACGCCGCAACGGCGCGCGCAAGTCCTTCGTCGTTGAAACCCCAGAGGTCTTCGAGGCTGCCGCCGCCGCGCGCCACGATCAGAACGTCTGGCTGGCGGATGGGTCCGTCCCATGTCAACGCGTTGAAGCCGTTGACGGCCGCGGTCACTTCTTTGGCCGTCGTGTCGCCCTGCACCCTCACCGGCCAAACCAGCACATGCAGTGGAAACCGGTCCTTGATGCGGTGGATGATATCGCGGATCACCGAGCCGGTCGGCGAGGTGACGACGCCGATGACCCGAGGCATGAACGGCAGCCGCCGCTTGCGGCCGGCATCGAACAGGCCTTCGGCCTGCAGCCGGCGCTTGCGCTCCTCCAGCAGCGCCATCAGCGCGCCCGCGCCCGCCGGCTCCAGATTGTCGATGACGATCTGATAGTTGGATTTGCCGGGATAGGTCGTCAGCTTGCCGCTGGCGATCACCTCCATGCCTTCCTCGGGGCGGAATTTCAGCCGCGCCATGGTGGTCTTCCAGACCACGGCATCGATCCGCGCACGGTCGTCCTTCAACGCGAAGTAAGCGTGGCCGGACGAATGCGGGCCGCGATAGCCGGAAATCTCGCCACGCACCCTCACATTGCCGAAAGCGTCCTCGACAGTGCGCTTCAGCGCGCCGGAAATCTCGCTCACCGTGTATTCGGTGGCGTTGCTGCGTGATTCGGTTGCTGTTTCACTCATTTGGCGATTGGGGAACGCTTATCGGCGCGCGTCAAGCCGGGACAAACCTCGCTAATATTATAACGCGATTTTAAGCCCGATTTGCTTTGACTGGCGCGCCAGGAGAGCCGGCCGGGGACGTGATGAGCGCACGCCACAACAGCAGCCCGTTGACGCGTCAGGTCACGCTGACCGTGCTGACGCTCGCCGCTTTCGCTTTGGCCATCGTCGTCGGCTTTGGCTTCTACGCCGCCAATCAGGCTGATGAGGCCTCCCTCGAACGACAGAAGATTTTCATAGCCGATGGCCTGAAGGACCAGATCGCCGCGGTCCAGCGCGAACAGGAAAGCGTGACCGTCTGGGATGATTCAGTAACCAATGTGAGGGCGGGCAATCAGGCCTGGATCGAGGAAAACCTCAGCACGTGGATGTACACCTATTACGGCCACAACCGGGTCTACATTCTCGACGCAGCCAACCGTGCGATCCATGCGATGCGGGAAGGCAAGGTCGTCGAGGCGTCGGCTTTGGGTGAGGACGAGCCGGAATTGCGGCCGACCATAGCGAGGCTGCGCCACATGTTGGCTGAGCCGCCGAAGGCCGGCGTCTCCGGGCAGTCGGCCAAGATGGTCGCTCAGGATCTTGTCTCGCTCCAGGGGAAGCCCGCGATCCTGAGCATCATGCCGCTCGTGCCGAGCACGGATCGTGTCACCCAGGCGACTGGCACAGAATATCTGCATGTCTCGGCCGAGTTCATCAATGATGCCGTCATCGGTAGGATCGCCGGAAAATACCTGCTCGAGGGGGCGCGGCTGGTGCCGCTGTCGCAGCCGACGGGCGCCGCAGCCGTACCGCTGATCGATTCCCGCGGCGTCATCCTCGGATACATCAGTTGGGACCGGTTGAGGCCCGGCCTCACTTTGGTGCGTCAGACCGCGCCGGCCTTGGCGATCGCGCTGCTTCTGGGAGGTGGCGTCCTGATGTACCTACTGCGCAGGTTGCGCCGTGCCTCGGCCGCGTTGCAGAGCAGTCAGGACCACGCGCAGTATCTCGCCTTCCACGACACGCTCACCGGTCTGCCCAACCGGGCGCTGTTCGAAGACCGCTTGCGGCGCACGCTGCTGTTCGCCGGCCAGGACGGAACGCGCGTCGCACTGCTTTACCTCGACCTCGATCGCTTCAAGCACATCAACGACACACTCGGCCATCCGGCCGGCGACGAGCTCGTGCGCCAGACGGCGGCGCGGCTCAAGCACACGATCCGCGAAGTCGACACCGTCGCGCGGCTCGGCGGCGACGAGTTCGCCATCATTCTACTCGACGTTCCCGACGTCGGCAGTGCCGAGGACATCGCCGAAAGGCTGCTCTTGAAGCTGCGCGAGCCGTTCCGGCTGATCGACGACCAGGTCTTCGTCAGCGCCAGCGTCGGCATTGCGCTGTCGTCCGGATCGGATACGGATGCCGACGACCTGCTGCGCAAGGCCGACATCGCGCTTTATGAGGCCAAGAAGAATGGTCGCGGCCGCTACGAGGTGTTCGCCGGCGACATGGACGATCTCTTGTTGCGCAAGCGCAAGGTCGAATCCGAACTCCGCAAGGCGCTGGACGGCGAAGGTGGCATAAAGCTCGCTTATCAGCCGGTTTTCGCGGCCGACGGCCGCGGCATACTGGGCGCCGAAGCGCTGATCCGCTGGGGGCATGAAGTGCATGGCGCCTTGCCGGCGGCGCAATTCATCGCGATTGCCGAAGAGCGTGGCCTCATCGGCGAGCTCGGCAAATGGGCGCTGAGCGAGGCTTGCCGCTTTGCCGTCGCGACCGAATTGCCGTGGATCGCCGTCAACATCTCGCCGATGCAGCTGCGTGACGTCGGCTTTGCCGAAGAGGTCGCCGAGATCCTGAGAGAAACCGGGCTCGACCCGTCCCGCCTGCAGCTCGAGACCACCGAAAATGTGCTGCTCGAGCACAATGACACGATCGGCGCGGTGATTGCCGCGCTGCGCCAGTCCGGCGTGCGCATCGTGCTCGACGATTTCGGCACCGGCTATTCTTCGCTCAGCTATCTGCGCCGTCGGGCGATCGACAAGTTGAAGATCGACCGCTCTTTCGTGCGTCTGCTCGACGAGGACCAAAGCGCCCGCGCAATCGCCAAGACGCTGATCGAGCTGGCGCTGGCGCTCAAGGTCGAGGTGACCGCCGAGGGCGTCGAGACCGACACGCAAAAGGCCCTGCTGGTCGGCATGGGCTGCCATCAGTTGCAGGGCTATCTGCTGTCGCCGCCGCTGGAGCCCGGCCAATTGCTTGCGCTGCCGGGTGTTTCACCTGCCAACCGGGAACGTTCCGTGGCCCGCGCCTGACGTCTACCAGCCAGGCATGATCTGGTTCGCCTTGCCCCGCTTCATCTTGGCGAAGGCGAGCGCGGCGAAGTCGAAACTTCCCGCCTCTTCGCTGACCGGCACGGAAATGTTGTCGAGGCTCTCGGCGATGTGGCGGGCCAAGGCGTCGACGATCTCCGGCTGCGAGGTCTGGCCGCGCATGATGCCGATGCGGCAGTCCGGCAGCTGGCCGAACCCGTCGGCCTCGCCGAGCACGCGCATGCCGGGCCGCAGCGCGCATTCCGGCAGCACCGAGACCGCCAGGCCGGAAAGCACGGCCGCGGTGATCACCGTGGCCGAGAAGCTGGAGAACAGCACGCGGTAGTCGCGGCTCTGCCGGTCGAGGACGTCGACCGCGGCGCGCCGCCAGATGCAGTTCGGCCGGCCGAACGCCATCGGCAGGGTTTCCTGCTCATGCGTGGCGTGGTTCGCCGAGGTAACCCACAAAAGCGGCTCGCGCCGTACCACTTCCGACTGGCCGCGCGTGTCGTTATGCGTCACCAGCGCCAGGTCGAGATTGCCGCGCTTGATGTGCTCGACCAGCCCGGGCGTCGGTTCGCAGACCACCGTCAGTTCGACGCGCGGGTTGGAGCGCGAGAAGCGCGCCATGATCTCGGGCAGGAAGCGGTCGGCATAGTCGTCCGGCGTGCCGATGCGGATCGTGCCTTCGAGCCGCTGGTCGTCGAAGGCGGCCAGCGTCTCGCGGTTGAGAAAGATCAGCCGCCGCGCATAGGAAAGCAGCCTGTCGCCTTCCTCGGTCAGCTTGTTGGTGCGGCCGTCCTTTTCGAACAGCGGCTTGCCGATCCGCTCCTCCAGCCGCCGCATCTGCATCGACACGGCCGACTGCGTCCGGTGCACCTCTTCGGCCGCTCGGGTGAAGCTTCCCGTATCGGCAATCGAGATGAAGGTTTGCAACTGATCGAGGTCGAGCGGCGCTTTCATCGGTCCAACCCATCATTGATGTTGATGCTAGAGATTAAAAACATTCGTTGGATTAATCAATCGCGTGATGGCAAATTGGCGTTGTTCACATGAAGGCATGTGCATGGAAACCGGAACGGCGCTTCTCCCAAGGCGCCGGTTGCCTGGTTTCGTCCGCTCGACTCCTGGAAGGAGAGACTGACATGACCACGATTGAATTCGCTTCCGAGACCCCGCGGATCACCACGCGTCCGGCCGTTGCGACGCGCGTGCTCAATGCTCTCGCCAACGCCTATGTCGCCTGGAAAAATCGCCGCGCCTTCTATCGCCTGGGCGAGATGTCGGACGCCGAGCTTGCCGATATCGGTCTGACCCGCGCCGACCTTCATGTCGCTGTCGCCATTCCTTTCGGCCGCGACCCGACCGTGAAGCTGCGCGCGATCGCCAGCGAGCGCGCCGACACGATCGAGGATCTTGCTCGTCAGGTCGCCTGAACGGCCGCGTTGCTCTGGATTTCCGGTCGCGTTGAACCTTTTCACGGCTCGGCGCGACCAAGTCTCATGCAGGCTCCCGCACTCCCTGCCGGTGCCCCGCCGGCCAGCCTGCACATTGCCCGGTTCCTCCTCCAGGACCGGGCATTTTTTTAAGATGGACGTCATTCAGGTGAGGCCGGTCTGCAAACGGCGACGTCGTCCGCTTCCGGTGCTCACGTACTTAAGTACGCTCCGCTCCGGCTCTCGGACCCTACCTTGTTTGGACGCTTCGCGCCCGTCTTCGACTCCGGCTCGGCCCGATCTGAATGGCGACGCATCTTAGGATCGCGCGAGACCTACCGCCGTTCCATGTCGCGCTTGAACTGGTCGAAGATCGTTCCGACATTCTTTTCATATTCGTCGCGCTGTTGCGCGCCGGTCTCGAACATCTTGCCGAAGATGTCGTCGAACGGGTTTCGGGGCCGGCCGCTCGGGTTGGTCTGCGGCTGTTGCGGCTGGCGCTGTTGCGGCTGCGGCGCCGGCTGTCCGCCGGGCAGGCCGAAACCGCCGCCGCCCTGGCGCAGCATCTCCTCGAAGATATTGCCGAGCGGATTGTCGCCATACGGGCTTTGCGTCTGTTGCGGTTGAGTCTGCTGCGGTCGTCCTTGCGGCTGCTGCGCCGCACCGCCACCGAACATGTCCTGCAGCACTTTGCCGAGTGGGTTTTCGCCGTAGGGATTGGGCGCCTGCCGGGGTTGGCTCTGCGGCTGTTGCTGCGGCGCGCCGCCGCCGAACATGTCCTGCAGCACTTTGCCGAGCGGGTTTTCGCCATAAGGATCGGGCGCCGGCTGCGGCGCCTGGCGTGTCTGCGGCGTCGGCGCGAGGCCGCCTTGCCGCATCATCTCCCCGATGATCTCGCCGAGTGGATTGCCGCCGCCACCGAACCCGCCGGCGGCCTGCATCTGCCCCCCACTCAATTGATTGTTGGTCTGCTTGAACAGCCCGCCCATCATCATCGAAGCCATTGCCGGCAGCATCTGCTGCAGCACCTGCTGGCTCAGTCCCGTCGCCTGCGCGGCCTGGCTCGCCACGGCGCGCGACAGGTCCTTAGAACCGAACAGATGGCCGAGAATGCCGTTGCCCTCATCGATGCCTTGCGGCGAAAAGGCTCTGGTGGCGTCCTCGAAATATTTGGCGTGCTGGCCGCTTGCCATCGCCGTCATGAAGGCGCCCATCCCGTAGGGATCGGCGGTGTTGCGCTGCAGTCCTTGCGAAAACGCCGGCAGCAGCGCCTGGACCGCTGCCTGCGTCTGCTGCATCGAAAGCCCGTATTGCTGGGCCATCGCCTGCATGCCGGCGCCGTTCTGGGCCTGGGCGAAAATGTCGAACAGGGACGGCATTGGGTTCTCCTCCGACAATATCCTCGTCGGAGAGCCTAGTTCGTTTCCATCACCGATTGAAGTGGCATTTGCTGCCCAACCGCTCGGCGCATGCCGGACGGGTTAATAGGCATATTCCATGAATACAGGCTCGATCGAACCGCCCCAGCGCGTGTGGTAGGCCGACAGCATCTCCTCGGCGCTGGTGGTGCCGCGCGCCACGACCTCGTCGAGCGTGTTGAGGAAGGACGTCTCGTCATAGCCGTCGCGGTTCTTCCTGGCCCGGTTCTTCAGGCCCGTGCGCGAGATGGCGAGCACGTCGCGGGCGACATCGCGCAAGGTGGCGTTGCGGAACGGCGCGGCGATGCCCAGCTCCGGCACGGCGTTGCGCATTGCCAGCGCTTCCTCGTAGGTCCAACTCGCGGTCAGCGTCTCGGCGGCGTCAAGCGCCTGCTCGTCATAGAGCAGCCCGACCCAGAAGGCGGGCAGGGCGCAGATGCGCCGCCACGGCCCGCCGTCGGCGCCGCGCATTTCGAGGAAACGCTTCAGGCGCACGTCGGGGAACAGGGTCGAGAGGTGGTTCGCCCAGTCGCCCATCGTCGGCAGGCCGTCGGGGACTTCGTTGCGGGCCGCGCCCGCCATGAACTGGCGGAAGGTGTAGCGCGTCATGTCGTGATAGTGGCCGTCGCGAATGACGAAATACATCGGCACGTCGAGCGCCCATTCGACATAGTCGGCAAAGCCGAAATCGGGCGAGAAGCAGAGTTCGAGCATGCCTGAGCGCTGGTTGTCGGTATCGCGCCAGATGTCGCCGCGCCAGCTTTGCAGGCCGTTCGGCCGGCTCTCGGTGAAGGGCGAATTGGCAAACAGCGCCGTCGAAAGCGGCTGCAGCTTCAGCGACACCTGCATCTTGCGGCGCATGTCGGTTTCGCTCTCGAAGTCGAGATTCACCTGGATCGTGCAGGTGCGGTACATCATGTCGAGGCCCTTGGTGCCGACCTTCGGCATGTAGCGCGTCATGATCTCGTAGCGCGACTTCGGCATTTTCGGCGTGTCGGCCAGCGACCATTTCGGGCTGCCGCCGAGGCCGAGGAAGCGGATCCCCATAGGCTCGGCGATCTCGCGCACCTGCGCCAGATGCGCATTGCCCTCGCGGCAGGTCTGGTGGATCGACTCCAGCGGCGCCCCGGAAAGTTCGAACTGGCCGCCGGGCTCCAGCGAGATCGCGCCCTGGCCGGTCGGCTCGACCAGGCCGATAATGCGGCCGGCATCCATGATCGGATCCCAGCCGAGTTTCTCCTGCATGCCTTCGAGGATGGCGCGGATGCCGCGCTCGCCGCCATAGGGCACGGGCGCGTTGCCGTCGACATAGAAGGGGAATTTTTCGTGCTCGGTGCCGATGCGCCATTTTTCGCGCGGTTTGTTGCCGTCGGCCAGATAGCCGACCAATTCATCGATGCCTTCGATGGGCTGGGTATCGGTTGTGTCGCGCGCCATCTCGCCCCTCCGTGCGCATGATCCCCGAAAACCGGCATCGATTTCCGCTGGACGTCCTGCGCAAGACTTTAAGTTTTACAGCGGCCTTTGCTCCACGAAAAGGAGGCGCGGTGCTGCAGTGGCCGGACGGCCGCCGGCGCTAGATGGACGAAATGCCGTCAGCCGATCAAGCAAAAAATCCTGAGCCAGGCCTCAACAGGATTTGATCACCAGTCGCCGATCGTCGCCTGGATCGCGGCAAGTGCTGCCACCGCCGCCGTGTCGGCGCGCAGGATGCGTGGCCCGAGCGGGATCGCGGTGACGAAAGGCAAGGCCCTCAGCATCTTGCGCTCGTCCTCGGAAAATCCGCCTTCCGGACCGACCAAAAGCGCAAGCTTCTTCTCACTTACCGCTTGCAAGGCCGGCAGCGGATTGGTGGTCGAGGCATCCTCGTCGCAGAAGATCAGCCGCCGCTCCTTGTCCCAATTGGCAAGCAGCCGTTCCAGTTTCTCCGCCTCGCGCACCTCGGGCACCGCCAGGATGCCGCATTGCTCGGCCGCCTCGACGACGTTGGCGCGCAGCCGCTCGATGCCGGGTTTTGCCACCTGCGTGTGCTGGGTGATGACCGGCTGCAGCACACCGGCCCCCATCTCGACCGCTTTTTGCACCAGGTAATCGAGCCGGCCTTGCTTCAGCGGCGCGAAGCAATAGACGAGGTCCGGCAACGGCGGCTGCGGCCGCTGCAAGTCGAGCACCTTCAGCCGGACCGCCTTCTTCGACTTCGCGGCGATCGCAGCCGACCACTCGCCGTCGCGGCCGTTGAAAAGCAGAACCTCGGCGCCTTCGCCGAGCCGCAGCACATGGGCGAGATAATGGCTCTGTTGCTGTCCGGCGTCGAATTCGAGGCCGGGTTCAAGATCATCCGGCACGAACAGCCGCTGCATTTTATAGTTGGCGCGCATCGCTGAGGAATGAGTGAGGCGACGGGCTGCGTCAAGTATCGGCGCTGGGATGCCAGACCGGCGTGAAACCATGCTTCAATACGGAAACGCTGGTCGCCGGTGTCAGCATCCGCAGCTTCTGTCCTGCCAGGCGCTCGAAGGTGAGGGGAGCGGCGTAGCCCGCGAACGACCATTCGAGTGCCTTGCCGGCGCGGATCGCATAGGCGGTATCGCCACTGGCAATCATGGAGCCGTCTGGCAAGCTGTCGAGGTCTTCCACGTGCACACTAGGCGGCCTCCCGCCCGAAGCCAGTCGCTCCTTGTGCAGCCGCTTGTCGACCATCGGCGCGCGCGGCACGTCAATACCGAACGCCTCGCCGAAGCGGCCGACGAAATCGGTCGCCCGTTCGCGCCGGCAGAAGAAGCAGGGCCGGTGGCCGGCGGCTAAGGCGCTCACCTCGTCGAGGAAGAACAATTCCGTCCAGCCCGCCTTGCCGCCCGGCCGGTTGCGGCCCATCGGCTCGCGCCGCACATCGCGGAACTGGCACACGCAGATGATCCAGGCCGGCAAGGCCCAGCGCTTCTTCAGCAGCGTCCTGGTCTCTGGATCGTGGATGATGCCGCGATTGCCGGTGAACAAGCCACGTTCCGGCACCGCATGGATGGCGCCGAAGGGATCGACCCGGTTCTGCAGTGGCATAGCTTTCTCTCCGCTGCGTATCTTGGCTGGAATGCGGGCCGCATGATATCGCTCGCCCCAGCATTTTCATGTCAGCAGGTTTTCGATGCGGGTTTTGGTCGTCCAGAATTTCGATAATGAGGGCCTTGGCCAGATCGGCGCGGCGCTGGTGGAGGCCGGCGCCGATATCGATCTGCGCAAGCCTTACCACGGCGAAACGCTGCCGCAGGACAGCAGCGAGCATGACGCCATGGTCATGCTGGGCGGCGCCCAGAACGCGCTCGACGACGAAATCTGCCCCTACTTCCCCGCCTTGCTGGACCTGACCCGCGATTTCGCCGACAAGGATCGCGCGGTGCTCGGCATATGCCTCGGCAGCCAGCTTGTGGCGCGCGCCTTCGGCGGCACCAACCAGATCGGTGGCGCCACCGAGTTCGGCTGGCATAAGGTGTCGCTGACGCCGGCCGCCAAATCGGACCCGGTCCTGGCGGCGCTGCCCGAGAAATTCCCGATCTTCGAATGGCATGACGACACGTTCGGCCTGCCGGAAAACGCCGTGCGGCTGGCCGGAAGCGCGGTAGCCGAAAACCAGGCCTTCCGCCTCGGCCGCGCCGTCTACGGCTTCCAGTTCCACTTCGAGGCGGATACGCCGATGGTGCGCGATTGGAGCACGTCCTTCGCGGCAATGATCGCCGAGCGCCATCCCGACTGGAACGACCGGCTCGACGACGAACTGGCCCGCAATGGCGCAGACGCCGACGCCGCCGGGCTGGCGATCGCCCGCGCCTGGGTGGCGACGATCTAAAGGCTTGCCGATACTCAGGTGATGCCGGCCTGGCCTCAACACACCTAAGCGGCGCCGGCCCTGGCACGCAGCGTGGCATAATTGGCACGCCTGCGGGCTTCTGCTTGGGGACAACATTCTTCTTCCTTGGTTTGTGTCCGGCTGCTCGCCTAAGAGGGCGCGCTTTGTATCGCCGGTGCAACCGCCATGAACCTTTTGTGTGATCCAGCCGACACACCGGCGATACAGAATCTGCTTAGAAGCGCGAAATCGTCGAAACATTGAGACGCATTTTATCGTTTCAACGCATTGGTAACCGCCTCGTGCCCAGATGCAGAAAGCTTAACCAGAGATGACGTCCGTGAAAGCAGCTCTCCTGTCTTTTGTCATGCTGTCTGCCATCGTGCTCTGCGGCTTGGGTATCTATGCCGCCGACGCAGCGACCAACCACCGGGCCGTCGACGGCTACGGCGTCACCGCCTCGCTGAACTAAGCCTCCATCAAAATCGGCAGCACGTCCGAGCCGGGATCGCGCCGAAGGTGTGTTGAGATTCAGGTCAGGCCGAGTCGAGAATGACGGCTCTCGAGAACCGGCCTACGCCGGCCGTAGCCTTCATAGAGCGAATACACTTGTGAGAGCTTCGGCCGGCGAAGGCCGGAGCGGAGCGTACTGAAGTACGTGAGCACCGGAAGCGCAGAAAGCTGTCATTCGCAGGCCGGCCTCACCTGAATATCAATGCGCCTTAGAGCGCTTTGCCTTGCACGTCGATGATCTGCTTGTCGCTGCCGTTGACGGCGAACGCGCTCAGCGTCCCCGATTTCCAGGCGAGCGTGTCGACATTGACGCGGTTGGCCTTCACCTCGGCTTCGGGCACGGGCGTGTGTCCGTGCACGATCACTTTGGGATAAAGTCCAGGGTGGTCGTGAAACGCGTCGCGGATCCAGATCAGGTCCTGCCGGCTTTGGCTGTCGAGCGGCACACCGGGGCGGATCCCTGCGTGGCAGAAAAAGAAATCGCCGAAACTGACCGAGAACGGCAGCGACCGCAGGAAGTCGACATGGCTGGGCGGCACCGCCTTCACCAGGGCCATGTGCCCCCGCGCGATGGCCTCCGCCTTGCCGAACCAATGCATGTCCCGCGTGAAATCCACGCCATATGACTGCGCCGTCTGGACGCCGCCATAATTCATGAACAGGCCGTCGGGCTCGGCATCGGCGAGGAATTCGAGCATGCCGATATCGTGGTTGCCGGCGAGCATGATGTTGCGCGGATCGCGCTTTTGCGACTCGATCAGTAAATCGATGACACTCTTTGAATCCGGCCCGCGATCGACATAGTCGCCGAGATGGATGATGCGCCAGTCGGACCCGGGCGCGTGTTCCAGTTCGCTCTCGATGCGCCGGTGCATGGCGGCAAGCAGGTCGTGGCGCCCATGCACGTCGCCAATGGCGTAGAGCCGCATGCCGTCAGGCCCGCGCGCGTCGAGGTAATGGATGCCGGTTTCGGTCAAGGTGGCGTTTTCCGGGACGAGGCTGTGACCGAACCTAACGCCGATCTGTGAACATCGCCCTAGCGGCGGAGTCGGTCCTTGCCCCCTGTTGGCGATAGTGGCGCTTGCTGTACCCTACCGCCGGAGCTGCTCCTTGCCCATGTCGGTGACGAGGCGCTTGCCGCAGAGCGCCAGGGTGACGTCCATTTCCTTGCGGATGATTTCGAGCGCCTTGGTGACGCCGTCCTTGCCCATCGCGCCGAGGCCGTAGAGGAATGGTCGGCCGATATAGGTGCCCTTGGCGCCAAGGCAGAGCGCCTTGAGTACGTCCTGGCCGGAGCGGATGCCGCCGTCCATATGGACTTCGATCTTGTCGCCGACCGCATCGGCGATTTCTTCCAGCACCGAGATCGAGGAGGCGGCGCCGTCGAGCTGACGCCCGCCGTGGTTGGAGACCACGATCGCGTCCGCCCCGGTCTTGGCCGCCATCAGCGCGTCTTCCTTGTCGAGGATGCCTTTCAGGATGAGCTTGCCACCCCAGCGCTCCTTGATCCAGGCGACGTCCTTCCATGACAACTGCGGATCGAACTGCTCCGTCGTCCAGGACGACAGCGAAGAGACGTCGCCGACGCCCTTGGCGTGGCCGACGATGTTGCGGAATGTGCGGCGCGGGGTAGCGGCAATCCCCAGGCACCAGCGCGGCTTCAGCGCCAGGTCGACGATGTTGGCCAGCGTCATCTTGGGCGGCGCCGAAAGCCCGTTGCGGATATCCTTGTGGCGCTGTCCCAGGATCTGCAGGTCGAGCGTCAGTACCAGCGCCGAGCATTTCGCCGCCTTGGCGCGGTCGATCAGGTTGAGCACGAAATCCTTGTCGCGCAGCACGTAGAGCTGGAACCAGAACGGCTTCTTGGTCGCCGAGGCGACATCCTCGATCGAGCAGATGCTCATGGTCGACAGCGTGAACGGCACGCCGAACGCTTCCGCCGCCTGCGCCGCCAGCATCTCGCCGTCGGCATGCTGCATGCCGGTCAGCCCGGTGGGCGCGAGCGCCACCGGCATCGCCACCTTCTCGCCGATCATGGTCGTTTCCAGCGAGCGGTTGCTCATGTCGACCAGCACGCGCTGGCGGAATTTTATCTTGGCGAAGTCCTCTTCATTGGCCCGGTAGGTGCTCTCCGTCCAGGCGCCGGAATCGGCATAGTCGAAGAACATCTTCGGCACCCTGCGGCGTGCCAGGTCCTTGAGGTCGGCGATGGTGAGGATTTCGCTCATGATGGGTTCCCCGCTGATGGCTAGGAGCGTTTGCGTGTGGGTTCGATGTCGTCCGAGCGTTGCCTGAGGCGCAGCCTGGACACGCGCTGCCAGTCGCCGCTGCGCTCGGCTTCCGCCATCGAGCGCTCGACATAGGTGATGTGGTCCATCGCGGCCTTGCGCGCCGCGATCGGGTCTGCCGCCTTGATTGCTGTATGTATCGCCCGGTGCTGTTCGAGCAGCGCCTCGCGCGCGCCGGGCACGCTGAACACCAGCAGCCTGTTCTGGAACACGCCTTCGGAGAGCAGCCGGTAGCAGGAGCGCAGCGTGTGCAGGAGGATGATGTTGTGCGCGCACTCGCAGACCGCATGATGGAACTCGACGTCGATTTCCGCCTCGTCGTCGAAATCGCCGTTCCGGTGCGCTTCGTCCATGCGCGCCATGATGCGGTCGAGCAGCGCGAGGTCTTCCGGCGTCGCTCGCCGCGCCGCATATTCGGCCGCCACCGCCTCGATCTCGCGCCGGTACTCCAGATAGTCGGTCACCGCCTTGCGGTGCGTCGAGATGAGGTCGGTGACAGGCTTGGTGAAGAGCTGGCCGATGACGTCGGCGACATGGGTGCCGCCGCCGGCCTTGGTCGTCAGCAGTCCTCGGCCTTCGAGCGCCTTCAGCGCATCGCGCAGGATCGGCCGCGACACGTCGAACTGGCGCGCCAGTTCGCGCTCCCCCGGCAGCCGGTCGCCGGTGCGCAGCACGCCTTCGAGGATCAGGCTCTCGATCTGCTGCACAACCTCGTCGGCGGTGCGCGAATGCTCGATCCTGGAGAAAATGTCGCTCAAAGGGACGCCTGGAAAACGGAACAGAGGTCGCGCAGATTAAAGCGTCTGTCGCCAACTGGTCAAATTATTTATCCAATTCGTCCAACCCGGTCGCATTACCCGTCATGCGTCACCATCCCCGAGCGCTAATATTTGCTGTTTACGTGCGTTGGCGATTGCCGCAAGAGGGCTCGATTGCACGAAAGGTCGAAACCAAGGGGGCCAGCCGTGTCGGACGAGACGTCCAACATCGAGTTCCAGCCGCGCGCCCAAGGCAGTGTCATGGGCTTCCCGGCGCATGAGGGGCGGCCTGGCGCGTTGGGCGAGGTCCATGCCCGTCCGCACCCGCTGATCGAAAAACCGCGCGTGCTCATCCAGCTTTCCTTCATGACCGAAGGCGGCGCTGCCGTCGATCATGCCGTGCTGTCCGAACTGTCGCGCCGCCTCGGCATCGCGGCGCCCGACCGCCAAGCCCGTCACCATGCCATGAAATGGGGCAAGGGCACGCTGCGCTGGGAGCGGCATACGGAATTCTCGACCTATCTCTGGGAAGGGCCACTGGCCGAAAACGGCCGGGGGCAGGAGGATTCGCCGTTCGGCAATGGCTTCTCGCCACCCGGCACGGTGATTTCCGGCATCCGCCTGGAGATCCGCAAATGGACGCAGGCGAGCGAAAAGCTGATCGCCGGCTTCGATCCGACCAGCTTGTGCTATTCGCTGGTCGAGCGAGGCGCCGCCGCCATCCTCACCGATTTCCGCCAGGACGGCGACGGTCTGACCCGCATGTTGGTGCTCGATCGCGGTCTGACGCCGGCCAGCACCGGCGCCCTGTCGCAGCGGCTGATCGACATCGAAACCTATCGTACGCTCGCGATGCTCGGGCTGCCGCTGGCGTTGACGCTGTCTGGCCGCGCTCGCCGCATCGAGGACCGCCTGGCGCAGACCACGCTGGAAATGAAGGCGGTCGAAACCCGCGACAGCCAGACGCTGCTCGCCGACCTCACCGAACTCGCCGCCGAACTCGAGGCCGACGCCGCATCCAGCCTCTATCGCTTCGGCGCCAGCCGCGCCTATGACGGCATCGTCACCGAAAGGCTCGAAGCGCTGGATGAAGAGCCGGTACAGGGTTTTGACACCTGGGCGGGCTTCCTCTTGCGGCGCATGGCGCCAGCCATGCGCACCTGCCGCTCGGTCGAGGAGCGCCAGGCCAACCTGTCGCGAAAACTCACGCGCGCCACCACGCTGCTGCGCACCTGGGTCGATGTCGAGGTCGAGAAGCAGAACCGTGACCTGCTGGCGTCGATGAACAATCGCGCCCGGCTGCAACTGCGCCTGCAGCAGACCGTTGAAGGCCTGTCGGTGGCCGCCGTATCCTATTATGTCGTCGGCCTCATCGGCTATGTCGCCAAGGGCGCCTCGATCTTTGGTCACGCCTTTGCGCCCGAGGTCGTCACCGCGGCGTCCGTGCCGGTCGCCATACTGCTGGTCTGGTGGGGCGTGCGCCGGGTGCGGAAAATGCATTCCGAGCCGGCGAAGCATCCGGGCGAATAACCTTCCTCCTCGATGGGTTGCGAGGCCAGCGGCAGATTGCCGCTGCGGAAGCCTGGCATTATGCTCGCCGTCCGCGTGGGACCAAAGCAGCGTTTGCAACAAAACCGTCAGGCTGGTAAAAGATTTTGACCAGTCAAGCGAGATGAGGCCCGCCCGATGTCCGGCCTAGCCATGCCCAAGCCAGATGCCGGGACGCTGCGCCGGCGCGCCGAGATCGTCGCCGACATGCGCATCATCGTGCCGGGCGAGGGCGTCGTGGACGCGGCCAATGAAATGCGCGCCTTCGAAAGCGACGGCCTGACCGCCTACAGGCAACTGCCGCTGGTCGTGGTGCTGCCGGAAACGGTGGCGCAGGTCTCCCGCGTCCTGAAATACTGCAACGAGCGCAACATCCGCGTCGTGCCGCGCGGTTCCGGCACCTCGCTGTCAGGCGGCGCGCTGCCGCTCGAGGATGCGGTGCTGCTGGTCATGAGCCGCTTCAACCGCATTCTTCAGATCGACTATCCCGATCGCGTCGTCGTCGCCCAGCCGGGCGTCACCAATCTCGGCATCACCACCGCCGTCGAGCAGGAGGGCTTTTACTACGCCCCCGATCCATCCTCCCAGATCGCCTGCTCGATCGGCGGCAATGTCGCGGAGAATTCCGGCGGCGTACACTGCCTGAAATACGGGCTCACCGCCAACAATGTGCTCGGCATCGAGATGGTGCTGATGAATGGCGAGGTGGTTCGGCTCGGCGGCAGCCACCTCGACCAGGAAGGCTACGATTTGCTCGGCGTCATGACCGGCTCGGAAGGATTGCTCGGCGTCGTCACCGAGGTCACGGTGCGGATCCTCAAGAAGCCGGAGACCGCGCGCGCGCTCTTGATCGGCTTCCCGACCAGCGAACAGGGCGGCCAATGCGTCGCCGACATCATCGGCGCCGGCATAATCCCCGGCGGCATGGAGATGATGGACCGCCCGGCGATCCACGCGGCGGAGGATTTCGTCCATGCCGGCTATCCGCTCGATGTCGAGGCGCTCTTGATCGTCGAGCTCGATGGTCCAGGCGTCGAGGTCGACCACCTGATCGGCCTCGTCGAGGCGATTGCTTACAAGAACGGCTCGACCACCTGCCGCATCTCGCAGTCGGAGCAGGAGCGGCTGAGTTTTTGGGCCGGGCGCAAGGCGGCTTTCCCGGCGGTCGGCCGCATCTCGCCGGACTACTACTGCATGGACGGCACCATCCCGCGCAAGGAACTGCCGCGCGTGCTGGCCGGCATGCGCGATCTCTCCGAGAAATACGGTCTCGGCGTCGCCAATGTCTTCCACGCCGGCGACGGCAATCTGCACCCGCTGATCCTCTACGACGCCAATGTGCCGGGCGAACTGGACAAGGCCGAGAGTTTCGGCGCCGATATCTTGCGGCTTTGCGTCGAGGTCGGAGGCGTGCTCACCGGCGAGCACGGCGTCGGCGTCGAGAAACGCGACCTGATGCCTGAAATGTTCAACCAGGTCGACCTCGACCAGCAAATGCGCGTCAAATGCGCCTTCGATCCCAACCATCTGCTCAACCCTGGCAAGGTTTTTCCCCAACTGCGGCGCTGCGCGGAGTTGGGGAGGATGCACGTGCACCGCGGCCAGGTGGCGTTTCCGGACATTCCGAGGTTTTGATGGGGGTTCAAACTCGCATGTCGGCGTTCTGTCACGCCCCCCTCTGTCCTGCCGGACATCTCCCCCTCTTGGGGGGAGATCAGCTGTCATTGCGGCCTTCGCTAATCTCCGACATTGCAAGTGAGGCGCGGTGGCAGAAGCTGCCAATCTCCCCCCTAGAGGGGGAGATGTCCGGCAGGACAGAGGGGGGCGCGAAGGAACGCGGCCTATGACCACCTTCACCCCCTCCACCTCAGCCGAAGTCCTCTCCACCGTCCAATGGGCTGCGGCGGAAGAAACGCCCGTCGAAATCCTCGGCCACGGCTCGAAGCGCGGCATCGGCCGCCCGCTCCAGACCGAGCATACGCTCGACCTGTCGAAGCTCACCGGCGTTACCCTCTACGAGCCGGCCGAACTGGTGCTGTCGGCACGCGCCGGGACGCCGCTCGCCGAAATCGAAAAGCTGCTCGCCGAAAACGGCCAGCAATTCGCCTTCGAGCCGATGGACTATGGCCCGCTGCTCAGCGGCGAGGCGGGCAGAGGCACGATCGGCGGCGTGCTGGCCTCGAACCTGTCCGGCCCGCGCCGGCTCAAGGCGGGTGCTGCGCGCGACCACATCCTTGGCGTTGCCGCCGTCTCCGGACGCGGCGAGGCGTTTAAGTCGGGCGGCCGCGTGGTCAAGAACGTCACCGGCTATGACCTCTCCAAGCTGATGGCCAACAGTTGGGGCACGCTTGCCGTTCTGACCGATGTCACCTTCAAGGTCCTGCCGGCCGCCGAAACGGAAGTGACCTTGGCCATTCGCGGCCTGCTCGACGATGCCGCCGTCGCCGCGATGAGCCTGGCGCTCGGCTCCAGCGCTGAAGTGTCGAGCGCCGCGCATCTGCCGCAGCGGATCGCCGCGCGCGTCGCCGGTGGCAGGCACGGCAGCGATGCCGCCACGCTGCTGCGCGTCGAAGGTTTCGGCCCGTCGGTCGTCTATCGCATCGAGGCATTGAAGCAGCTGCTCGGCAAGGCCGGCGCGCTCCAAGAGATCGCAGGCGAGGCGTCGAAGACGATCTGGCGCGACATCCGCGATTGCGCTCCCTTCGCCGATGGCGGCGCACGGCCGGTCTGGCGCGTGTCGATGGCGCCGTCCGAGGCGCATCACATGGTGATGGCGCTGCGCATGCACGCGGCGGTCGACGCCTTTTACGACTGGCAGGGCGGCCTGGTGTGGCTGTCGATGCGCGAGGACGATCCCGAAGCCGAGCTGCTGCGTGGGCTGATCAGCAAGCATGGTGGCGGCCACGCGACGCTGGTGCGCGCCTCGCCCTCGCATCGCGCGGCGGTGCCAGTCTTCGAACCGCAGCCGCCGCATCTGGCGGCGCTCTCGGCGCGGCTCAAGGCCGAGTTCGATCCGAAGAATATCCTCAACCCCGGCCGCATGGCGCCGGGCTCCAGCTCTGCTACTCTTGCCCGATCAATGGAGGGAGCAGCATCATGAGCAATACCGATCCAGGACCGAGCAGCGCACCACGCCAAACCGACCGCTGGCTGGAGCCGGGCCAGACCAACGCGCTGGTCATCTACATTCTCTACCTCGCCGGCCTCGTCATCGGCATCACCGGCATTGTCGGTATCGTGCTTGCCTACATCAACCGCGGCAAGGCCGGCGGCTTCGTCGAAAGCCACTACACGTTCCTGATCAGGACGTTCTGGATCGGCCTTCTCTACGCGTTGATCTCGGTGGTCCTGATGATGCTTGTGATCGGCTTCGTGCTGATGTTGGCCGTCGCCGTCTGGTTTATCGCCCGCTGCATCCTGGGCCTGCAGACATTGCAACGCGGCGAGCCGGTCAGGAACCCGCAAAGCTGGCTTCTGGGACAGTAAGGATTTTTGCGTGCAGACCAATTTCTCCCTTGCCCAGCTTGTCGACCCGCATGTCGCGGAATCGGAAAAGATCCTGCGCAAATGCGTGCATTGCGGCTTCTGCACCGCCACCTGTCCGACCTATGTGACGCTTGGTAACGAGCTGGATTCGCCGCGCGGCCGCATCTACCTCATCAAGGACATGCTGGAGAATGGCCGGCCGGCCGACAAGGAGATCGTCACCCATATCGACCGCTGCCTGTCCTGCCTTGCCTGCATGACGACCTGCCCCTCGGGCGTGAACTATATGCACTTGGTCGACCATGCCCGCGCGCATATCCAGGAGACCTACAAGCGGCCGCTGCTCGACCGGCTGACGCGCGCCGTGTTGGCCTTCGTGCTGCCTTATCCGAACCGCTTCCGCACCGCGCTGAAATTGGCCGGGCTTGGCCGGCCGTTCATCGGCCTGTTCGAGAAATTGCCGGTGCTGAAGCCGGTCGCCGCCATGCTGAAGCTCGCGCCATCCTCGATCCCGTTGGCATCGTCAATGGCGAAACCCGGCACTCATGTCGGGCAGGGCGCGAAGCGTGGTCGCGTCGCCATCCTTACCGGCTGCGCGCAGTCGGTGCTCGATCCGGCCATCAACGACACCACCATCTCGCTGCTGACCAGGCTCGGCGTCGAGGTCGTGGTGCCGGAAGGCGAGGGCTGCTGCGGTGCGCTTGTCCACCATATGGGCCGCGAGGCGGCCGCCCTTGCTTCGGCCAGGCAGAATGTCGACGCCTGGACACGCGCTGTCGAGCGGGGCGGGCTCGATGCCATCATCATCACCGCATCGGGCTGCGGCACCACGATCAAGGATTACGGCTTCATGCTGCGTCTCGATCCGGCCTATGCCGAAAAAGCCGCGCGCGTCTCTGCCCTGGCCAGAGACGTCACCGAATATCTCGCCGCCCTCGACCTGCCCGAGCCGGTGCGCAAGCCGGGCACGATTGTCGCCTATCATTCCGCCTGCTCGATGCAGCATGGCCAGAAGATCACGCGCCAGCCGAAGGAGTTGCTGGCCAAGGCGGGCTTCGTCGTGCGCGAGCCGCGCGAGGGGCATCTCTGCTGCGGCTCGGCCGGCACCTACAACATCCTGCAGCCCGAGATTTCCGCCAAGCTGCGCGATCGCAAGGTGAAGAACATCGAGGCGACCGGCGCCGAAATCGTTGCCACCGGCAATATCGGCTGCATCACGCAGATCGCGTCCGCCGCCAGGCTGCCGGTGGTGCACACGATCAAGCTGCTCGACTGGGCCTATGGCGGTCCGAGGCCGGAAGGCGTTTCCGACAGCGGTTTGATCGCTGCCGAATGACTATTCCGCCGCGATCTGATCCGGCACGCCGTAGGTGGCGCGGTAGAGCGCGCGCTGGCGGTTGAGCGCCACCATGGTGTTGCGCAAGAGGATCGCCACCGTGAGCGGGCCGACGCCGCCGGGCACCGGCGTGATCCAGGAGGCCACTTCCTTGACGCTGTCGGTATCGACATCGCCGACGATGCGGGTTTCGCCGTCAGGCCCGATCTCGGAATTGATACCGATGTCGATGACGGCGGCGCCGGGCTTCACCATGTCGGCCTTGATCAGCCGCGGCTTGCCGACGGCGACGAACAGCGCGTCGGCGCGGCGCGCATGGGCGGCCAGCGAGCGCGTCATATGGTGGCAAACCGTCACCGTCGCGCCCTCGCTCATCAGCAGGAAGGCGATCGGCTTGCCGACGATCTCGGAATGGCCGACGACGACCACTTCGAGCCCCTTGAGCTCGAGGCCGGTCTCTTTCAGCAGTTCGACCGAGGCCGCTGCCGTGCAGGGCGCCAGGTCGAGCTGGTTGTAGACGATGTTGCCGATCGAGGCCGGGTGCATGCCTTCGACGTCCTTCAGCGGATGCACCGCCGCCTGCAGCGTCTTGATCGGAATATGCGCCGGCACCGGACGCTGGATGATGATGCCGGTGACGCGCGGGTCGGCGTTGAGGCCGTGGATCGCCGCTTCCAGCTCGCCGGCGGTGATGTCGGCGGCGAAGCGACGCTCCTCGAAACCTATGCCGGCAAGAGCCGCCTTGGCGCGCTGGTTGCGCACATAGACGTCGACCGCCGCTGTATCGCCGACGGTGATTGAAACCAGCTTCGGCGGAAAGCCTTCGGCCGTGGCGATCGCCGCGTCTTCGCGCACCGAAGCGATGATGCGCTGGGCGACCGGGCCGCCTTTCAGGTAGCGGCTGTCGTCGGTCCGGGTCATGGCTGGCACCTCTGCCTTCTGGAGCAATTCAGGGGACAGGCGCGGGAGCGGCTTTCTGTCTGGAATTGCGAAACAACTGAGATTTTGTGCAGTGCAATAGCAGAGGATCGCCGGGAAATCAGCCCCGAAAGCGAAACCGTCTGCTTCCCGGGCGACTTGCCGCGCCATGCATCAAAGGAAAAATCAAAATGAAAAGGGCAGCGCGGTTGCCCGCGCTGCCCTTTCGTGACCGGCCGTATCCCCACACGGCCCGTCCCCCGTAAACTCTGTCACCGGTTTAAGCATATCCCGCGGGATCGCACTATGACTTGGCTGCAACAGCAGGAGACTAAAAGTGTTGCGCCGTCTAACCGGCTGATTCGCTGTGACTATATCACCTCGACCGTGGTTCCGACATTCACGCGTTCGTAGAGGTCGACGACGTCCTCGTTGCGCATGCGGATGCAGCCGGATGACACCGCACCGCCGATCGTCCAGGGCTGGTTGGTGCCGTGGATGCGGTATTCGGTGGTGCCGATATAGAGCGCGCGCGCCCCGAGCGGGTTCTCCATGCCGCCCGCAAGATAGGTCGGCAGGTAACGGCCCTTGGCCGCCTCGCGCTTGATCATCTCCGCCGGTGGGCGCCAGTCCGGCCAGACCTTCTTGTCGGTGATCTTGTGGGTGCCCGACCATTCGAAGCCGGGCTTGCCGGTGCCGACGCCGTAGCGCCTCGCCTTGCCGTTCTTCTCGACCAGGAAGAGGAAGTTCTGGTGCGTGTCGATGACGATGGTGCCTGGCTTCGCCGGCCCGTCATAGGCGACTTCCTGCGGCAGGTAGACCGGATTGATCTGCGGCCGCATCACCATGCGCTTGGCCGGCTGCTGCACGGTGGCCGTCCGCTGCCCGTCGGGTTGCGCCTGGAACAGGCGGCGCAGCGGCTGCTGCGTTGCCTGGCGAGCGGGCTTGACGATGCCCGGTGCCTGGCCAAGCTGCAGCACCCAGGGCGCCGAAAGGTCGGGGCTCACCATCACCGGCGGCCGGTCGGCATAACGGTCATTGGCAAGGGAGGTCGTGGCGCCGGCGGCAAGGATCGCCGCAGCACCTAGCAGGGAGCAAAACGCTGTCTTCATCGGAACGCACCTTGATCGTCGAACTCACCCGGGGCGGAGAGGACGCCCTCGGTTTCGCGATCCTTGGCGCGGAGCGGCAAGCAAAACATGAATCGGAATGCGTAAAATGCCGCTTTGTCAGTAAACCTTTTGGTGTGGTTACCGGCCGGTTCAGGAATCTGGTAAAGCCACGGTAAAAGCGGCGCTGAAGCGCATTAACGAATGGATTTGCGAGCGATGGCGACTGAAAATGCCGGTATTCTCGACGGCCCCGACGGCAAGGCGCGCTGCTTCTGGCACGGCAACCTGCCGGACTATCTCCACTATCACGACCATGAATGGGGCCGGCCGGTAACGGATGATCGCCGGCTGTTCGAAAAGATCTGCCTGGAAGGCTTCCAGTCGGGTCTGTCGTGGCTGACCATCCTGCGCAAGCGCGAGAATTTCCGCGAGGCCTTTGCCGGTTTCGATTTCGACAAGGTGGCGGCGTTCACCGACGCGGATGTCGAGCGCCTGCTCGGCAATGCCGGCATCATCCGCCATCGCGGCAAGATCGTCTCGACCATCAACAACGCCAAGCGCGCCCGCGAGATGGTGGACGAGTTCGGCTCCCTGGCCGCCTGGTTCTGGAAGTTCGAGCCGGGTCCGCAGGAGCGGCCCGAAATCGTCGACCTGGCGCATCTGCGCGCCAATCCGACCACGGCGGTGTCGGTCAGGATATCGAAGGAATTGAAGAAGCGCGGCTGGAGCTTTGTCGGCCCGACCACGGTCTACGCCTTCATGCAGGCCATGGGCCTGGTCAACGACCATCTCGAAGGCTGCTACTGCAGGGCGGAGGTGGAGAAGGAGCGAAAGAAGCTCAAAAGGCCGAAGTAGGCGCCTTCTTCTTTCTCCCACAAGGGGAGAAGGCAAGGGTGCACGATCAAACGCTACTGGCGCCGGCCAGGAACAGTCCGGCGAGGATCGCCGCCACCGCGGCGAAGGCCGGGTAGATGACCAGAAGCCCCGTCACCAGCGCGTCGCGCGCACTCGGCTTGGCCGCCGCAACCTCAAACGGCCCGGCCGGCTGCTGCGCCGGCTTGACGGCGGCGTTGCCGGCGGGCCGCAGCCTGGCCGATCTGCCGCTCTCGATGATGTCGTTAGCCGTCGTCATGGCCCCGAACCCCTTGTTTCGGTGCGCTTTATGGTCGCCGATTGTGTCGGCAGCATGCCGCGCCGATGGCGGAATTGTTTCGTTTTTGGCGCGGTTTTGTTTCAGGCGCGCCTCTCCTTCTCCCGCGAAGGGAGAAGGAGAGCCTGCTAACCCTTGCTGCTCCAAGCCGCATCGTTTAGGAAACGCGCGCCCATTACCAGAGAAGATCATCCCATGGCCGACAAATCGGAAAAGACGAAAGCGCGGCTGCCGCGCGGTTTTGCCGACCGCAGCGCCGAAGACATTCGCGCCGTCGAGAAGATGATGGCGACGATCCGCTCGGTCTATGAGCTTTACGGCTTCGAGCCGGTCGACCAGCCGATGATCGAATACACCGACGCTTTGGGCAAATTCCTGCCCGACCAGGATCGGCCGAACGAAGGCGTTTTCTCCTTCCAGGACGACGACGACCAGTGGCTGTCGCTGCGCTATGATCTCACTGCGCCGACGGCCCGCTTCGTCGCCGAGAATTTCGACAAGCTGCCGAAACCCTATCGCAGCTACCGCTCCGGCTGGGTCTTCCGCAACGAGAAGCCCGGCCCTGGCCGCTTCCGCCAGTTCATGCAGTTCGACGCCGATACCATAGGCACGCCGGGCGTCGCCGCCGACGCCGAGATGGCGATGATGATGGCCGACGTGATGGAAGCGCTCGGCATCAAGCGCGGCGACTATGTCATCCGGGTCAACGACCGCAAGGTGCTCGACGGCGTGCTGGAAGCGATCGGGCTTGGCGGCGAGGACAATGCCGGCCGCCGGCTAACCGTGCTGCGCGCAATCGACAAGCTCGACAAGCTTGGTATCGAAGGCGTTGAAGCGCTGCTCGGCAAAGGACGGCTGGATGAATCCGGTGATTTCACCAAGGGCGCTGGCTTAGAGGAGAAGCAAATCGCACGTATTGTGCGTCCGCTTCTGCTCAACAAAGGCGAGAAAATCGCGATTTCTGCGTCTGAAGCTTTGCAGTTTGGGTTGGGGCAAGTAGATGAGATCGAGGCGGATGATCTCGATGGCCCTGTGTACGCTGTATACGACAACCATGAGACCTTAGCGCGGCTCCGCGAGGCGCTGCCTGAGACACCGCTCCTTGACCAGGGGCTAACTGAGTTAGAAACGATAGCGAGTCTGTGCACTGCATCTGGATACGCTACAAACCGTATTCGTATCGATCCCTCCGTCGTTCGCGGCCTCGAATACTACACCGGCCCGGTCTTCGAGGCCGAGCTGCTAGCCGAAATCCCCAATGAGGACGGCCAGATCGTGCGCTTCGGCTCTGTCGGCGGCGGCGGTCGCTATGACGGGCTGGTTTCGCGCTTCCGCGGCGAGCCCGTGCCGGCGACCGGTTTTTCGATCGGCGTCTCGCGGCTGATGACGGCGCTGAAGAACCTCGGCAAGCTCGACATCTCCGATGTCATCGCTCCGGTCGTCGTGCTGGTCATGGATAAGGACACCGAAAGCCTCGGCCGCTACCAGAAGATGGTCGCCGAGCTCCGCGCCGCCGGCATCCGCTCCGAAATGTATCTCGGCGGCGCCGGCATGAAGGCGCAGCTGAAATATGCCGACCGCCGCGGCAGCCCGGTCGCCATTATCCAGGGCGGCGACGAGCGCGCCAGGGGCGAGCTGCAGATCAAGGACCTGATCGAAGGCGCGCGTATGTCGGCCGAGATCACCGACAATGCCGAATGGCGCGCTACAAGGCCTGCCCAGGTGACGGTGGCGGAGAGCGAGCTGGTTGGCGAGGTGAAGAAGATTCTCGCGGCGCAGGCCGAGGAGCGATCGAAGTGACGGGCGCCGCGCTGTCTTTTCCTTCTCCCCTTGTGGGAGAAGGTGGATCGGCGCGGAGCGCCGAGACGGATGAGGGGTGTTCCAGGGAACGCCAACGCCTCATTTCTTCCAGCACCCCTCATCCGACCGAGCTTCGCTCGGCCACCTTCTCCCACAAGGGGAGAAGGGGAGGTGGCGCTTTATGACCACCCGCCCCGACATCGCCGCCGACATCGTCAAACTCTTCGCCACCCGCGACACCCACGCGGTCGAGGTCGCCGTGCTGCAGCCGGCCGATCCATTCCTCGACATGGCCGGCGAGGACCTGCGCCGCCGCATCTTCCTCACCGAGAGCGAGACCGGCAAGACGCTGTGCCTGCGGCCCGAATTCACCATCCCGGTCTGCCTCGACCACATCGCCAGCCAGGCCGGCACGCCGCGCCGCTATTCCTATCTGGGCGAGGTGTTCCGCCAGCGCCGCGACGGCGGCAACGAGTTCTTCCAGGCCGGTATCGAGGATCTTGGCGATCGCGATACGGCCGCCGCCGACGCCCGTTCACTGGCCGACGCGCATGCGCTGCTTTCGCTGGTGCTGCCCGGCCAGCCACTTGCCGTCACGCTCGGCGACCAGACCCTGTTCGAGGCGGTGCTGGCGGCGCTCGGCCTGCCGCGGGGGTGGCGCATGCGTCTTGCCCGCGCCTTCGGCTCGGCGCCGATGCTGGAAGCAGCCCTTGCCGATCTCGCCAATCCGCCGCGCAACAGCCAGCTTGCCGGTCCCGTCGCCCTGCTGGCGCTCGACGGCGATGCGGAAGGCCTTGCCGCGCATATTGCCGAAGGCATGGAGGAGGCGGGGCTGTCGGCGTCGTCCGGCCGCGCCCCGGCCGATATCGCCCGCCGGCTGATCGAGAAAGCGCAACTGCGCAGCGTGCGGCTGTCCGACGACGCCTTTTCGGCGCTCAAGGGTTTTCTCGAGATTGACGTGGCGCTCGACGGCGCGACCGCGGCGCTGGAAAAATTTGCCGCCGATGCCGGCCTGTCGCTGGGACCGGCGCTGGAGAATTTTGCCGCCCGCGCCAAGGCGATCGAGGCGCATGGCCTGTCCTCGGCGCAAATCCGCTACGACGCCGCCTTCGGCCGCCCGCTCGATTACTACACCGGCCTGGTCTTCGAGATTGCCGCGGTTGACGGCGACCGTCCGCTGGCCGGCGGCGGCCGCTACGATCGGCTGCTGACGCTGCTCGGCGCGAAAAAGCCTATCCCCGGCGTCGGCTTTTCGGTCTGGCTCGACCGTATCGAGGCTTTGCGGGAGGGCGCGCGATGATCACGCTGGCGATCCCATCGAAAGGCCGTCTCAAGGAGCAGTCCCTCGAAGTGCTGGCCAAGGCCGGCCTGGCCGTCACCTTGCCTGAGGACGATCGCAAATACCGCGCCTGCATCGACGGCCTCGACAATGTCGAGGTGGCCTTCCTGTCCGCGTCCGAGATCGCCGGCGAGATCGGCCAGGGTGCGGTCGATCTCGGCATCACCGGCGAGGACCTTTTGCGCGAGAATCTTGCCGATTGGGAAGCGCGCGCCGAGATCGTCGCCCGCCTTGGCTTCGGCCATGCCGATGTCGTGGTCGCCGTGCCCGACATCTGGCTCGACGTCGACAGCATGGCCGACCTCGACGATGTCGCCGCCGATTTCCGCCAGCGTCACGGCCGGCGGCTCAGGATCGCCACCAAATACTGGCGGCTGACGCAGCAGTTCTTTTCGCTCAAGCACGGCATCCAGGTCTACCGCATCGTCGAAAGCCTCGGCGCCACCGAAGGCGCCCCGGCTGCCGGCCTGGCGGACGTCATCGTCGACATCACCACCACCGGCTCGACGCTGCGCGCCAACCACCTCAAGGTGCTGGGCGACGGCACGATCCTGAAGTCGCAGGCCTGCCTCGTCGCTTCAAAGAAGCAGCGCGATGCGGCGGACGAGGCGGGGTTGCGGGAAATCGCCGCGAAGATGGCCGGGCTGGTCGCGTAAACCCCCATACCTTCGGCGGGTTTCCACCATCCCGACAGGCTGATAGGCTGGGCCCATCCCGGGAGGAGACGGCGATGGCGATCAAACTCGACGAACTCATGAACGCCACCAATCTGCGCCGGCGCGGCGCCAGCGGCGCCTTCGTCGCTCCGCTTGGCGGCAAGGCGCATGTGTCGGGCGACCGCTCGGTGCCCCTGCTCGACAAGACCATTCCGGGGCTGTTTTCCGACACGGTGAGCAGATACGCCACGCTCGACGCCGCCGTCTTCGTAGGACAGGACAAGCGCTTCACCTGGAGCGAGCTGTCGGACACGGTCGACGCGCTGGCTGCTGGCTTCCTGGCGCTCGGGCTGGAAAAAGGCGACCGCGTCGGCATCTGGTCGCCGAACCGTTGGGAATGGCTGGTGACGCAGTTTGCCACCGCGCGCATCGGCCTGATCTTGGTCAACATCAACCCGGCCTACCGGTTGACCGAATTGGAATACGCTCTCAACAAGGTGGGCTGCAAGGCGCTGGTCACCGCCGCGCAGTTCAAGACCTCCGACTATCTCGGGATGATCGAGACGCTGGCGCCGGAGCTCGCCAAGGCGGAGCCCGGCAAGCTCAAGGCGAAGAAACTGCCGGCGCTCGAAATCGTCATCCGCATGGGCGAAGACAACTCGCCCGGTATGTTCAATTTCGGCGATGTTCTGGCCATGGCCGGCCGCGACGAGCATGACAGCCTCGACCGCATCTCCGAAGGCCTGAAGCCCGGCGATGCCATCAACATCCAGTTCACCTCAGGCACGACCGGCGCGCCGAAGGGCGCGACGCTGACGCATTCCAACATCGTCAACAACGGCAATTTCGTCACCTCGGCGATCCGCCTCACCGTCGACGACCGGCTCTGCATCCCGGTGCCGCTCTACCATTGCTTCGGCATGTCGATGGGCACGATGGGCTGCGTCTCCAAGGGCGCCACCATGGTTTTCCCGGGCGAAGGCTTCGATGCCGGCGCGACGCTGAAAGCGGTCGCGCAGGAGCGCTGCACCGGACTCTACGGCGTGCCGACCATGTTCGTCGCCATGCTCGACCACGCCGATTTTTCCACCTTCGACTTGTCCAGCCTTCGCACCGGCATCATGGCCGGTTCGCCATGCCCGATCGAGGTGATGAAGAAGGTCGTCTCGCTCATGCACATGTCGCAAGTGACGATCGCCTATGGCATGACGGAGACCAGCCCCGTCTCCTTCCAGAGCAGCGTCGACGATCCGCTGGAAAAGCGCGTCTCCACCGTCGGCCGCATCCACCCGCATGTCGAGGTCAAGGCGATCGGCGCCGACGGCGCCACCGTCGCGGTCGGCGAGCCGGGCGAGCTCTGCACGCGTGGCTATTCGGTGATGAAGGGCTATTGGGACGACGCCGACAAGACCCGCGAGGCGATCGACGCCGACGGCTGGATGCACACCGGCGACCTCGCGACGATCGACGCCGAGGGCTATTGCAACATCGTCGGCCGGGTGAAGGACATGGTCATCCGCGGCGGCGAGAACGTCTATCCGCGCGAAGTCGAGGAATTCCTCTACCGCCATCCCAAGATCAAGGAAGTGCAGGTCTTCGGCATTCCGGACGACAAATATGGCGAAGAGCTCTGCGCCTGGATCGTCCTGAAGCCCGGCCAGATCGCCACCGCCGAGGAGATCAAGGCCTTCTGCGCCGGCCAGATAGCGCATTACAAGGTGCCGCGCTACATCCGCTTCCGCACCGAGCTGCCGATGACGGTGACCGGCAAGCCGCAGAAATTCCTGATGCGCGAGGCGATGGTGGAGGAATTGGGATTGGTGACGCAGAAGACGGCGTGAAACGGCATTTATGGACAACGAGTTTCCAAATTTCGCGGCGCTGAGAGCCGCCAAAATCGAAAACATGGATTATCGCATAGTCGTCCGGCGCGGCGCGCGAACCGGCGGCGCGATCGTCATGGCACCGCATGGCGGCAAGATCGAGCCCCGCACCTCGCTGATCACCGAGACGATAGCGGGGCGCGATCTCGATATGTATTGCTTTGAAGGGCTCATGCCGGAAAGCAACCGGGAGCTGCACATAACGTCCAGGAATTTCGACGAGGCAACCGCGCTGGAACTGTTGCGGACGAAGTCCACTGTCGTCACCATCCACGGCCGCCAGGATCGGGACGATCCCGCGACAGTCTACCTGGGCGGCAAGGACGCCGCGTTGGTTTCAGAGATCGCATGGCGTCTGCAGGAGACCGGCTTCCAGACGAAAAAGGACAATCATCCGTTTCCAGGTATCCAGGATTCGAACATCGTTAACCGAGGACTGACGGGGAAAGGCGCACAGCTGGAAGTGCCCCTGTCGCTGCGCCGTCGGCTGGGGAACGAGCCGGAGCTTCTGGAAAGATTCTGTGGGGCGGTTCGCAAGGCCATTGATGTATTCGACGCTAGAAATGGCGCCCAGTCCTCAATAGTATTTTGACCGACCGGCTTGGCGGGCAAGGATGCCCGTGACAGGTGCTCTCTACGCGCTTTTACGCTAAGTTCGCGGGAAACGCGTGGCGTAAGAGCAATTCCAGGAAAAGTGTGAGCGGTTAAGTTCGGCGTCTTCGCCGTAAGTTCCGTCCGGAATTGCGGAAAAACAAAGAGATAGAGCGGTTCGCCGTTTCCGTGAAACGGTGAAACGCTCTTGGGTGGGCTTGGATGACTGGTTACGGGCGGTCGGTGACTTCCTACACGATGCCGTTGGCGGCGCTGGCCATGGCTTTCGCAGTCAGGGCCAGCGGCCTTTCGGTCGACGAAGGGGCGCTGAACGCCAGGATACTGGTTGGAGCGCTGTCCAGCGCCATCATGTTCACCACCATTTTCGTCGTGCTCGACCACGCCGAGGCAGTCGCCCGGCGCGTGGGGGAGCCCTACGGAACCTTGGTGCTGACTTTTGCGGTGACGGCGATCGAAGTGTCGATCATCGTCTCCATGATGCTGCACGGCGCAAACAACCCGACGCTGGCGCGCGAATCCGTCTTCTCGACGGTGATGATTACCTCCACTGGCGTTGTCGGCATCTGTCTCACGCTTGGCGGCTGGCGCTATCGCAAGCAGGCGATCGTCCGGCAAGGGACCAGCGCCTACCTGTCGGTTCTGATCGCGCTGACCGTGATGACGCTTATTCTTCCGACCTACACCCAGGCCACGGATCCCGGCACGTTTTCGGCGGCTCAGCTTGGTTTCGTAAGCGTCCTTTCGGTACTGCTCTATGCGAGCTTCGTGTTTGCCCAGACCGTCCGGCACCGGGAGGACTTCGTCCAGGAACAGGCGCATGACGTTCCGACGCGAACCGCTTCCCACGACAGCATTTCCGTCAGCGCCCTGCTACTGTTGTGCGGGCTGGTCGGCATCGTCCTGCTCGCCGAGCAGGTCGCCGCGAGCGTGGAGGATGCGCTCGCCGCCTACCAGGTGACCCAGGCCGATAGCATTGTGGGGGCAATGATTGCGGCTCTGGTTCTGATGCCGGAAGCCATTTCGGCGATCCGCGCCTCGTTCAGGAATGAGCTGCAGCGCAGCCTGAATGTCGCGATGGGCTCGGCCTGCGCCACGATCGGTTTGACGATACCGGCGGTCGCGGCCGCCAGCCTGCTGACGGGCAGGGGGCTGACCCTGGGGCTTCCGGCGTCAGATGCCGTGCTTCTGGTGCTGGCGCTTTTCATATGCAGCGTGAGCTTCAGCACCGAAAGAACGACGTTCCTGACCGGCATGGTCCATGTCGTGGTGTTTTTCACCTATGTGTTTCTGATCTTTGTGCCGTGAAGGCTTGGTGGAAGCCGGCAAGGATAGATACGGCTGGCAGGTAACCCGACGCATGGCCGCTCTACGATCGCCGGCCTGCCTTCATCTCTGACGGCCTTGGCGCCGAGCCTGGTTCCTGGACGAGCGGACCGAGCAGCACTTCGCCGAACAGCGGCTGATAGCTGCGGCGTACGGCCGGATCCTCCTTGAAGGACAGCGCGTATTGGCCAATCTGGTGGAAATAGGTGATGCGCGCCCTGACCAGGCTTTCGTCGGGCGAATAGCCCATCGCACGGAAGGAGCGGTCGAGCAGCGCGATGCGCAAATCGTCCATGTCCTTCACTTCCTGCGCCAGCTTCCGCGATGTCCGTGACCAGTCGCGCACGGCAAGATCGAGCAGGGGACTGAAGGGCGCCTCGTCGACCCAGACATGCACGATGTCGGTGAAGAACCGCAGGCCGTCCACGTCATGCGTCTCTCGCATCGCCCAGAACGGCGCGCAGTTGATGTCGCGCCATTCCTGCAGCAGCCCGTCGCGGAGGTCGGCGAGGCTGATGAAGTGGAAATAGAAACTGCCGCGCGTGACCTTGAGCTGCTTGGACAGGCGGTCGATCTTGACCTCGGCGATGCCGCGCTTTTCCAGCACCTTGCGCGCCGCCGCGATCCACGCCTCGCGGCTCAGCGTCTGCCGTGCTGCTGATCCGCTGCGCGCCCGGGACGATCGTTTGGTCTTCGCCGAGGCGGCATCCGCTTTCAACTGCTTCCAGGCCTCCGTGGCGGCCGGTGGCAATTCGCCCGGCCATCCCTGATCAATCCGATGTTTGCCCGCTTCGCAACCCGCAACCGTCGCCGTCCACCGTGGAACGCTGTCTCTCCTGGCCCATGCATGTCGTTCTCGAGCGAAACCGCCATGCTTTCTGGGCTCAGGGCAATGCGCTGATCCGCTGCAGCATGAGCTCGAAGAACGGCGCCGGCTCGATGCGGCGCAGCACGTTGCAATTCTTGCGCCGTCCGGTGACATGCCACCAGTCGACCACGGTCATGCCGATCGTCTCGGGCGAGACGATGTCCACCGTCACCGCGCATTGGCGCTTTTCGTAGATCTCCGGCGCCAGCAGATAGCCGGTTACGCAGGCATCGTGGATCGGCCGCCCCGGGGTGCCGAATTTGTGGCTGCCATACTGGCGGTAGAAGTCGGCGAGGTTGGCAGCCTCCATCGCCGCCCTGCTGCCGGTGGCGCGCAGGCGGTCGAGCCACTCCAGCGTCATTATCGCCGTGTAGGTGCAGTCGATGCCCGCCATCGTCAGCGGCACGCCGCTGTCGAACACCTTGTGCGCCGCGTGCGGGTCGACGAAGATATTGAACTCGGCGGCGGGCGTCGCATTGCCGCCCTCGAAGAAGCCGCCGCCCATCAGTACCACTTCGCGCAGGCGCGGGATGATCCTGGGCTCCATGGTCATGGCCATCGCCAGATTGGTCATTGGTCCGAGCGTGCAGACGGTCAGCTCGCCTTCCGGCGCGTCCATGATCGCCCGGACGAGATAATTGACGCCATGCTCGCTCTGCAGCGGCGTTACCGGCTCGGGGAGATCGGCGCCGTCGAGCCCGGTCTTGCCGTGCACATATTCGGCGGTCATCAGCTTCTTCACCATCGGCCCCGGACAGCCGGCGTAAACCGGCACGTCGGGCCGCCCGGCAAGCTCGACCACTTTCAGCGCATTCTTCGACGTCAGCGGCAGCGGCACATTGCCGCCGACGGTGGTGATGCCCACCACCTCGATCTCGGACGGCGAGCCGAGCGCGAACAGAATGGCGAAGGCATCGTCCTGGCCGGGATCGGTGTCGATGATGATCTTGCGTGGTGCCATGTCGTGCCTGCTTTCGAAAGCCTATTGATGAGCCCGTCTGGATGTGTAGAAATACAGTACTGTATCTTATGTTCAAGACAGGATGATCGAAAATGGGCGAACGAGAGCGCGGCGACTTTTCCGAAATTCCGATCCTCGACGTGTCGGCTCTCTACGGCGCCGACCAGGATGCGATCCGGGCGACGGCGGCGACGCTGCGCCGCTATCTCGAGACGGTCGGCTTCCTATACGTCGTCGGCCATCCGATCCCGCGCGCCGATGTCGAGGCGGTGCGCGAGGCAAGCAAGCGCTTCTTTGCCTTGCCGGAGGATGAAAAGCTCAAGCTCAAGATCGACCGGAATTTCCGCGGCTATCTGCCCTTCGCCGGTTCGACCATCGTCACCTCGTCGGTCGCGACCGTCAGCAAGCCCAACCAGAGCGAGTCGATTTTCTTCATGCATGAGGTCGGCGAAGATGATCCTCGGGCTCTCGCCGAAAAGCCGCTGCAAGGTCCCAACCAGTGGCCGGACGAGGCCGCGCTGGGCGGCTTCCGGGAAACGATCGAGAACTATGTCGGCGAGATGAGCACGCTTGCCCGCAAAATGGTCGGCGCCATCGCGCTGTCGCTCGGCCTTCCGGCCGGCAGCCTCGATCGCTATTTCGATCAGCCGACAACCTTCCTCAGGCTGCTGCACTATCCGACGCAGCCGCACGAGGAGGGGCTGTTCGGCTCCGCCCCGCATACCGATTATGGTTTCATCACCTTGCTTGCGCAGGATGACGTGGGCGGCCTGGAGGTCAAGAACAAGGCTGGCGAATGGGTGCCCGCGCCGCCGATCCCGGATTCCTTCGTCATGAATGTCGGCGACATCCTGGCGCGCTGGTCGAACGACCAGTTCGTCTCGACGCCGCATCGCGTCATCAACAGGTCCGGGCGCGAGCGCTACTCGCAGCCCTTTTTCTTCGACCCGTCGATGGACGAGACGATCGCGGCATTGCCCGTCTGCGTGCCCGCCGGCGCCAGCCCAAAATACGAGCCGGTGCTCTATGGCGACTATCTGATGGAGCGCATCGACAAGAACTATCACTACCGCAAGAAGAAGGCCGCGGAGGCGGCGAGCGCGTAGGCGATCGGACGGTCCGCCCCTGCGTCGACCTGTTCATGGCGCGCCGGGGCAATGAAGAATGAGCAACAGGGGAACGAAAATGAGAACAAACCTACGCATGGCCGGCCTTGCGCTGGCTGCTTTCGCCACGGCCTGGAGCGGCCTTTCCAAAGCCGCCGAAATTCCGAAGTCGGATGAGGTCAAGCAGTCGGGCGCGCTCACCGTCGCCAACACGGTCGACTTCGCGCCGTTCGAATATCTCGACGCCGACGGCAAGCAAACCGGCATCATCATCGACCTCGCCGGCGAGGTGGCGAAAGCCCTCGACGCCAAGCTGGACGTCCAGCGCATTCCGTTCCCATCGATGATCCCCGGCCTCGCCGCCGGCCGCTTCAAGATCGCCTGGGAGACCTTCTCGGCGACGCCCGAGCGCTTGAAGCAGGTCGACTTCATCATGTTCCTCAAGGCCGGCATCGCCGTTTCGACGACGCCCGACAAGAAGGACAGCCTGTCCGCCGACAACGGCCTGTGCGGCAAGCGCATCGGCGCCACCGGCGGCAGCGCTTCGGACTTCCTGATCGACAAGCTGAGCAAGGACTGCACCGACAAAGGGCAGGCGGCGATCCAGAAGTCGCTGTTCAACTCCACCGCCGACAGCACCCAGGCGACGCTCTCCGACCGCATCGACGCCCGTATGGACGACGCGACCGCGTCGAGCTACTTCGAGGTGACCAGCAAGGGCCAGCTCGTCGTGTTGCCGAAGCTCTATGAGGTTGCCCCGCTCGGCATGGCAATCGCCAAGGACGACAAGGGCACCGCCGACATGATGGTCGCCGCGCTTTCCGAGCTGTTCAAGAACGGTACCTACAAGACCATTCTCGAGAAATACGGCATGGGCGCCTACGCAATCAAGGAACCCTATTTCGTCAACAGCATGGATGCGCTGCGCGCGGACTAAGGCAATCGATCCGAAATCGGAATCGATTTTCGCGAAGGACCATCGCAAAATCAGCACGACGTGTTTGCGCGCCCGGCAGGGCGCGCCAGCGTTTGAACGGGACATCGGCATCCGGTCAGCCGGATGCCTGACATGATCAGGAGTTGAGCGATGGGCGCGGCCCTCCCGACCGAGATGAGCATCGAGCAAGGCGCCGCCGCCGCGGTGGCCCGGCTCACCGTCGTGCCGCAGCGCCGCTATGGCATCTGGGTCGGCACGGCGCTCGCCTTGCTGCTGGCTTTCCTCATCATCCGGGCCTTCGCCAGCAACCCGGCCTTCGCCTGGGGCACGGCCGGGGGCTATCTCTTCCATCCTTCGATCATGCGCGGCCTCGCCAACACCCTGATCCTCACCGTGGTGATCATGGCGCTGGCGATCGTCATCGGCACCGTGATCGCCATCATGCGCGTGTCGCCGAGCGCGGTGCTGCGCGGCTTTGCCGGCGTGTATGTCTGGTTCTTCCGCGGCGTGCCGGCGCTGATCCAGCTCATCTTCTGGTTCAACCTGTCGCTGCTGGTGCGCGAGGTCTCGCTGACCGTTCCGTTCCTGGGCACGCTTTTTTCCGTTCGCACCAACGATTTCATGACGCCCTTCTTCTCGGCCGTCGTCGCGCTTTCGCTCTGCGAGGCGGGCTATATGGCCGAGATCATCCGCGCCGGCATCAAGTCGGTGCCGTCGGGCCAGGCGGAGGCGGCGAGCGCGCTCGGCATGCCCTATCGAATGATCCTGAAACGCATCACGCTGCCGCAGGCCATGCGTTTCGTGCTGCCGCCGACCGGAAACGAGGCCATCAACCTGCTCAAGATGACATCGCTGGTGACCTTCATCGCGGTCGACGATCTGTTCTATTCGGCCCAGAGCATCTACGCGCGCACCTTCGAGACGATCCCGCTGCTGATCGTGGTGGCGTTCTGGTACCTTGCGGTGGTCAGCATCATGTCGGTCGGCCAGCATTTCCTCGAGCGTCATTTCGGCCGCAGCGACACGCGCCGCGAGCCGCTCTCGATGCGCACGCTGCGCAACGCCATCAGCCTGCGCGGCATTGCCCGATGAGCGATGTGAAGTCCGAGAACCGCGCCCGCTTCGGTGTGCCCGCCGATTCCATGGTGTTTGCGCGTGGCGTGCGCAAATCCTACAGCCAGTTGGAAGTGCTCAAGGGCATCGACCTCGATGTTCCGGCAGGCTCCGTCGCTTGCATCATCGGCCCGTCCGGCTCCGGCAAGAGCACCTTCCTGCGCTGCATCAACCATCTGGAGAAGATCAGCGGCGGCCTCCTGCTCGTCGACGGCCAGTTCGTCGGCTACGACCTCCGGGACGACAAGCTCTACGAAGTCAAGGACGATTTGCTCTGCCAGCGGCGCGCCGAGATCGGCATGCTGTTCCAATCCTTCAACCTGTTCTCGCACATGACCGTGATGGAGAACCTCATCGAGGCGCCGACGCAGGTGCGGCGCATCGCGCCCGACCAGGCCAAGGCCGAGGCGGAAATCCTGCTCAAGCGCGTCGGCCTGCTCGACAAGGTCGACCGCTACCCGCGCGAATTGTCCGGCGGCCAGCAGCAGCGTGTGGCGATCGCCCGCGCCATGGCGATGAAGCCGAAGGTGCTGCTCTTCGACGAGCCGACCTCGGCGCTCGACCCCGAGCTCGTCGGCGAGGTTCTGCAGGTCATGCGCGACCTGGCCGAGAGCGGCATGACCATGGTCGTCGTCACCCATGAGATCGGTTTTGCCCGCGAGATCGGCGACCAGCTTGTCTTCATGGACGGCGGCGTCATCGTCGAGCGCGGCGCGCCGCGCCAGATGATCGCCGATCCGCAGTCGCCCCGCACGCGCGAATTCCTGTCTCGGGTGCTTTGATTTCGGCCCGATGTCGGCTTCACGCCGCCAGCACCGCCCGATCCAGTCCGCGTATGATCCTTGCCAGCTCCACACACTCGTCCTGCCGCACCTTGTTCTTCCGCCAGGCCATGCAGATCATGCGCTGCGGCATCGGCTCCTGGAACGGCACGATCCTCAGGTCCGGCATGACGCCGGCGGCACTTGCCGCCATTTCCGGCACCAGCGTGACGCCGAGCCCATGCGCCACCATCTGGAGGAGTGTCGTCAGGCTGGTCGCGCCATAGCTTGCCATCGCCACCGGCCGCACATTGCCGCAGACGGCCAAGGCCTGCTCGCGCAGGCAGTGGCCTTCCTCCAGAAGCATGAGCCGCTCCAGCGCCGGGCTCTCGGGCGGCACCGGCGGTGAGGCGAAGGCCGGATCGCCGGCGGGAACGGCGAGGAAGAAGCGGTCGGGGAAAAGCCCTTCGGTGACGATCGCCGGCTGATCGAGCGGCAAGGCCGCGATGAAGGCGTCGAGCCGGCCCGACGTCGCGTCCTCGACCAGCGACGCGGTCACCGCCTCGCGCAGTTCGAGCTGCAGGGAAGGGTAATGCTTTTTCAACTCCGGCAGCACGTGCGGCAGGAGGTAGGGCGCGACGGTCGGGATGATGCCCAGCCGGAAGCGTCCCTCCATGGTCGGGCGGCCGCGCCGGGCAGTCGTCTCGACGTCACGTATGTCGGCCAGAATGCGTTCGATACGCGGCTGCAGGGCAAGCGCCTCGTCGGTCATGCGCACCGTCTTGCCGCCGCGCTCGAACAACAGGCAGTTCAGCCGCTCTTCCATCTCGGCGATCTGCGCGGAAAGGGCCGGCTGGCTGACGCCGGCAAGCTTCGCGGCGCGGCCGAAATGCAGCGTCTGCGCCAGCGCGTCGAAATATTGCATCTGCCGGACTGTGAGGCCAATCATAAGAAAATCCTATCAAATGAAACAGGAAAGGCAATTTGTCTTTATCGGCTGGCCGGCCTAGTCTGGAATCATTCCAGGTTCGCGCGGCCAATGGCTGCCTCCCGAAACTCGGGAACCTCGGCAAAATTCAACCTCGGCAAAAACCTCGGCAGAATCGGAGACTAAGATGGACGCCAAAACTGACGACAACAGCGCTGGCAAGTGCCCCGTGGCGCATGGACCCGCCGGCCGGACCAACCGTGACTGGTGGCCGAACCAGCTCGACCTTGCCGTCCTGCATCAGCAGTCGAACCTGTCGGACCCGATGGGCGAGGATTTCGACTACGCCAAGGAGTTCGCAAGCCTCGATCTCGATGCAGTAGTCAAGGATCTGCACAAGGTCATGACGGATTCGCAGGACTGGTGGCCGGCCGACTTCGGCCATTACGGGCCGCTCTTCATCCGCATGGCCTGGCATAGCGCCGGCACCTATCGCATCGGCGACGGCCGCGGCGGCGCCGGTGCCGGCCAGCAGCGCTTCGCGCCGCTGAACAGCTGGCCGGACAACGCCAATCTCGACAAGGCGCGCCGGCTGCTGTGGCCGGTCAAGCAGAAATACGGCCGCAAGATCTCCTGGGCCGACCTCCTGATCCTCACCGGCAACGTCGCGCTGGAATCGATGGGCTTCAAGACCTTCGGTTTCGCCGGCGGCCGCGCCGATGTTTGGGAGCCGGAGCAGGACGTGGATTGGGGTTCCGAAGCCAAGTGGCTTGGCGACGAGCGTTATTCGGGCGACCGTGAGCTTCGCGGCCATCTCGGCGCCGTGCAGATGGGCCTCATCTACGTCAACCCCGAAGGCCCGAACGGCAAGCCGGACCCGATCGCCGCCGCGCGCGACATCCGCGAGACCTTCGGCCGCATGGCGATGAACGACGAGGAAACCGTGGCGCTGATCGCCGGTGGCCACACCTTCGGCAAGACCCATGGCGCCGGTGACGCCTCGCTCGTGGGTGCCGAGCCCGAAGGCGCGGGCATCGAGGCGCAGGGCCTCGGCTGGTCGAGCAAATATGCCTCCGGCATCGCCGGCGACGCCATCACCTCGGGCCTCGAGGTGACCTGGACGACGACGCCGACCAAATGGAGCAACAACTTCTTCGACAACCTCTTCAACTACGAATGGGAGCTGACGAAGAGCCCGGCCGGCGCCCATCAGTGGACGCCGAAGGGCGGCGCCGGAGCCGGCACCGTGCCGGACGCGCACAACCCCTCCAAGCGTCACGCGCCGGCGATGCTCACCACCGACCTGGCGCTGCGTTTCGACCCGGCCTACGAGAAGATCTCGCGCCGCTTCCACCAGCATCCGGATGAGTTTGCCGACGCCTTCGCCCGCGCCTGGTTCAAGCTTACCCACCGCGACATGGGCCCGCTCGTGCGCTATCTCGGCCCGCTCGTGCCGAAGGAAGAGCTGATCTGGCAGGATCCGATCCCGGCGGTCGACCATGAGCTTGTGAGCGAGGCCGACATCGCTTCGCTCAAGGCCAAGATCCTGGCTTCCGGCCTCTCGGTCTCCGAGCTGGTCTCGACCGCCTGGGCTTCCGCCTCGACCTTCCGCGGCTCGGACAAGCGCGGCGGCGCCAATGGCGGCCGTATCCGCCTTGCGCCGCAGAAGGACTGGGAGGTCAACCAGCCGGCCCAACTCGCCAAGGTTCTGGCCAAACTGGAAGCCATCCAGAAGGAGTTCAACGCGGCCCAGACCGGCGACAAGAAGGTCTCGCTGGCCGATCTCATCGTGCTCGGCGGCGTCGCCGCGGTCGAGAAGGCGGCCAAGGATGGCGGCAATGAGGTGAAGGTGCCCTTCACACCAGGCCGCATGGACGCTTCGCAGGAGCAGACGGATGTCGCTTCCTTTGCCGCGCTGGAACCGAAAGTCGATGGCTTCCGCAATTATGCCCGCGGCAAGCTGCCGATGTCGGTCGAAGCGATGCTGGTCGACCGTGCCCAGCTGTTGACGCTGACGGCGCCGGAGATGACGGTATTGGTCGGCGGCCTGCGCGTGCTCGGCGCCAATGCCGGCGGCTCCAAGCACGGCGTCTTCACCGACAGGCCGGGCACGCTCACCAATGACTTCTTCGTCAACCTGCTTTCGATGGCGACCGTCTGGGATCCGGCGGCCGGCTCCGAGCCCGGCTCGGACGAGGTCTACGAGGCGCGCGACCGCAAGACCAAGCAGGTCAAGTGGACAGGCACCCGTGCCGACCTGATCTTCGGCTCGCACGCGCAGCTGCGCGCGCTCTCCGAGGTCTACGGCTCGACTGACGCCAAGGCCAAGTTCGTCAAGGACTTCGTCAAGGCATGGACGAAGGTGATGAACGCCGACCGCTTCGATATCGCAAAGTAAGGTCCATCCTCCCAAGTAAAAAGGCGCGGGCCAAGCCCGCGCCTTTTTCGTTCACTCCTTCAAGACGGATCAGTCTTTTTCGAAGATACCGGCCTTGGCGACGACGCCGGCAATCGCTCCGCCGATCAGCGGCGCGACGATGAACAGCCAGAGCTGGCCGAGCGCAGCGCCACCCGAAAACAGCGCCGGGCCGATCGAGCGCGCCGGATTGACCGAGGTGCCGGTCACCGGGATCATGGCGAAGTGGATCCCGGCCAGCGTCAGGCCGATGACCAGGCCGGCAAAGGCGGTAGTGTGCTTGGCGTTGGTGACGCCGAGGATCACCGTGACGAAGGTGAAGGTGCCGATCAGCTCCCACAGGAAGGCCGAGCTCATGCCCCATTTCGTCGCGTCCCAGCCATTGGCGCCGAAGCCGCCGGTGTGGCCGCCGGCCTGGCCCGATACGATGATCCACAGCGCCAGCGAGGCGATGATTGCGCCGATGACCTGCGCGATCCAGTAGGGGACGACATCCTTGGCCGGCATCCGCCCCGCCAGGAACACGCCGAGCGTCACCGCCGGATTGAGATGCGCGCCCGAGATCGGGCCGATCGCATAGGCCGCGGCGATCAGGCCGATGCCGAACGCCAGGCCGATGCCTTCCTGTCCGAGCGGCAGCGCGCCGCCGAAACCGCCCGTGACCACGGAGGCCGTGCCGATGAACACCAACAAAAACGTGCCGAGAACTTCTGCCAGATAAGTCTTCATTGCCCTCTCCTCATAGGATCCGCCAAACCGCGTCTCCCGCGCCGCGAATCACTGCCGGAAGAGTATTCCTGGGGGCAACACTTGGAAAGCTGAGAGGTTAAGCCAAAAAGCTTGCTTGTACCCGCCAGTCAAAGACATTAGAGACCTTTCATATTCTGGCGAATTGTTCTTGCTTTTTACGGTGGTGGCGCCTTGCTCTGAAAAACCGTTCGGGGGTATCGCTTGGTTTTGGAAACGGGTTTCGCAGCCAGCGCGAACAGAACTCTTTCAATCCAGGCCTGAAACGCTTTAAGAGCGGGCTGGAGCCGATTTTGTGGTGTAAGCGGAAAACGGAATGCGATTGGGCGGAAGGCTGGCAGCAGCGATAGAGGTTCTGGAAGACATCGGCCGGCGTCACCGGCCGGTGGCCGACGCCCTGCGCGACTGGGGCCTGTCGCATCGCTTCGCCGGTGGTGGCGATCGCGCGGCGATCGGCAACATCGTCTATGACGCGCTGCGCCGCAAACGCTCGGCCGGCTGGCTGTTCGGCGAGGACACCCCGCGCGCCATCGGCTTCGGCGCGCTTCTTTTGGAATGGGGCCAGACGGCGCAGTCGCTCAACGGCGCGCTCGACGGCGACAAATTCGCGCCGCCGCTGCTCGACGCCGGCGAGCTGAAGGCAGCCGCCAGCCGCAGGCTGGCCGACGCGCCCGATGTGGTGCGTGCCGATATCCCGGACTGGTGCGCGCCGCTGCTCGAGCAGGCCTATGGCGAGGCCTGGGTCGAGGAAGGCGCGGCCTTGGCGCAGCGCCCGCCGTTGGATCTCAGGGTCAACACGCTCCAGGCCGATCGCGCCAAGGTGCTGGCCGAGCTGCAGGGCACGGGTGCCGCGCCTGCGGCGATCGCGCCGCACGGCATCCGCATCCCGCCGATCGACGGCGACGGCAGGCATCCGAACGTGCAGGCCGAGCCGGCCTTCCAGAAAGGCTGGTTCGAAGTGCAGGACGAGGGTTCGCAGCTTGCCGCGGTTCTTGCCGGCGCCGCGCCTGGCATGCAGGTGCTCGACTATTGCGCCGGCGCCGGCGGCAAGACGCTGGCGCTGTCGGCCGAGATGGACAACAAAGGCCAGCTCTTCGCTCATGACGCGGAAAAGGTGCGGCTGGCGCCGATCTTCGAGCGCATCCGCCGCTCGCACAACCGCAACATCCAGGTCGTCAGCAAGCCCGCGGAGCTTGCGCCGCTCGCCAATCATATGGACATCGTGCTGATCGACGCGCCCTGCACCGGCAGCGGCACCTGGCGGCGGCGGCCCGACGCCAAATGGCGATTGACGGAAAGGCAGCTCGATGCCCGCAAGGCAGAGCAGCAGGCGATCCTCGACACGGCCCAGGCCTTCGTCAAGCCGGGCGGCTTGCTCGTCTATATCACCTGTTCGGTGTTCGACGCTGAAAACGGCGAGCAGGTCGCGGCCTTCCGCGAGCGCCATGAAGGCTTTGCACCGGTCGATCATCGCCAGCTCTGGGACGGCCGCTTCCCCGGCCATGAAGGAGCCGCGCGCATTGCCGGCGCCGGCGGTATCTCGCTGTCGCCGGCGTTGAGCGGCACCGACGGTTTCTATTTCCACGCCTTGCGCAGGGCTGCTTGACGGCGGCCAGTCCTTTGCTGCGCTGCAACATAAAAGATTGCCTGTCTCGCCCGGCTCTGCAATAAGCTTCGCCAGCAAATATGAGGCGAAACGCCATGGCAGCAGCCAAGATCGTACCCGCTCCCGACTTCGAGGAACGCGTCAGGACCTCCTTTGCCCGGCAGGAGGCAATGGCCACCATCGGCGCCGAGCTGACGCTGGTGACGCCCGGCATCATCGAGATCGAGATGCCGTATTCCGCCTCGCTCACCCAGCAGCACGGCTTCCTGCATGCCGGCGTCATTTCGACCGCGTTGGATTCGGCTTGCGGCTATGCCGCGTTTTCGCTGATGCCGCAGAATTCGAGCGTGCTGACCATCGAGTTCAAGGTGAACCTTCTGGCGCCGGGCAGGGGCGAGCGGTTCCTGTTCCGCGGCTCCGTGACGAAACCCGGCCGTACCATCATCGTCGCCGACGGACAGGCCTACGCCTTCGCCGCCGATGGCGAGGCCAAGCTGATCGCCACAATGACCGGCACCATGATGACGGTGGTCGGTCGCGACGGTATCGAGGGGTGAGGAGCGGTCCGCGCAGCGGACGAAAAGCCCCCTAATGGGCTTTTCGAGCGACGAACGCCCGGAGCCATAGCGAAGGGCCGGCAGGCGGCGAGGGCACGTTGCCCTTTCTCTTCGTCGTAGCAAATAGGGGTAAAGCTCATGACTGTCGAAGTGTCACGCCTGTGGCAAAAATCCGTTCTCTTCGTCATGGCTGTCGAGGCTGAATACGGTCCGCATCTGAAAAGCCTGTTCACGCCGCTGATGACCGGCGTCGGTCCGGTCGAGGCCGGTGTGCGGCTGGGTGCCGAGCTCGCGGCGTTGAAGGCCGAGGGTGCGCTTCCGGACCTGGTCGTTTCGCTGGGCTCGGCCGGCAGCCGCAGGCTGGAGCAGGCCGAGATCTATCAGGCCGTGTCGGTGAGCTATCGCGACATGGACGCTTCGCCGCTCGGCTTCGAGAAGGGCGCGACGCCTTTCCTCGACCTGCCGGTGTCGGTGCCGCTGCCCTTCGTCATTCCAGGCGTCAAGACCGCCGCGCTCTCCACAGGCGGCGCGATCGTCTCCGGTGCCGCTTATGACGCCATCGATGCCGACATGGTCGACATGGAGACTTTTGCCTGCCTGCGCGCCTGCCAGCTGTTCGGCGTGCCGCTGATCGGGCTCCGCGGCATTTCGGACGGCGCGGCCGATCTCAGGCATGTCAACGACTGGACGGAGTATCTCCACGTCATCGACGAGAAGCTCGCCGCCGCGATCGGTTTGCTGGAACAGGCGATCGGCGACGGCCTGCTTGGTGGCTGACTGCAGTTGGATCAAGCGGCCAGGCGCTGCGGGTCGCCGAAATCGATGCGTGAAATGCGTCCGCGGGCGGCGCCGGTTGCGTCGATATAGTCGATCGCCCCTGGTGTATGGTCGAGCTTCCATGCGCCGGTCGGGCCGTCCTTCCATTCGACCTTGTAGCCGTCGTCCAGCAGCGTCCAGGCCCCGTGGAAGCGCGTGCCGTCCGGCAGAAGCATGTGCGCCCGATCGGCAGTTTCATAGTGGACGAAGGCGTTCTTGCCGCCCATGTCGATGACATGCGTGGTTCCGACCATGATAATGGCCAGCGTATCCCTGTTCAGTATCGTCATTGTCCCTGTCCGTGGGTTTGCGTTTGGAATGGTCTCGACGGCATGAATATCGTCAAGTATCTTGACTATATGGAGCTTGGACTGAATGGTCAAGGAACTTGACGAAAAATCCGATGCGCTGCCCGATCATGTCGGCTGGCGGCTATGGCAGGCGAGCCGTGCATGGCAGACGGAATTCGCTGCCGCCATGCGAGCCGCCGGCCACGCGTGGTTCAGCGAGGCGCGCGCCGGGCTGCTCGGCCACATTCCCCGCAACGGCACGCGCCAGTCGGCATTGATCGAGCGCGCGGCCATCTCAAAGCAGGCGGTTCAGCAATTGCTCGACGGCCTGGAGGCGGAAGGCGTGCTGGAGCGATTGCCCGATCCACGGGACGGGCGCGGCAAGCTTGTGCGCTATACGCGCAAGGGTCTGGATGCCTTGCGCGACGGCGACCACATCAAGCTTGAGATCGAACGCGGCTATATCGATCGCATCGGCGAGCGGCGGTTCGCGGCGCTGATGGACGCCTTGCGCTCACTTGACGCCGAGCAGGGCGACGCATCGGGAGACGCACCAGGATCGAAGTGAGCGGCGCGACCGCGCGACCCATTGCGTCGACTCGTTTCTTTCTCTAAAGGCTCGCCATGACGACGACAGCCAATCATCCCGACACCGTCCTGATTGTCGATTTCGGCAGCCAGTTCACGCAGCTCATCGCCCGCCGCATTCGCGAGGCTGGCGTCTTTTCCGAGATCGTGCCGTTCCAATCGGCCGAAGCCGCCTTCAAGCGCATCAATCCGAAAGCGGTGATCCTGTCGGGCGGTCCGGCCTCGACCACCGACATTGGCAGCCCCCGCGCGCCGCAGATCGTGTTCGACGCCGGCGTGCCGGTGCTCGGCATCTGCTACGGCCAGATGGCGCTTTGCGTGCAGATGGGCGGCGTCGCCGAAAGCTCCAACCATCGCGAGTTCGGCCGCGCCTTCGTCGAGATCGAGAAGGAGAGCCCGCTGTTCGAAGGACTGTGGGCGCCCGGCCAGCGCCACCAGGTGTGGATGAGCCATGGCGACCGCGTCATCGAACTGCCAGCGGGCTTCAAGGTGCTCGGCAAGTCGGAAAGCTCGCCCTTCGCCATCTTCGGCGATATCGAGCGTAAGATGTACGGCATCATGTTCCACCCTGAGGTGGTGCACACGCCGGATGGCGCCAGGCTGCTCAGGAACTTCGTCCACAACATCGCCGGCATCGAGGGCGACTGGACAATGCGCGCCTATCGCGAGCATGCGGTGGAGACGATCCGCAAGCAGGTCGGCAAGGGCAAGGTCATCTGCGCGCTCTCGGGCGGCGTCGACTCCTCGGTTGCCGCACTTTTGATCCATGAAGCGATCGGCGACCAGTTGACCTGCATCCTCGTCGACCACGGCCTGATGCGCAAGGACGAGGCGGCAGGCGTGGTGGAGATGTTCCGCCAGCATTACAATCTGCCGCTGATCCTGGTCGATGCGTCCGACCGCTTCATCTCGGCGCTGGAAGGCGAGGCCGATCCCGAAAAAAAGCGCAAGACGATCGGCCGCCTGTTCATCGAAGTGTTCGAGGACGAGGCGAAGAAGCTCGGCGGCGCCGATTTCCTGGCGCAAGGCACGCTCTATCCCGACGTGATCGAGAGCGTCTCCTTCTCCGGCGGCCCGTCGGTGACGATCAAGTCGCACCACAATGTCGGCGGCCTGCCCGAGCGCATGAACATGAAGCTGGTCGAGCCGCTGCGCGAATTGTTCAAGGACGAGGTGAGGGCGCTCGGCAAGGAGCTCGGCCTGCCCGAGAGCTTCATTGGCCGGCATCCCTTCCCGGGCCCCGGCCTTGCCATCCGCTGCCCGGGCGGCATCACGCGCGAGAAGCTGGAGATCCTGCGCGAGGCCGACGCCATCTATCTCGACGAGATCCGCAAGGCCGGCCTGTACGACGCCATCTGGCAGGCCTTCGCGGTGCTTTTGCCGGTGCAGACGGTGGGCGTCATGGGCGACGGCCGCACCTACGAATTCGTCTGCGCGCTACGCGCCGTGACCTCCGTCGACGGCATGACAGCCGACTTCTACCACTACGACATGAACTTCCTGGGCGCGGCCGCCACCCGCATCATCAACGAGGTCAAGGGCATCAACCGCGTCGTCTACGACGTGACCTCGAAGCCGCCCGGCACGATCGAGTGGGAATGATTCAGGGCCATCCGAACACCGCCGAAATCACGCCAAGGTTCGACTTAAGCCACTGAAATCAAAAATAGTTTTTGCCAGCGCGTTCGACTACGATCGGTGTGCATGGTTTGGCTTTGCCGACCCGCTTGCCGGCCCTTGCTCGTATTGCCAACCTGAGTTTTCGACAGTACCGTCACGATCCATAGGGCTGATGACGGTACTTTTTTCAGTTTAACACGCTGAAAAGAAAGACAAATTCACACCGGTAGCTCTCAAAAACCATGTGACCGTACTTTTTGAAAGGCAGTCGGGATGCTGACGGACGCCGCCCTCAAGGCATTGAAACCAAAACAGAAAATGTACAAGGTCGCGGACCGCGACGGCATGTATGTCCGGGTGATGCCGAGCGGCGCGATCTCGTTTCACCGTGCACGATCTTCGTCGCACAGGCTCCACGCTTCTCAACGAATTTGGGTTCAACAGCGACTGGATCGAGAAATGCCTGGCCCACGAGGATGGCCGGTCGTCCCGCGGCGTCTACAACAAGGCCGAATACGAAATCCAGCGCCGCCACATGATGCAGGAATGGTCCGACCTAGTCGAAGCGTGGGTTGAAGGGAGGAAGCGGCCCGTGGCGCTTGTTCCTCCGACAATTGCGATCTTTGAACCAGATCCTTCAATTTGATGGGGGAGGTCCTGTCCTCGATCATCGAATCGAAACTGCTGGCAGGGGCCACGACAACAGATTAGGCGCTTGGCAGCGCGGGCTATCGACAAGGCCGTCGCGTTTCACCGTCCCTTGGTACTCTATAGGACTTAGTCGCGCTCACTGTGTGCGTCCGTCACACAGGCCTGCGCTGCGCGGTAGGTCTCTGACCGGGCGTGGAAGGTGCGCATCCAGCTGACCTGGTGAGCGCCGATACCTCCGGACGCGCTGGCCATCCGTTTCGGACCGTCGCGTCGGCCGATGGCTCGCGCACCAGTAAAGCAGAGGCGCCTATAAGCGCGGCCTCAGAGCCGCCGTTCCGTTGCTTTCGAGAAGATCGACGCCGTCGCCATATTGAAACGCAGGCCGACTTCCTTCCGCATCGATCGCGCCGCCTCGATGCCGAGCCGGACGCTGAAGCGCTTGCCGAGACAATCGAACCAGCCTAGCGCATCCGCACCCAGCAGTTCCGTGAAGGCCAGTGTTGCCGGGATGCTCCGCGGCGCGCCGCAATCCACGACCGATATGTCCTCGGACCGGACGCCGAGCACGGCGTCGCCTGAAGCCCACGGCTCCTCGAACGCGTAATCGCCGGTGTCGACGGAGATATCGCCGGTCACGAAGCGCCCCGATCCGTCGAGCCTGCCTTCGATGAAGTTCATCGCGGGCGACCCCACGAAACCGGCCACGAAAAGACTGGCCGGCTTCTCGTAGATCGATTGCGGATGGGCAAATTGCTCGACCTTACCCTTGTGCATGACGGCGACGCGGTCGGCCATGGTCATGGCTTCGATCTGGTCATGGGTGACGTAGATCATCGTCGACCCCAGGGTTTCATGCAGTTGCTTGAGTTCGACGCGGGTCTCGGCACGCAGCTTGGCATCGAGATTCGACAGCGGCTCGTCGAACAGACAGATGCTCGAGGAGCGCACCAGAGCGCGGCCGATGGCCACGCGCTGGCGCTGGCCGCCGGAAAGCTGGGCCGGCTTGCGGTCGAGCAGGGCCTCGATCTGCAGGAGCTTGGCCACCCAGGCGACCTTCTCGGCCACCGTTGCCTTTGGCGTTCCGGCAATCTCCATGCCGAAGGAAAGGTTGCGGCGCGCCGTCATGGCCGGAAACAGCGCGTAGGACTGGAACACCATCGCCAGGCCCCGTTCGCTCGGCTCCAGCCCGCTGACGTCCTTCCCCTCGATGACGGTCTGGCCTTCGTCGCACTCATCGAGGCCGGCGATCACGTTGAGGAGGGTGGATTTGCCGCAACCCGACGGGCCTAGGATGACGACGAACTCTCCCTTCTCGATCTCCATGTCGATGGAATGGAGGATGATGAGGCCGCCAAAGGATTTCTTGATTTGGCGCAGAGAAATGCTGGACATGTTTCAACCCTTCACGGCGCCGGCGGCGATGCCGCGCACGAAGTACCGGCCCGACAGGAAATAGACGACGAGCGTCGGGATCGCGGTTATCAGCGCCGCAGCCATGTTGACGTTGGGATTTGCGGCGCCGCGTGAATTGCCGACGATGTTGGTCAGTTGCACCGTCATCGGCAAATTGTCGTTGCCGGCGAAGATCAGGCCGAGCAGGTAGTCGTTCCAGATGCCTGTGAATTGCAGGATGGCGACCACCACCAGGATGTTGGTCGAGATCGGCAGGATGATCGACCAGAAGGTTCTGAGGAAGCGCGCTCCTTCCATCCGCGCCGCGCGGCTGATCTCGTCGGGTATGCCGACATAGAAATTGCGGAAGAGCAGCGTCGTATACGGCAGACCATAGATGACATGCACGAAGACGATGCCCGGATAGGTGCGGAAGAGCCCGACATTGCTGAGGATCTTCACGGTCGGATAGAGCATCGCCTGGTAGGGGATAAACAGGCCGACCGTGACCAGCAGCATGATCATATTGGCATGGCGCGATTTCCACTGCGCCAGCGCATAGCCGTTGAGGGCTCCTGCCAGGGTGGAAATGACCACGCTCGGTATGGTGATCTTGATGGAGTTCCACAAGCCGGGTCGGACGCCGGCACATTCGAGGCCTGTGCACGCGCTCTGCCAGGCGCTCACCCATGCATCGAAATTCGGATTGACCGGCAGCGCTAGCAGGTTGCCCTGGCGAATCTCCTCCATCGGCTTCAGCGAGTTCATGATGACCAGCAGAAGCGGCAGGAGGAAGAAGATGGCGGACACGGCGAGGAAGGCATAGAGCCCGATGCGGGCGGCGCGCGGCCCGAATACCGGTCGCCGGCGGGCGATGGCGACTGTCATGTCCGCCTCCGGAATTCGCTATAGAAATAGGGGGTGAGCATGATGAGCGACAACACCAGCATCATGATCGACGCCGCCGAAGCCAGCCCGAGGTTGACGCGGGCAAAATAGAAATCCACCGCGAACTTCGCCGGCATCTCGGTGGCGATGCCGGGACCGCCCTTGGTCATGGCGATGATCAAGTCGTAGCCCCGGATCACTTCGGACATGAGCAACACCACGCAGGAGGCGATGACAGGCCGCATGCCGGGAAAGATCACCTGGCAATATGCACGCCACGGCGGAATGCCCTCCATCCTGATTGCTTTCCAAAGATCGTTGTCGATGCCGCGTAGTCCGGCCAGCACGATCACCATCACCAGGCCGGCGGAGTGCCAGATGCTGGCGATGACCAGCGTGTAGATGGCGCGGTCGGGGCGCGTCAGCCAGTCGAAGGTGAAGCTGTCCCAGCCGGCGTCGCGCATCAGTGCCTGCAGACCGGTCGTCGGATCGAGGATCCAGCGCCAGGAAAGGCCGGTGATGATCAGCGATACCGCAAGAGGATAGAGGAAGGTCGTGCGGAACAACGACTCGGCTTTGATGCCGCGGTCGGCAAGTACCGCCAGCAGGGTTCCGAACGCTAGCGTGCCAAGCATGTAGAACACGCCGAAAATCACCATGTTCAGGCAGGAGACGAGCCAGCGCTGGTTGGTGAACAGGTCGAAATACTGATCGATACCGACGATCTCGTATTTGGGGATCAGGGTCGAGCGTGTCAGGGACATGTAGAAGGTCCACAGGATCGAGCCATAGAAGAAGACCGCCACGATCGCGAAGAAGACCGCCACCGTGATGTCCGGCTTGAAACCCTGCCGCTTGAGCCAGGTCGACATTCCAATCCTCCCGCGGGCAAGCCGCGTCCGCGTCCCTCACTGGGGCCGGCGACACCTGTCGGTATCTTCCTCCAGACAGGTGCCGCCGGAACAGCGTTTTAACCGTTCCTGTCCCCAGGCTCACTTGCTCTGGAGGATGTCCCCCAAGCTCTTGACACCAGTATCTACCGTCATCGAGGGATCGGTCCAAAACTGCGTCGCAAGATCCGTCATCCGGCCGTTGAGGTCGCCCGGAAGAGCGTCGTAGGTGGAAGAGACCGTCACGCCGGGTGTGCCGAGCGATTTGACGCCCCTGACCGCGCACAGGTCCAGCGTGCTGGTGTCGACGTCCAGGCGCGACGGGACGGAGCCTTTCACGGCTGCGATCTTTGCCTCTACCGCCGGGTCCATGACGGTTTCAGCAAGCATGGTCTGGCCCTTGATACGATCCTCGTCCTTGTTGAGGGGGAATGCGAAGATGTCGACGACGATGGCGTAGGCGGGCTTGTCGGTCGGCATCAGGAAACAGCCGAAATTCTTGCCGGCGACCTGGCCTGCGGCAAGGAATTCGCCGCGCGCCCAGTCTCCCATGAACTGCATTCCCGCCTTGCCCGTCACCACCATGTTCGTGGTCTCGTTCCAGGAGCGGCCGGGGCTGGCCGGATCGGCGTAGGTCGAAACCTTGCGGAACAATTCGAAAGCCTTGGGCAGGATCGGCGACTTCAACGCCTCGGGATCGCGCTTGATGAAAAGCTCGTTCCAGTAATCGGGACCTCCGAGCGCGATGATCATGGAGGTGAGGATGGTCACCTCCTGCCAGGGCTCGCCGCCGACGGCGAATGCGGTGTATCCAGCCGCCTTCAGCTTGTCGGCGGCGGCGAACATTTCGTCGAGCGTCTTCGGCTCCTCGATTTTCGCCGCCTCGAAGGCCGCTTTGGAGTACCAGACCCAGTTGTCGGCATGAATGCCCACCGGCAGGCCGACGAGATGGCCGTCGACGTTCAGCTTGTCCCAGACGACGGGTGGCATTGCCTTCTGCCAGCCATTCGCCGCGGCGAGATCATCGAAGTTGCGAAGCTGCCCGGAGGAGGCGAGGTCCCGCATAGCCGCGCTTGGCGTCATCAGCACCGCCGAGGGCGGTTCGCCGCCGGCGATGCGGCTGGTCGCCGCCGCGATGGTGGAGTCGAAATCGGCCGAAGGGCTGTCTATCCATTTGCCGCCGCGGGCCTTGTAGGCATCGGCGATCGTATTCATGGCCTTCGATTCGCTGGCGCTCGTCCAGTACTGCTGCACGTCGACGGTCTGGGCGAAGGCAGGCGTGGATGCGGCAAGCAGCCCGGCAAGGGCTATCGTGGAGGAGTGGCGTTTCAGGTTCATCCTGGTTCCCTTTCTGAAGTCATTCTTGTTGATTTTGAGCGATCTTTCGCTGGCCGGGCGGCAAGGCGGTTGCCGAACCCGTCAGGCCGCCTTGCCGATGGCTCTGCCCATTTCCCTGTTGAGGCTGTCCAGGAACGCGGCCATGGCGTCCTTGGAGATCTTGTCTCCGGCTACCCAGGCGACGGTGTTGTAGATCCCCAGGAAGGAACCGCCGCAATATTCCAGCAGCTTGACGGTTTCCTCGTCGTCGAGATCGAGTTGTTCCTTGAGAAAGGCGCCGAAGCGCTTGCGCGCGAATTCCTGCTCCAGCACGGTGGCAGGCTGGCTTTCGACGGTGAGGATGCTCGACGGCAGCGCCGGCGCTTCGACGTCGATCGTCCTTTCCAGCCGGATGTCGCGCGAGGATGCCGCCACTTCGATCGTCAGCTTGCCGGCGTCGAGCAGCCATCTGCGATGGTCGCAGTCATAGTAGCGCAGGTCGCGCGCCTCGATCGTCACCTCGACGCGCTTGGTTTCTCCCGGCTGCAACTCGAATTTGACGAAGCCCTTGAGTTCGCGGAGCGGACGAATGAGGCGCGGGTTGTGCGGCCGGGAATAGATCTGTGCGATCTCTTTGCCGGCGCGCTTGCCTGTGTTGGTGACATCGAAGGACACGGTGAAGGTGTCCGCTTCGTCGATGCTGTGCAAATCGATTTCGATGTTGGAATAGTCGAACGTTGTGTAGCTCAGGCCGAACCCGAACGGGAACTGCGGAGCGAGTTTGCGCTTGTCGTAGGAACGGTATCCGACGTGGATGCCTTCGCTGTAGATGTGCCTGTTGTTCTCTCCTGGATAGGTGAGGAAGCCAGGTGTGTCCTCGAGTTTCACCGGGAAAGTGACGGTGAGTTTTCCGCACGGATTATGGACCCCAAACAGCACTTCAGCCACGGCGCGGCCCGCGCCCTGTCCGCCGAAGAACATCGCCAGGACAGCCGCGGTCTGGTTTACCCAGGGCATGGCGACGGCGTCTGGCGTGGCGAGGATTACGGCGAACCTGCCGTTACGCCTGGAAAGCCGGTCGATCAGTTCGTCCTGGCCGTCATGCAGGTTGAGGTCCGTACGGTCGGAGCCTTCGCCGTCGTAACCTACCTCGGTATTGCCGAAGAACAGCGCCACGTCGGCGGCGTCGATGTTGGTAAGCGCCGCCTGTTCGCCGGCGCTGTCGGGCGCAAAGTCGGAAACCACGTTGAAGGTAACGGTGGCGCCCGGCGCCAGGCGACGAATCTCGTCGAGTGGAATATCGACCTCGGTCGGGCGCGTCGTGGCGCAGCCCGACCCCTGGATAACCGGCTCGCGCGCTGCGGCACCCACCACGGCAATCCTTTGCAGCTTCGTTCCGTCGAGCGGCAGGAGGCCTGCCTGGTTCCTCAGCAGCACGATCGATTCGACCGCCATGCGCTGCGACAGCGCGTGATGCTTCCTGAAGTCGGCGGTAATGTTCGTGCGAAGGCCGTTGCGCGCCGTCCGGATCAGCTTGAGGATGCGCAGGCACGACCGGTCCAGCGCCTTCGCCGAAACGCGGCCGTCCTTCACGGCCTCGAGCAACTCCTGCCGGCGCGCCGCGCTTTCCGGCATATCGAGATCGTTGCCGGCGTTCATCGAGGCCGCGCGATCCTTGATGCCGTGCCAGTCGGACACGACAACGCCGTCATAACCCCATTCCTCGCGGAGCACGTCCGTCAAGAGCCAGCGGTTCTCGGCCGCCTGCACATCGTTCAGGCGGTTGTAGGAACTCATGACGGTCCAGGGGTTGCTCTTGCGGATCGCCCTCTCGAACCCGGCCAGATAGATTTCGCGCAGGGCGCGCTCCTCGACGACTGAGCTCATCGTGGTCCGCTGCACTTCGGAATTGTTGCATGCGAAGTGCTTGAGCGAAGCGCCGACGCCGTTCTTCTGCATGCCGTTGATGACCGCTGCCGCGATCTCGCCGGACAGGATCGGGTCTTCCGAATAATATTCATAGCTGCGCCCGGCGAGCGGAGTACGACGAATATTGATGCCGGGACCGAGCAGGATGTTGACGCCGAAGGCTTGGCATTCGTCGGCGAGCGCCTCGCCGAGCTCGTGGGCGAGACCCACGTCCCAGGAGCAGGCGAAGGACGATCCGTTGGGGAAGCAGGTTGCCGGACGGGTGGACCCGAATGCGCCTTCCACGCCACGCGAAAGGTCGGCGTTGACGACGCTGAGGAACGACGCGAGCTGGCTGTCGCTATCCTGCGGGCCATCGATCTGTTCGATCGAATAACGTACGCCGTAGGTTCCGTCGGTCATCAGGATCTCGGGAATGTTGAGCCTGTAATTGGCGGAAGTGCGCCAAAGGCCATGACCCGTCACCAGCGTCGTCTTTTCCTCAAGGGTCATCTGATCCAGGAGGGCGCCGAGTTCCTTGTCGGAAATATTCCACGTCATCGGGCTGTCCACTTCATTGTCGCGGCCATCGGCATGCCGATGGCCGCAGGCTTCCGCGCTTGCGCGGATCGACCATCCGCCGGAGAACGAAGAAACGATGACATAGCGTCAGCTCGTCATCTAGCCGCGAAACTTGCACTGGAATTACGACAGTTTTTGATATCTAGTAAGCAAATCCACGGAGGTCACGGATGAATGTCGCCTACCTGAGGCCCGAGCCTGGGCGCGAGAAGGCCGGTTGCGGTTTCGAGGATCACGGCCCTACGGGCGAAGGGCACTGCCGCGCCTTCGTGCACGGCTATGCCGACGTGCCCTATCATTGGCACCGGGAGATGGAGATTCTTTTCGTGCTGCGCGGGCGGTTTCGCCTCGTGGTGGATGGGCAGGTCTGCGAGATGGAGCAGGACGACGCCATCATCATCAATGCCGACGTACCGCACAATTCGACGTCCATTTCGCGCGATACGTTGATCTGCGGCGTACATCTCGACGCTGCCCATTTCGAGCGGCTGGGCCTGCCCGGCTTCGCTTCGCGGCAGTATCTTTGCCGCACCTTCCTGCACAGCCAGTCCTTCATGCATCGGGTTGCGCCGATCAAGGCGCTGATGGCGCGGCTGGCGCTGGATCTGAGCAACCATCCCGAAGAGATCATGGTACGCCAGACCATCGCCAGCCTGCTTGCCTGCTACGTCTACCGCTGGATCCCGCATGAAGTGGCCGATGCGGCGGGCGCGCAGTTGCGGTCCGACAGCCGCGACCGGATCCTGCGGATCATGGACACGTTGAGTGATCAGGACGAAGGGCAGAATCTCGGCGAGATCGCTGAAGAGGAGGGGCTGACGCTCAGCCACCTTTCCCGCCTGTTCAAGCGACATCTGGGAATCGGCTATCGCGATTATTCGCAGAACCTGCGGCTCGACAGCGCCGCCGAAGCGCTGCGCACCACCAATGACACGATCGGGATCATCATGGAGCGCGGCGGCTTCGGCAATCCAGCCGTCTTCTACAATAAGTTCCGGGCCCGGTTCGGCTGCAGCCCGGCCGAGTTCCGCCGCGGCCATCGGTCATCGAAACCTCAGAGTGTGCTGACGACGGAGGATGCCGCTGAGGTTCAAAGGCTTCTGGTCGCGCATGCAGCCGGCGTCGGCAAGGCGGCTGAACTGGCGGTCGGGCTCGCGCCTGGCGGCAAGCGACAGATTGTTCTCAGTGCGCCGCACAGCGCTGCCTCGACGGCGAAGCTGTTCGGGTCCACGGGGAAAGAATAGGGCCTCGAATAAGTAAACCGGGCTCGGAAATCGCTTCGCGGGAGGTGCGCCTGAGATGGCGCGGCCCGCGATGCGGCGCTGCTGATGGACATCATCTCGGACGACGACCCGCAGTATGCCTTGCATTGCCGGCTGCCCGAGCACCAGGCGATCTCGGTTTCCACAAATCCGAGGCTAGAAACTTGGCGGGCTGATTGCCCAGATCACGACGGCCTCTCGCCCACCCGCATTCTTGTACCTGTGCGGCTCGCCTGACGAATAGGAGCAACTGTCTCCTTCGTAGAGGTGGAAATGTCGCTCGCCGACCCAGATGTCGAGTTCGCCCGAGACGACGAAGCCGACGCCGTCGCCCTCGTGGGTGTAGCTTTCGGCGCTTTCGGTTCCTGGCGGCAGGCGCGTATAGATCATCTCCACCTGCAGGCTCATCTTCGGCGTGACAAGCTCGTCGATGATACCGCCCTCATACTGTATCTTCAGGCGGTTGCCGCTCCTGACGACATAGCCATGCTCTTCCTGCGGTACGGGCGAGGCGCCGGCGAAAAACCACTGCACGGTCACGCCCAGGCTTCGGGCGATATTCACCAGGGCCGGAATCGATGGGTAGGCAAGGTTACGCTCGATCTGGCTGATATAGCCGATGGAAAGGTTGGCGCTTTCCGACAACTGCGAAAGCGTCATCTTGCGCCGTTTGCGCAAGCCGCGAATGCGATCCCCAAGAACCGGATCGCCGCCAACAGATACCAGCCCGGTTTCAGGGCCGCCTTCAGACGACATGCTCACTCCGGATACAATGCCCGATGAAAACGGGCCACCCAACTCGGCCAAAGATCTCCGTTCTTGTCGATCAAAAGCGCTGTCCGCAAGGTGGGCATTTGGAATTCCAGCCTTTCCGCACGAACCCTTCAACGTCGCCAGTCTTTTCAGGCCCAGGGAGAACCATTTCACCGCCGGCGATAATTCGCAATGAATTTTGCCATTGGTAAAAAAATATCTGGATTTTTTACTTATGGCAAAATATGAGAGCGTAGTTTGCCAGCGACGGAGGAAATCGATGGCCGGCGCCGCGCATATCAAACAACCCTCGACGCCATTCCCGCGCCTTTTCCAACCTTTGCGGATCCGTGGCGTGCGGCTCAAGAATCGTATCATGTCCACCGGGCACGATACGACATTGCCGACCGACGGCCTGGTCAACGATGCGCTGATCGCCTACCACGAGGCGCGGGCGCGGGGCGGAGCCGGGCTTATTGTCAGCCAGGTCGCGGGCGTCCACGAGACGGCGCGCTACACCTCGCACATGCTCATGGCGACGCAAGACGAATGCATCGCCGGTTACCGGAAGCTGGCCGAGGTCTGCCATGCGCATGACTGCAAGATCTTTTCCCAGCTCTTCCATCCAGGCCGGGAGATCATGGAAGGCGGCGATGGGCTGCTGACGGTGGCCTACGCGCCATCCGTGTCGCCGAACGAGCGCTTCCGTGTCATGCCGCGCGAGCTCGACAAACGCCTGATCGACGAGATCGTTCGCGGCTACGCCGAGGCGGCGCGGCGGATGCACAAGGCGGGGCTGGACGGCGTCGAGTTCGTCGCCAGCCACGGCTACCTGCCGGCGCAGTTCTTCAATCCGCGCGTCAACCGCCGTGTAGATAACTATGGCGGGTCGCTGGAGAACCGCCTGCGCTTCGCGACCGAAGCGCTCGCCGCGATGCGCGCGGCGACATCCGAGGACTTCGTCATCGGCTTGCGCATCAGCGGCAGCGAACGTGACGAGCACGGCCTGACCATGGACGAGGCGCTGGAGACCTGCCTTGGACTCGAGCCATTGCTCGACTACGTCAATGTCACTGCCGGCACCTCCGCTTCCGCCGGCGGCGCGGTGCATATCGTGCCGCCCATGGCTTATCGCAACGCCTATCTGGCAAGCGACGCTGCACGGTTCAGGCAGGCACTCGACATACCGATCATGGTGGCCGGGCGCATCAACCAGCCGCATGAAGCCGAGGCGGTGCTGACGGAGGGTTCTGCGGATGTCTGCGGCATGACGCGGGCGCTGATCTGCGATCCCGACATGCCCGCGAAAGCCGAAGAAGGCCGCACGGACGACATCCGCGCCTGCATCGCCTGCAACCAGGCCTGCATTGGGCATTTCCACCGGGGATTTCCCATCTCCTGCATCCAACATCCCGAGACGGGGCGCGAGCTCAGATTTGGCAAGCTCACACCGGCCCCGCGTCCGAAGAAAGTGATGGTCGTCGGTGGCGGTCCGGCGGGAATGAAGGCCGCCGCCGTCGCGGCCGCCCGGGGGCATCAGGTCACCCTCTATGAGGCGTCCTCTCATCTGGGAGGACAGGCGCTGCTGGCCCAGCTACTGCCGCGCCGCGCCGAATTCGGGGGCATCGTCACCAATCTTTCGCGCGAACTCGAACTGACGCAAGTGCGCGTGGTCAAGGGCGCGCGCGTCGACCAATCCTTGGTCGAAGCGGAAAGGCCGGACGCGGTGGTCATCGCGACCGGTGCCAGACCTTATCTTCCGGAAATGCCCGATGACGGAAGCGTTCAGGTCGTCGATGCCTGGCAGGTGCTGAGGAAGCAGGTCAAGACGGGGAGCCGCACTGTGGTGGCGGACTGGCGTTGCGACTGGATCGGACCAGGCATCGCCGAGATGCTGGTCAATGACGGCTGCAGCGTCGAACTTGCCGTCAACGGCACCCATCCAGGCGAGTTGCTGCCGCTCTACGTGCGCGACAACATTGCCGCCGAACTGCACAGGCTTGGCGTGGTCGTAACCCCGTATGCCCGCCTCTTCGGCTGCGACGGCGGCACCGTCTACATGCAGCATACCGCCAGCGAACAGCCGATCATGTTCGAGAATGTCGACACCCTGGTGCTTTGCCTGGGACATGAGCCGGTAAGCGAATTGAGCGACATACTGGCGGGCAAGGTGCCGGAACTGCACATCATCGGGGACAGCATGGCCCCGCGCACCGCGGAGGAGGCCGTTTACGAAGGATTGAAGGTCGGCGCCGCGCTGTAGGCGGCATCGGACAGACGTGCCGGTCGCTTTCAGGCGCCGGATGGGGACGACAAAGGAATGAATGGGTGGACGGAGATGCCCGCGGAAAGCCGACAGTCCGTCCTTGAGCAAACTGGAGGAGAATTCATGGCATTCGAAGGAAATGGTATCAGCCGCCGCGGCGCAATGAAACTAGCGCTCGGCGCCGCGATCGGAATGCCCGCGATCCTTGGCCGCGCAAACGTCGCCTCGGCCGCGACGGCCTTTGCCGGCGAAGGGCTGATCGTGGTGTCCTGGTCGGGAAACCATGAGCTCAGCTTTCGCGAGGCGGTGGTCAAGCCGTTCAACGAGAAATACGGCACGAAGGTCGAAACCGTCGGCGGCTGGGACCAGATGATCGCCCAGATCGTCGCGGCGCCCGCCGACAATCCGCCTTTCGACCTGACGATCGCCGACGAGTACACGACCACGACCGGCATGGCACAGAACGTGTTCACCAAGGTCGACCGGTCGAAGATTCCTGGCAATGCCAATGTCTATCCCTGGTTCGACGAGAATCGCGGCCCGGCGAAGGACTATGGCGTGCCCTTCGGCACCGGCTCGCTGTGGATGCTGACGTCCAAGTCGAGCGGTCTGAAGCCCGAGAGTTGGAAGGGCTTCTGGGACGAGAAGGCGATGGGCAAATCGACCCTCGACGCTTCCGCCTTCTACTGGGATCTCTGCATCCCGGCGCTGCTCTCCTCCGCCAAACCCGGCATCGACGAAGTGTTCGGCTCGCCCGACGACGTCGAGCTCCTGTTCAAGGAACTTGACAAGCTCAAGGTCGCCAAATGGTACAAGGATGGCGCCGAGCTGACCAATCTCATGACCCAGGAAGAGGCGGCGGTGGCGATGATGTATTCCGCCGACGCCTACGGATTCATCAAGCAGTATGGCGACGATTTCGAGGCCGCCATCCCCAAGGAAGGCACGGCCTCCTACAGCAACTGGTTCATGAAGGTGCGCGGCACCAGGCATTCGGAGCTCAGCGATCTCTTCCTGAGCTACCTGCTCGAAAAGGAGACGCAGCAGAACTTCCTCAATGCCTCGACGGACTTCATGTCGCTGCAGGGTCTCGAGCCCCCGCCGCACTGGCCGAGCTATCCGCGCAGCGAGGAAGCGCTGCGCGGCACCTACAAGCTGTTCGGCATCGATGGCTGGGACAAGTTCGGCCCGCATTGGGATGTCTACAGCGCCCGCATGAAGGAAACCATCGCCAAGACGACACAGGGCTGACCCCAAGCCCGCGCGAAGCGCCCCCGCAGGGGGGTGCTTCGCGCGCTTCGACGCGGAGTTGACGGTTTTGGCTGACATGAATGCACTGGAACTCGACAGTGTGCGGCGCGCCTACGGTGGCGTCGTGGCAGTCGACAATGTTTCCATCGATGTGAAACGTGGCGAATTCGTCACGCTGCTCGGCCCGTCGGGCTCGGGCAAGACCTCGACGTTGCGGCTGATCGGCGGCTTCGAACGGCCGGATGCCGGCGCGATCCGCATCAACGGCATCCGCATCGACCACCTGCCCGCCTACCAGCGCGACACGACGACCATCTTCCAGAGCGGCGCGCTTTTCCCGCACAAGACCGTGGCCGAGAATGTGGCCTATGGCCTTCGCATGCGCGGCGTCGCCAAGGCCGACATCGCGCCGCGTGTGAAGCAGGCTCTCGAGGTCGTGCGGCTTTCCGGCTACGAACAGCGATATCCAGCGCAATTGTCGGGCGGGCAGAAGCAACGCGTGGCATTGGCCAGGGCGATGGTGGTCCGCCCCGCGATCTTGTTATTCGACGAGCCGCTGTCGGCGCTCGACCTGTCGCTGCGGTTGCAGCTGCGCGCCGAGATCAAGCGCCTTCACGAGGAGATCGGCTTTAGTGCCATCTACGTTACCCACGATCAGGGGGAAGCGATGGCTATGTCGAGCCGCATCGCGGTGATGCGAGGTGGCCGGATCGAGCAGATCGACCGTCCCGAAAAGGTGTTTGGCGAGCCGGCCAACGAATTCGTCTACACCTTCATCGGCGAGAGCTGTTGCCTGAAGGCCCGGATAGTCGCCGGCGGCGCCGCCGACAGCGACGGCGAGCCTATCGACCTGCGTCTTTCCAATCCTCCAGGCGACGGTGCCTGGCGCCTCTACATTCGGCCGAGCCGGATGCATCTCGGCCGCGCCGACATGCCGAACGGCCTGAAGGCCCGTCTCGATTTCACCGAGTTCCTTGGCGACGTTCACCGCTACCATTTCAAGGCCGCGAAGCTGGAGTTGTTCGTCGATCATCCGGGAGCTGTCGCGCACAGGCCGGGCGACCTCGTCGACATCGGCTGGCAGACCGCAGACATGATCGCCTATCAATGAGCATCGGAACCTCGGAAATGAGCGCTCCGGACGCCGCCAGACGAAAGGCCGGGCTGCGCGCGCGGCTTGCGCCTTGGCTGCTGATGGCGCCGGCACTTCTGATCGCGGTCGCCTTTTTCGGCCTGCCGATCGCCTTCATGGCGCGCATGAGCTTCAATGAGCACATCGACCAGCGCTTCTACGTGCCGGGCTTCACGTTCGATAATTACGCGGCCATGCTGACTGACCAGACCTTCCGCGGCGCGCTGTTCACGACGATGCGGCTGGCCCTCATCTCTTCCGTCGTCACGGTCGTCATCGGCTACGCCTTCGCGATGCTGGTGTGGCTGAAGCCGAAGCGCTGGCGGCTGGCGTTCATCGCGCTGGCGCTTTGCCCGCTGCTGATTTCGGAGATATCGATCATCTTCGGCTGGTGGATGTTCTTTCCGAAGAACGGCCTGCTCAGCTACGCGCTCGTCTCGTCCGGGCTCATCACCGACAAGATCAGCCTGATGTACACCGAATTCGCGGCCTTCGTCGGTCTGACCTACGTGACCTTGCCGTTCTGCTTCTTCATCCTGCTGTCGATCTTCGATGGCATCGACAAGAAGGTGCTGGAGGCCAGCGCTGATCTCGGCTCCGCGCCGCTGCGGACCTTTTATGAAGTGCTCCTGCCGCTTACAAAAGGCGGAATCGCCGCGGCCTTCGCACAGTCCTTCATCTGGGCGGTCGGCACCTATGCGACGCCCTCGGCGCTCGGCCCGGATACGCTCTGGACGATCGGCTACCTGATCCAGGAACAGATGCTGGGCAAGCACAACTGGCCCCGCGCGGCCGCCTTCTCGATCGTGCTGACCATCGGCGTCGCGCTGGTGATGGTGATCGTCCGCGCGCTGACGTCGAAACGGACCGCGCTCAATGGCTGAAACTTCGATCCTTCCGACGCGCAATGCCGCGGCCATACCCGCGCTACGGGCGCGCAAGGACACCATTTTTCTGCGCATCCTGACGTTTGCCTTCACCGTCTCCATCATCGCCTATATCGCGATCCCAATGCTGGTCACGCTCGCCATGTCCTTCAACGATGCATCGGCGATCCGCTTCCCTATCAAGGTCTGGTCGCTGAAATGGTATGGCGATTTCTTCGCCAGCCCGCAGTGGGTCGATGCCTTGACGAGCAGCATCATCATCGCGCTCGGAACGACAGTCATCTCGACGGTATCGGGGGTCCTCGCAGCCTGGGCGTTCGAGCGTTTCACCTTTGTCTTCAAGCCTCTCGTCTATCTCCTGATCATGCTGCCGCTCTTCATGCCCGGCGTCGTGCTGGGGCTGGGCGTCGCGATGGCTTTCGGCGATGTCTCGCTCCTGGGCATCAACATCTACGGCTCGCGGGCGCTCGTCATGCTCGCGCATTCGCTGTGGGCGATGCCGCTGGTCTTCATGCTGATGGAGGCGACCTTCCGTACGGTGGACCATCGCGTCGTCGAAGCCTCATACGATCTCGGGGGCAGGCCGCTGCGGACCTTCCTGGAGATCGTCTTGCCGTCGGTTTCGACCGGCATCATCTCATCCGCCCTGTTCGCCTTCGTAATATCGCTCAACGAATTCGTCATGGCGCTGTTCCTCACGACACGCGACACCCAGACCCTACCGGTGTTGATGTGGCTCAGCCTCCGCTCGGCCGGCACGCCACGGCTCGCCGTCGCCTCGGTCATCCTCGCCGCCGCCGTCTTCGTCAGCCTGTCGCTAATCATGGTTTGGTACATCAGGCAGCTTCGCAAGAATTAGGGAAATATATCTGATCGCCGCCAGTCGCCTGGCCCAAACCGCACGAGGCTGAGGCCTACGGCAAAAGGGGCCGAGCACCAGCGGTGTCCCAAGCGCCATGATGATGACGGATCAAAACGCCGCTTGATACTGTCCACCCTCAGGGGGCACTCCAGAGAGCGCCCCTTTATTACTCCCTGTCGATATCCCGGCGCAGCACGATCAGCGTCGTCAGGTCCTGCACCGCCGGCCCGCTGGCGATGTTGTCGCGCAGATTGTTCAGTCGGTCGATCGACGGCACCTCGACCTCGACGACGAGGTCGAGCTGGCCGCTGATCGAGGACACGCGCCGCACCTCGGCGTAACCGGCCAGCTTGTCGAGGATGCTCATCGAGGGCGTGCGGGCTAGCGTCACCAGAAGGAAGGCCCGGATGACGTCCCGGTCCATCTGGCCGATATCGGCGCGATAGCCTCGGATCACGCCGGCGCGCTCGAGCTGCGCCACCCGCTCGCTGGCGGCGCTGCGCGAAAGGCCGACGCGCGCAGCCAGCGCCTTCAGCGGGATGCGCGCCTCCTTGGAAAGGATGGCGAGGATCTCGTGGTCTTTTGCGTCCGGCTGCTTCACCGCGGGGCTCCATGGGCGCGCCGGCAATATGCCGGCTGATCACGTCAGACTGCCGGCAGGGCCGGCGCTTTGCCGGATGTCTGATTTGCACGGCCATGCAAAACTATCCACCAATTTCAGCGACATGCCGGCAGACCCGATGACCGATCTCCACCATCCTGCACCCGCTTTCCCGATAGACCAGGCCGCCCTTCTGGCGAGCGAGCACTTCGGCATCGAAGGCGAGCTTAGCCCTCTCGACAGTGAGCGCGACCAGAACTTCCGGCTGGCTTCCAGTGCCGGAACCTGGACCTTCAAGATCATCAACGCCAGCGAACCCGGCCTGGAGAGCGCTTTCCAGGTGGCCTTGCTCGCTCATCTGGCGGCTGTCGCGCCCGACCTTTCGCTGCCGCGCCTGAGAAAGGCGGCATCGGGCACCGCGCTGGCGACCACCCTGGCGGCGTCTGGCGAGCGTCATTCGCTGCGCATGGTGTCATGGCTTCCGGGCAGGCCGCTCGCCGAAAGCACACGCAGCCCCGCCGTTCTCAATTCTCTCGGCCAGATGCTGGGCCGCATGGATCGCGCCCTGCAGGGCTTCATCCACTCCGGCGCCCTGCGCGCGCTGGACTGGGATGTCCGGCGCGTCGGCGAAGCCCGCGCCCGGCTCGCTCATGTTGCCGATGCCGGCGACCGCGCCTTGCTGGAGCGCTTCCTCGATCGCTTCGACAAGCAGGTGGCGCCCCGTCTCGCAATGTTGCGGACGCAGGTCATCCACAACGACGCCAATGACTGGAACGTCCTGGTCGATCCGCACCGGCCGGACAGCGTCGCCGGCATGATCGATTTCGGCGACGCACTGCACACGGTGCTGATCGCCGAGGTGGCGGTGGCCAGCGCCTATGCCATACTCGACCAGGCGGACCCGATCGGCGCCGTGGCCGAACTGGCGGCCGGCTTCCACGCCCTTTATCCGTTGCGTGAGGAAGAACTCGACGTCTTGTTCGACCTCATCATGGCGCGACTGGTCATCAGCGTGACGCTTTCGGCGGCGCGCGCCAGCCGTGTCGGCGACAATCCCTACCTGGCGATCAGCGAGGCACCGGCCTGGCGCATGCTGCGGCGCCTCGATGCGATGAACCCGCGCTTTGCCACGGCGATCCTGCGTCATGCCTGCGGCTTCGATGCGGTGCCCGGCGCAACTGCTATCGCGACCTGGATCGATCGCAATGCCAAGAACATGGCGCCGGTCGTGCGCCCGCACCCGGCCACGCTGGCCAAGGCGCTGGTGCCCTATGGCGACGCCGCCAATCCGATGACGGTGGCCTCCGCTGCCGCCGACCCTGAAAAGGCCTCCGCCTGGTGGGAAGCCCATGCGAGCGAAACGGGCGTCGCCCTCGGCATCGGGCCATGGGGCGAGGCGCGCAACGTCTACTCGGGCGACATGTTCAAGTCGCGCTTCATCGACGGCGGCCGGCGCGACCGCCATCTCGGCCTCGACCTCTTCATGCCGGCCGGCACCAAGGTCCACACACCGCTCGCCGCGACAGTCCAGAGCGCCGAGATCGAGGAGGAGCCGCTCGGCTATGGCGGCCTCGTGGCACTGCTGCACGAGCCCGAGGGCTGCCCTGCCTTCGTCACGCTCTGGGGGCATCTTGCCCATGAAGTCGTGGCGCGGCTGAAGCCCGGCCAGAAGCTCGCCGCCGGCGCGCTTGTCGGCGAGATGGGCGCGCACGCGCAAAACGGCGGCTGGGCGCCGCATCTGCATCTCCAGATTTCGGCCGATACCGGCCTCTCGGCACGCGCGATTCTGGGTGTCGGCGAGGCGAGCTATCTGGGCGTATGGCGCGAATTGTTCCCCGACGCGGCGGCGCTGGTGGGCATTCCCCCCGAGACTTTCACGCAGACCGGCCGCAGCCGGGCCGAGATCGTCGCGGCCCGTAAGGCGACGATGCTGCCCAACCTGTCGATCTCCTATTCCGAGCCGATCAAGTTCGTGCGCGGCGACGGCGTCTGGCTGATCGACGATCGCGGTCGCGCCTATCTCGACTGCTTCAACAATGTCTGCCATCTCGGCCACGCGCATCCGCATGTCGTGGAGGCCATCGCCCGACAGGCCGCGAAGCTCAACACCAACACACGCTACCTGCACGACAACATCGTCGCCTATGCCGAGCGGCTGACGGCAACACTGCCTCCGGAGCTCTGCGTCGCCTCATTCGCCTGCTCGGGCAGCGAGGCCAACAGCCTGATGCTGCGCATGGCGCGTACCCACACCGGCCGCGAGGAAGCCATCGTGCTCGACTGGGCCTATCATGGCACGACCCAGGAACTGATCGACCTCAGCCCTTACAAATACAAGCGCAAGGGCGGCAAGGGGCGCAAGCCCCACGTCTTCGAGGCGGTAATCCCCGACAGCTATCGCGCGCCGGCGGACTGGCCAGCGGAGGAGCATGCGAAGCGCTTCGCCGCCAGCGTCGCCGAACAGATCGACGCCATGCGCCGAGAGGGCCGCGCCCCGGCTCTGTTCATGGCAGAATCGATCCCCAGCGTCGCCGGGCAGGTCTTCCTGCCGGATGGGTACCTCAGCGAGGTCTACGCCATGGTGCGCGCGGCCGGCGGGCTGTGCGTCGCCGACGAGGTTCAGGTCGGCTTCGGCCGCGTCGGCAGCCATTGGTGGGCATTCGAGACGCAGGGTGTCGTGCCCGACATCGTCACCATGGGCAAGCCGATCGGCAATGCCCATCCGATGGCGGCGCTGGTGACGACGCGCGAGGTCGCGGCGTCCTTCAACAACGGCATGGAGTATTTCAACACGTTCGGCGGCAATCCGGTGTCCTGCGCGGCGGGACTGGCGGTGCTGGACGTGATCGAACAGGGCGACCTGCGCCGCAACGCCTTGGAGATCGGCAACTACCTGATCGAGCGTTTCCGCGGCATGCAGGAACGTCACGAGGCTATCGGCGACGTGCGCGGCATGGGGCTGTTCCTCGGCATTGAGCTGGTCGCCGACCGCCGGACGAAGGAGCCGGCGACGGTGTTGGCCAAGAAGATATGCGACGGCGCCCGCGCGCGGGGCGTGCTGATGGGTACGGAAGGGCCGGGCGACAACGTGCTCAAGATGCGCCCGCCGATGATCTTCACCCGGGCCAACGCCGATCATCTGTTGTCGGTTCTCGAGGGCACCTTCGAGGCAGTGCTGGCCGGCAAGGAGTAGCAGGGGGCCCGCTCCGACTCCGTCAGCAGCTTCCTTGCATCTTATAATAAAAACGTTTTTATTTTTCTTGAAAACGTTTTTATTTGCCGGTAATGCCATTCCTGAGAGGAGAGCAGGCGCACATGGCAGAGGGCAGCATCGCGGCAAGCCGGCTTTCGCCGACCATCAAGACGCTGGCGGCGCACACCGGCTATTCCATCGGCACGATCTCGAAAGCGCTGCGCGGTTCGCCGGTGGTCACCGAGCAGACCCGCGAGGCAATCCTCGCCGCCGCCAAGGAACTCGGCTACCAGGCCAATGCGCGCGGCATGGCACTGCGCACCGGCAAGACCTATCAGGCCGCCGTACTGATGCCGCTCACCGCAGCCGCCGGCTACGAATGGGATGGCGTCGAATATACGCAGATCCTGAACGGCATCAGTCAGGCGCTCGACGGCAGCGATTACCAGCTTTCGGTCCACGGCTATCGTTCCTACGAGGACGCCTGCGCCGTTGCCCGCCGCGTCGCCGACCAGAAGCTCTCCGACGGGCTGATCTTCTCCGGCGTGCTGGCCGACGACGCGCGCATTGCCATGCTGGCGCAATCGGGCTTCCCCTTCGTCTCGCTCGGCCGCTGCCGCAAGCCGCTCACCTATGCCCATGTCGACGTCGACAACGAATGGGCAGCCCATGCCGCCACCGCGCGGCTGATCGCCGGCGGACACCGCCGTATCGCGCTGATCAATGCCGAGCAACGTTTCTCCTACGCCCTGGACCGGATCGATGGCTTTGTCCGAGCTTTCCGCGAGGCAGGGCTGGAGCCGTCGCTCGATCTGGTCGCCGGCGGTGACCTCTCCACCCGTTTCGGCCGCGACAGCACGCTGACGCTGCGCGGCCTGCCGCAGCCGCCAACCGCCCTGGTCTGCGTCAACGAATCCACCACGCTCGGCGCGCTGTCGGCGCTTGGCTCGCTTGGCCTGCGGGTCGGCGAAGATGTCGACGTGATCGCCTATGACGACATCAACGTCAGCGCCTATTTCAGTCCGCCCGTCACCACGCTCTACCAGCCCATCGAGGTGCTCGGCCGCCGGCTGGGCGAATTCCTGCTGCGGCTGATGGCTGGCGAGGATGCCGCGCGTCTCACCGAGGTCTTCCGCCCGCAGTTGATCGCGCGGCAGGCTGACAATCTCGGCGGCCGCCTCGGCCGCCACAATCCTTGAAAAATGGAGGAAACAGCATGAAGAAAGTTCTGTTTGGCCTGACGCTGGCTCTGCTGGCGTCTGGCGCCGCGCATGCCGCCGATCTTGGCGGCAAGCTCATGAAGGTGGGTTCCGACACCACCTCGCCGCCGATGGAGAGCGTCGACACCGCGACTGGGCAGATCGTCGGCTTCGATGTCGATGTGGTCAACGCCGTCTGCGCCAAGATCAACTGCAAGGCCGAGTTCGTCACCACCGGCTGGGACGGCATCTTCGCCGCGCTCGACCAGGGCAATTTCGACTTCGTCGCCTCCGGCGTCTCGATCACCGACGAACGCAAGAAGGCCATGGATTTCTCCGAGCCCTACATCGTCAACAGCCAGGCCGTGCTGATGCGTGTCGCGGACGAAGGCTTGAGCGTCGGCGACTTCAAGTCGAAGGGCAAGAAGCTCTCGGCCCAGGCCAACACGACCGACGCCCAGGTCGCCGAAGGCATCGTCGGCAAGGACAATGTCGTGGCCTATGACAGCTTCAGCGCATCCGTGATCGCGCTCAAGAACAAGGATGTCGACGGCGTCGCCATCAACGACGCCAACGCCGCCGCCTACGAGAAGGAGTTCGCAGGCGAACTGGTGGTGCCGATCCGCAACCTCCAGTCGGATCCGCTCGGCCTCGTCTTCCGCAAGGGCGACGAGAACGCCGCGGCCTTCAACGAAGGCATCGAGGCCATCAAGAAGGATGGCACGCTGGACGCGCTGATCAGCAAGTACTGGGGCGTCAAGTAATCGTGGTCGATGGTCCCGGCGCTCCGCCGCGCCGGGACCTTTTTGTTGGAGGGCGGTCATTCGATGCAGCTCCTGATGCGCCTTCGGCCCAGCAATCTCATCATTGCCGCCGCCCTGCCGTTCATCGTCTACCTCTTTGCCTCGTCGGCCGATTACCAGCGTTCGCTGCGCGCTATCCTCGGCGTCGAGCACGGCTCGTCGGCGTTCGTGCCCGGCTTTGTGCTGCTGGCTGTCGCCTTCGCCGCCGGCATTGGCGTCGTCGTCTTCAGTCGCGCCAAGGCACTGAAACCGCGCCTTGCGCTGTTATGCGCCGCCATCAACCTCGTGGCGGCGCTCGCCGCAGCGACGACCGGCCTGGTCTATCCCTACGCATCGTCGGTCGTTGCCAACGCCGTCGATCCTTTCACGTCCAAGCTGGTCGTCCAGGGCGTGACGCCCCGCCAGTTGACCGGCGAGGCCGAGGCGATGGTGCACGGCCACGTCTCGACGCTTTTGTGGATCTATCTCGCTGTGACCGTCGTCGCCCTCGCTCTTTTTCTCGTCGGCGGCCGGCAGGATAATGGCGACGTCACGCGGCGCACCGGACGCGCGACCCTCGGCCTGGTCAACGGCGCCGGGCTGGTCTTCATACTGTTCCTGGCGCCGATGGCCTTCGCGGCCGGCGTGGCCACCACCATCCGCGCTGCGATCGCGGCATATATTCTGGCGGCGCTGCTCGGCCTCGTCTGGGTCGGCCTGCTCAAGCTCGAATACAGCAGGCGAGCCGATTTCTCCTTCATCGTCATCACGGCGTTGCTGGCCTGCGCGGCCGCATGGTTCCTGATGCAGCCGCGCCAGGCCTACACGCTGGCGGGCAGCCTTGAAGGCAAGGTCGCCGTGATATCGGGCACGCCCGCCGGCATGATCGGCGCCGTGCGCTTCGGCCAGTTTCCATCCGGCCCCGAAAACGAAGTGCCGCTGCGCACCTTCAAGGGCGCGCCGGAAGCGCTCGCCGCGCTGGCCAAGAAGGACGTCAGCGCCGCGCTGCTTCCCTCCGCCTTGGCGCCCGCCGACCTGCCGGTGCTCTGGCAGACGCAGACGCTGGGCGACCGCGACAAGGCATCCGGCATCACGCTCGCTGTGCTTGCCATCGTGCTTGGCCTGCTGACCTTCGGCGGCCATATCCACCGCCGCCATCCGCTCTCGATCGGCTCGGAATTCATCGTCGACACCATTCGCGGCATCCCGATGCTGGTCATCGTGCTCTATGTCGGCCTGCCGCTGGCGGGCGCGCTTAAGGACGCCACCCAGGGCGTCTTCGATCCGCCGAACCTTGCGCGCGGCATCGCCGCCATGGCGCTGGCCTACTCCGCCTATCTGGCCGAGATCTTTCGCTCCGGCATCAATGCCATCCCGCGCGGCCAGCTCGAAGCGGCGCGCAGCCTCGGCCTCAATGGCTGGCAGACGGCGCGACTGGTGATCCTGCCCCAGGCCTTCCGCATCATCATCCCGCCGCTCGGCAACGAGCTGATCGCCATCCTGAAGGACACCTCGCTGCTGTCGATCCTGTCGATCCGCGATATCACCCAGCGCATGCGGGAATTCCAGTCGGCAAGCTTCCTGCCCTTCGCCCCATACAACTCCGCCGCCATCTTCTACATCCTGCTGACGCTGGCGGCGGCCAGCCTAGTCAGCACCGTCGAGAGAAAATATGACATCAAGCATAGATAAAGCGCGCCGGGACCTCGAAGCGCGGGCCGCCTCCCTCGTCATGCCGAAAGGCTTCGTCTTCGGCGCCGCCACCGCGTCCTATCAGATCGAGGGCGCGCCGGCCGCCGACGGCAAGGGCGAGAGTATCTGGGACCGCTTCTGCAAGGTTCCGGGCGTGATCATCGATGGCTCCAGCGGCGACGTTGCCTGTGACAGCTACCATCGCTGGGGCGACGACATTGCCGTGCTCAAGACGCTTGGTCTCGGCGCCTATCGCTTTTCGCTCGCCTGGACCCGGCTTCTCCCCGAGGGCCGCGGTATTCCCAACGCCAAGGGCATCGCCTTCTACGACAGGCTGATCGACGGCCTGCTGGAAGCCGGCATCGAGCCTTATCTCACGCTCTACCACTGGGATCTGCCGCAGGCGCTGCAGGAGCGCGGCGGCTGGTACAGCCGCGATACTTCCGACGCGCTTGCCGAATACGCTGCACTTGCCGCGCGCAGCTTCGGCGACCGAGTCAAGAAATGGACGACGCTCAACGAACCCTGGACCTTCTGCTGGTCGGGCCACGCCTCGGGCGAGGACGCCCCGGGCTTGCGCGACGGGACGAAAGGCGGCGTCGCCGCCAGCCATCACGCGCTGCTAGGCCACGGCAAGGCCGTGCCGGCCATCCGCGCCGAGGTGCCCGACGCGTCGGTCGGCATCGTCTTCGACCTCAACGTCGCCGAGCCGGCAAGCGGCGACCCGCGCGATGTCGCCGCGGCGCGGCGCTTCGACGGCGCGCAGAACCGCTGGTTCCTCGACGCCGTCTTCAAGGGCGCCTATCCGCAGGACATGCTCGACCTCTATGGCGACCTGCTTCCGGAGATCCACGCAGACGACAACAGGCTGATCGCAACGCCCGTCGACTATCTCGGGGTCAACATCTATCGCCGTTCGGTGATAGCTGCGGGCACGGAACTTAGCCCCCTCGACTATCGCCGCGTGCAGCCGGAAGGGCTCTATTCGGCGGTGGGCTACGAGATCTGGCCGCGCTCGATGTACGACATCCTGCGCTACGTCAACGACCGCTATGCGCCGCAAGCGATCTACATTTCCGAGAACGGCGTCGCGACGCGGCCCGAGCGGGTCGGCGCCGACGGACATGTCTGGGACGATCTGCGCGCCGCCTACTATGTCGACCATCTCGAGCAGGTGGCGAAGGCCGCGGCCGAGGGCGTGCCGATGAAGGGCTATTTCGCCTGGACGCTGATGGACAATTTCGAATGGGCCTACGGCTATACGACGCCCTTCGGCATCACCCATGTCGACTACGAAACGCAGGAACGGCGCGTCAAATATTCCGGCGAGATCTATGCCACGATCGCAAGGCAGGAAAGCCTCGCGCCGGCGCGGAGAGCCGGGCTTGGCCGCTGAGCCAGGACAGCCGGGCACCGTCCTGATCACCGGTGCGGGGCGTGGCCTCGGCCGCGAACTGGCCCGCCAGTATGCGCGGGCCGGCTGGCGGGTCATCGCCTGCGGCCGCGCCTTCCCCGCGGATGGTTTTGAGGAACGCGTCGAATTCCAGCCGCTGGACGTGACCGATCCGGCATCGATCCGCTCCCTTGCGTCGCGGCTGGCGGACCGGCCTCTCGACGTGCTGGTCAACAATGCCGCCGTCCGCAGCCGGGCGCCCGGATTGGTGGCCCTGGAGCCGGAGGCGTTCCTCGACGTCATCAGCACCAATACGCTGGCGCCGATCCTCATGGCCAAGGCCCTGCTCCCGAACCTTCGGCTAGCCGCCGGCCCCGTCATCGCCAATATCGGCAGCCGCGCCGGCTCGATGGCGGAAGGCCTGCTCGACGATGATGACGACGACTATGCCTATCGCTGCTCCAAGGCCGCGCTCAACATGGCGACGGTGCAGCTCGCGCGCGACCTGAAGCCCGCCGGCATCACTGTGCTCGCGCTTCACCCGGGCTGGGTGAAAACCGATATGGGTGGCCCCGAAGCGGCCTTGCCAGCGGAGGACAGCGCCCGCGGCCTTTGCGAAATAATCCACTGCGCATCGGTCGAGGACAGCGGTTCGTTCCTTACTTTCGACGGCAAGCGGGTCGGCTGGTAGGTCAACAACTGCGGGGTGAAAGGATTGTCGTCCACCCACTTTTATCAAGCCGTCGCGCGGTCAGTGATCGCTGCGTCACTCGGAATTCCCGGCTACGGGGCGCTCCGGCGCAGGGGGAGGGGTCAATTTTGCACGCCGATTCACGGTCAGCTCGCGGCCTCCCGCACGGCCTTGGGCAGGCTGGCACACATAGCAGCACGCTCGGCTCCGATCAGGACTTTCACTTACCCGAGATGTTCTGATGGGACGCGCATACGGCTAAAGCGCGTCGCGTCGGAACGGCCTCATGCGGCGCGCTTTAGGTTGTTGTTTTTATGCATGTCGTTGTCCCAAAACCGCTGCGCACTTTTGGGCGACATGCATTAAGGTCAACGCGCCGACCAGCGCATTAATCTGGCGTTGCTCTGAGGAAGCCGTGATCGAAACCGGATCCCTGTTGCAAGAGGCCTGATGGGTACAAGCGGGCCGACATTTGGCAGACTTTAGTCCGCAGCTGGTGAACACCATGTCCAGAACTGAGGCAGCAACATTGCAGACGGATAAGGTCACGTCAGCGGTATTCAGGCTGTCGATATCAGCCCGCCCATAAGGGCACGGCCGCAGCGAGCGCCTCAACTTGACACCAGGACACTGTCCCGGGTTGCCCAGTAGTTTCGCGGCGAATGCCCGAACACGCGCTTGAAGGTGTTGCCAAACGAGCTTTCGGAGGCGAAGCCGAGATCGTGGGCCAGATCGGCGAGCGAAGTGTTTGCGTTGCGCAGCGCGTCCCGCGCCTTCTCCATCCGCCAACGCCGCAGGTACTCCATCGGTGGCATGCCGACCGCCTCCTTGAAATGGGCGACGTAGGAAGACCGCGACATGCCGGCCTCGGCGGCGAGTTCTCTCAGTGTCCACTGCCGCTCGGGCGTCCGGTGCATCAGGTTGATAGAGGCGCCGAGGCGCGGGTCCTTCAGAGCGGCAAGCCATCCCCCGACACCTCCGCCACCTTGATCCACGAAAGCCCGCAGCGCCTGCACGAGAAGAATGTCGGCGAGGCGGTGCGTCAACAGCGTCGTGCCCATTCGCGCCGCTCGCACCTCTTCGTCCAGAAGCTTCAGCGAACCATGCAGAACGGCGGCCGAGGGACCGGCGGCGGACAGGATCATCACATCGGGAAGGACATCCAGCAGCAGCCCGGCATTGTTGCCTTCGAGGGCGAAGCCGCCGCCGAGCAAGACGGTATCGTCACCCTGATACCGCGCGATGTCGGAGCGATCCCAATCGAAGGCAGCCATGCCGTCTTCGGGGCGTTTGCCGGGATCGCTTGCGACGACATAGTCCGAAGCGTTGGCGAGCAGAAATGTGTCGCCTGTTTCAAGGCGGTACCGCTCCTCACCGTTGAGGATGAGCCAGCATCCGCCCTTCAGCACCGCTACGAATTTGAGGATTGGTTTCGCCGGGAAGCGCCATGCCCATTCGCCGGCCGCTTCCAGCCGCGTGCAGCGTATGCTGCGCATCTCGATCAGCGCCAGGATATCGGACAGCGCGTCATGCAATTTGGACTCCTGATGTAGACTCTTGGCCGTTCAAGCATGGATAGTCCAGGGCATCTTCGTTTATCACGGAACGAAGGGTTGGGAAACCGACCTGGATACACCGATCTGAAAATGAGGATGAGATATGGCACAGGTACTGAACGGCAAAGTGGCGGTGATCACCGGCGGCGCGCGTGGCGTGGGCTTCGGCATCGCGACCACATTTATTCGAGAGGGCGCCGTGGTTGTCATCACGGGCCGGGAAGACGACGACCTTCAATCAGCTTGCGCGAAGTTGGGAGAGAATGCCTTCGGGACCGTCGCGGATGCCGGCAGCCCGTCGGGGATGGATCGGCTGCTGAAAGACGTGAAGGCGCGGCACGGCCGGCTCGATATCCTGGTGGCCAACGCTGTCGTCGGCGAGCATGCGCCGCTCGGCGCGATCACCGAAGATCAGGTCGACAAGATGATCGATGTCAACTTCAAGGGCATCGTGTTCGCAATCCAGTCGGCTGTTCCTCTGATGACAGAGACGGGCTCTGTCATCATGATCGGGTCCACTGCATCCGTGGAGCCACCCGCCGGAATGGGCGTCTATGGCGGTCTCAAGGCGGCGCTGCGCGGCTGCATGCGGGCCTGGATCAAGGACGTGAAGGGAACGGGCATCAGGATCAATCTGCTGAGCCCCGGAGCGGTCGACACGCCGTCGCTTCGCAGTGCATCCGCCAAGGCCGGCGGCGAGGGGAAGGTGGAAGCGATTATCCAATCGATCCGCGACCGGCATCCCTCCGGCCGTATCGGCGAGCCCGACGAGATCGGCAAGGCGGCCGTGTTTCTGGCCAGCGAAGCCTCGAGCTACGTCAACGGCCTCGAGATGTTCGTCGACGGCGGCTTGACCACCGTGTGAGCCTGACGAGGCGCGGCAGATGCTAGGTTGACCGACGCTAATCCGTCCTGGTGCCGGCCTCCTTTCTCCATAGGCGAGGTGTCTGGCCAACGGTGCAACGAAACACGCGCGTCAGATGGCTTTGGTCGACGAACCCGCAGGCGAGGGCCACTTCGCAAATTCCAAGCCTGCTTTGGCTGAGCAACGTCTTTGCCTTGCGGATGCGCTCGTTCATAAGCCACTTGTACGGCGGAACACCCATCGTCCGGCGAAAGGCGCGGGCGAAGTAGCTGACCGAGAGGCTGCAGGCCTGGGTGATGTCGGCAATGGCGACGTCGCCGCTCAAATTGGCCAGCATAGCATCACCTCGAAGGTCAAATTGGCGATCGAGTCGCCAAGCAGCGCCAATTCCGATTTCGGCTTCTATCTGCTGGTGCGTCCTCGCCAAGGCCGCGCCGGCCAGCGGCCATGACGAGACAAGCGGCGATCTCAGGTCCCGCCGCACGCTTTCATCCGCTCGATGATCTCGGCCATTAGCGCCAGGTCGCGGCGCGAATCCGCAAGGTCAGTCAGCGGCCTGGTGCGGTCCATGATGTGGCGGTGGAAAGCCTCGAGCTCGTTGGAGAAGGCGTCGCCATAGAGCGGACCCAGCGCTTTCGTTACGGGGCCGAGCGGGCCGGCTTCCGTCACCTCCAGCCGCGTCGGCAGACTGCGGATATAGGGCGTGTCGTAGATGATGCGCACGCGCTTTGTGTTCGAGCGTACCTCGATCATGGCGTCGAACAGGCCGAGGTCGTCGACCACCGCGTCATAGAGGCAGGCGAAGTGGCCATAGTCGAAGGTGACGCTGGTGTTGGCGCCGCCATTGGTGCGGTGAGCTGCAACCACCCGCCGCGGTTCGCCGATCAGTCCGCGCATCGCCGAGATGTGGTGCGAGGAAAGCGCCGTCAGCCCGCGATAGGCGCGGACCAGATCGCCCGAGGCGTCCTTGCCCACGACCTCGCGGATCAGCGCGTCCCGCTCCTTTGCGCCGCGCGCAAGGATCGCCGGATCGATGTCGTGCGGGTAGAGGACATTCTGGCTCTTCTTCAAGAAATGCCTGCCCTCGGAGATCAGGTCGAAAATGCGCACATGCGTGATATCACCATGCGTCGGCAGTTCCTCACGTGCTGCCAGATAGGCCGGCGCGTAACGGCGCATGTAGCCGACGAAGATCGTCTTTTCGTAGTTCTTGCTCAACGCCAGCAACTCGTCGATCTCGCGCACCGTCAGGCAAGCGGGCTTTTCCAGCAGGATGTGCTTGTCGGCTTCGATCGCGGCGCGCACGAAGCGGCTGTGCGTGTCGTCGGAAGACAGCACGAAGACGGCATCGATCTCGGGCGAATTGATCAGTGCCTCAGCACTCTCGTAGGCCTTGGCAGTCTGAAATTTCGATGTGATGAGGTTCACCAGACTTGGTGAGACGTCATGGACGCCACCAATCACCCAGCGGTCGCGCTGGTCGGCCAGCACCGGCAGATGGATCGACTGCCCGACCTCGCCAAGCCCAACAAGTCCGACACGGATGACCGCCACGGCAAACTCCCTTGTATTTCCATTCTATCGCCGGCTGCAACGGCTGGCAGTTGACTTCAAAAATGATGTGCCGGTCACGCCGCCCCGGTCACCAGCGCCACCAGCTCGTTGCCGCTGGTTTCGGATGCGCGCACCGTCGCCACCATCCTGCCGGCGCGCATCACCCAGATCTGGTCGGACAGGCGCCGCACCTGATCGAAATTATGGCTGATCAGGATGACGCTCACGCCTTGCTCGCGCAGCTTGCGGATCAGCGCCTCGACATTGGCCGTCTCCTGCACGCCGAGCGCCGCCGTCGGCTCGTCCATCACCACCAGCTTGGCGCCGGAACCGGCGGCCCGGCAGATCGAGATCGCCTGCCTTTGCCCGCCCGACAGGCGCCGCACGCGCTGGCCCACCGAGGGCACGTTGATCGACAGCTTGGACAGCATGGCGCGGGCCTGGGCCTTCATCGCCTTGCGGTCGAGCAGCGCGAACGGGCCGATGCGGCGAACGATCTCGCGATTGAGGAAAAGGTTCTGCGCCACCGTCAATTCGTCGATCAGCGCCAGATTCTGGTGCACCGTCTCGATGCCTGCCTTGCGCGCCTCGTCCGGGTTGGAGAACGGGTGCTGGCGGCCGTCGAAATAGATCGCGCCGCCGTCCGGTTGATGCACGCCGACCAGGCAGCGGATCAGCGTCGACTTGCCGGCGCCGTTGTCGCCGATCACGGCTGTGACCTCGCCGCGGCGGGCCTGGAAGCCGACATCGGTGAAGGCGCGGATGCCGCCGAAATGCTTGCTCAGCCCCTCGCAGGCAAGCACCGCTTCGGCGGATGGGATATGATTGACGGCGCTCATTTCTGATACCGCATGATCAGCGCCGCCAGCACCACGATGGCGCCCACGGCAAGCGGTTGGTAGAAGGCCGAGACGCTGAGCAGCGTCAGCCCGTTGACCAGCGCCGTCAGCATCAGCGCGCCGATCGCCGGCCCCAAAATGCTGGCGCGGCCGCCGAACAGGCTGACGCCGCCCAGCACCACGGCCGCCACCGAATTCAACAGCAGGCTGGTGTTGATCTGCGGCTCGGCCGAGCCGATGCGCGCCACCAGGAGGATCGCGGCGATGCCGGCGCAGAAGCCGGAGATCGTGTATGCGGCGATCTTGACCCGGCCGGTGCGGATGCCCAGCGCGGCAGCGCTTTCGGCCTGGCCGCCGGTCGCCAGAAGATGCACGCCGAAGCGCGTGTGGTAGAGGGCGATATGGGCGACGACGACCGCCGCGATCGCCACCCAGACGGGATAGCCGAACGGTCCGAACGAGCCGGATGCGAGCTTGAGCAGGAAGGTCGAGCCGACCATGCTCGGTTCGCCGCCGGAGATGATCAGGCCGAGCCCGGTGATGCCCGAGAGCGTGCCGAGCGTGACCACGAAATCGGGAATGCGCCCCGCGGTGATCAGCACGCCGTTGAGCAGGCCGACCGCGCTGGTGGCGAGAACCGCGAGCACGCAGGCCGCAAAGATGCCCCAGCCGGCGGCGTTGACAAGGCCGAGGATGACGGCGCCCAGCATGACGGCGGCGGCCAGCGACAGGTCGATGCCGGAGGTCGCGACGACGAAGGTCTGGCCGATCGACAGCACGACAAGGATCGCGGCGGCGAGCAGCAGCGCCTGCAGGTTGGCGATGCTGAGGAAGACCGGCGAGGTGACGCCGAACAGGATGACGAGGCCGACCAGGCCGACCACGGATGCCCAGTCGGCCCAGAAGGAAGGATCGAGGAGGAGAGCCGCAAGGGAGGAACGGCTCTCCTCCGTCGCGCCCGCCGATGGGGCGGCGGGCGCGTTGTCTGTCGGTAGGCTCACTTCAGCAGCTCGCGCAACGGATCGGGATAGTCGCCGCCGGGGGCGGGGAAGTTCTTCAGCGATGCCTCGGCATTGGCCTTGTTGATGAGCAGCACCGGCGCCGGCACGTTGGCAGGCAGTTCCTTGCCCATCACCGCCGCCTTGCAGGCCTCCACGCCCATCGCGCCGACCACATAGGGGTATTGCGCGACGGTGGCCGTGAGTTCGCCGGCCGCGACCGATTTCAGCGCATCGACGATGCCGTCGAGGCCGATCACCTTGACGTCCTTGCCCGACGTCTGCACGGCGCGCTCGACGCCCAGCGCCATGATGTCGTTGGCGGCGAAGAAGCCGGCGAGGTCCGGATGGGCGGCCAGGATGTCGGTGGCCGCCGTCAGCGCCTTCTCGCGGTCCCAGTCGGCGCTCACCATCACAACCACTTCGAGCTTGCCCTCGACGGCCTGCTTAAAGCCTTTGATGCGGGCGTTGGAGCCGACGTCGCCGACGATGCCGGCGATCAGCGCCACCTTGGAGCCCTTCGGCACCAGCTTCAGCATCTCCTCGCCGGCCAGCGCGCCGGCGGCGACGTTGTCGGTGCCGATATAGGTGGAGACGGCGAAGCCCGCTGCCTTGGCCTGCTCGGCGTCGATGGTCGAGTCGATGTTGATGATCGGCTTCTTCTTCTGCGCCACCGGCACCAGCGCCTGCACCAGGTTGGAGACGCTGATCGGGTTGACCAGGTAACAGTCGTAATCCTGCAGGGCCATGGCGGTCAGCTTGTCGGCCTGGCCGGTCGCGTCGCCCATATTGGCGGCGGCCTGGACGGTGACGGCGACGCCGTCGGCCTTGGCTTGCTCCTCGATGCCCTTCTGCATGGTCTGGAAGAAAGGGTTGTCGAGGCCTTTCACGATCGCCGCGACCTTCGCGTCCCCCGCATAGGCCGGCGCCGAGACGATGGTTGCAAGCAGGCCCGCGCCTAGCGTCAGGCCGTTGAAGATGCGCATGGATATTCCTCCTCCGAATTTTGGGTTGTCGGCTCGTTTTCCGGGAGCGGGAATGCCTGACGGGACACAAGCGACCCCGGCGCTTGCCCTGCGAAAGTGATGACTGGATGCCGACTGCCCGCTGCGCGGACTGCGCCCCCGGGTTCGGGTTTCTTCTGTGACAGGCATTGCTCCTCCCAGAGCGCTGGCTGATGCCTCGCCAGCATTTCCGCATGCTTTATAAAAATTTGACATGCGTCAATAATTAAAATGGTGTGCCGCCTATTTTGATGTGCTGCAATGCAGCAGGAATCGAAGAGGCCGCACCATCGTTTTCGTCATGCTCGGTTGGACGCCTTCGTTGCCTCGTTCTGCACCATCGCCAGCGCCGTGCCGGGTTCGCCCTCCCACAGGATCAGGCTGGCGGCGCCGACCAGGCCGGCACGGTCGCCGAGCTCGGCTCGCACCATCGGCACGTCGCGATAGGCGGCCATCGCGCGCTCGTCGATGGTCGCCCGTATCCCCGGCGCCAAAAGGTCGAAACCGTTGGAGAGCCCACCGCCCATGACGATCAGGTCGGGCGAATAAAGATGCAGCAGATTGGTGAAGCCTATGCCCAGCCATCTCGCCTCGGCCTCGACCAGCGCGCGGGCGCTTGCATCGCCGGCGCGCGCGGCTTCCACGACATGGCGGGCGGAGACGTCGCCATCCCTGGAAAGACGCCGCATCGCCGAGCCGTCGCCCGGCGCAGTGAGCCGCGTCGCCTGCCGCCCCAGCGCGGTACCGGAGGCGACCGCCTCGAAGCAGCCGACATTGCCGCAGAAGCAGCGTTCGCCCTCGCCGGTGATCGTCATGTGGCCGATCTCGGCCGCCAGTCCGCGCCGTCCATGATAGATGTGGCCATCGGCGATGACGCCGCCGCCGATGCCGGTCGAGACGGTGACGAAGACCAAAGATTCCGTGCCGCGGCCGGCGCCGAAACGCCATTCGCCGAGTGCCGCCGCGTTGGCGTCGTTCTCCAGCCTGACCGGCAGGCCGAACTGCCGCCCCAGGATGTCGATCATCGGCACGTTGTGCCAGCCGGACAGGGTCGGCGGTCCGATGACGATGCCGGCCTTCGGATCGAGCGGCCCTGGCGCGCAGGCGCCGATGCCCATCACCTTGGCCTGCGGGTGGTCGTCCAGCAGTTTGTTGGCAAGCGCGATGATGCGGCCGATCACCGCGTCCGATCCAGCGCCGGCCATCGTCGGTTCCGAGACGCGCGCGATGACGTCGCCGCTGCGCTCGACCAGCGCGCCGCGCAGCTCCGTGCCGCCGAGATCGAAGGCAAGCGCGATCGTGCTCATCAGGCGGCGGCCTTCAATCCGTGCAGCCAGGCCATGCGCTGCGCGAGGTCCGGATCGCCGAAGGCGAGCGAGCCCAGCACCACAGTGTCGGCGCCGGCGGCGCTCAGCTTCGGCACGGTCTCGTGGCGGATGCCGCCATCGGCGGCGAGGATGATGTCGGCCTCGACGCCGGCTTTCCGCATTAGCGTACGCGCCTCGATCAGGCGCGGGCAGGCTTTTTCGGACAGGCTCTGCCCCTTGACGCCGATCGAGGTGCCGAGCAGCGTCACGAAGGCGACGTCCGACAGGAACGGCTCGATCGCCGACACCGGCGTCTCCAGCCGCAGCACCACGCCGGCCGCGGCGCCGAGCTCATGTGCCAGCTTCACCGCGCGCAGGCCGGCCTCGCCATTCTCGGCATGGATGGTGACGAGGTCGGCGCCGGCTTCGATGAACTGGCGCGTCTGCGCCTCGACGATTTCGGCCTCGACCATCAGATGCACATGGATCGGCCTTGCCGTCAGCTTTGCGATGCGCGCCACAAGGTCCGGGAAAAAAAGGAAGCCGGGCGTGAAGCGGGCGTCGGCCACGTCGATGTGATGCAGGTCGGCATAGGCTTCGATGCGCTTCAGGTCGCGCTCCATATTGGCGAGGTCCGCCGACCATAGCGAGAACTCGCCGATCAGCCGGTTTCGCGGCAAGGCGGCTATTGCCGAGGGGCCGGAGAGGGATTTGCTGGTCATGACGGAATGAGGCTCCGGACTTTCGAGTGGGATTGCAGGAAGTTTGCGATCTGCGTGTGCAGCTCGCTGAAATGCTTGGCGCTGTCGCGCGCCTTGGGGGTGATCTCGGCGAAGATCGCATCGGGTATCGCGGCGGCAAGCGCGTAGGCGGCCGAGAGCGGGTGCACGGCATCGACCGCATTGCCGATGACCAGCGTCGGAACGCGCAAGGCGGTGGCGCCCTGTTCGGAAACGCCCGGTCCGTCGGCCGCGATGTTGGACAGCACCTGCGCGAAGGTATGGGCATCCGCCCGGTCGAAATAGCCGAGCAGCGAGGTGAGATTGTCGGGTGCCTCGCGATAAAGACGCAGCGCCGTCTCCGACTGCGCGAAGATCGTCCGCGCTCTGTCCGGACCATGATCGAGGATCAGGCGGGCGACCTCGGCGATCGGCTGCATGTTGTCCGGCGCCGGGCCGAAGGTCCACGCCGGCCGCACCAGCACCAGCCCGGTGATGCGATCAGGATGGCGGCAGGCAAGGCGCATGGCGATCGCCGCCCCCATCGACACGCCGCCGGCGACGAAGCGGTCGAGGCCGACCTGATCGGCGGCGGCGAGCACGTCGTCGGCGAACATCTGCAGCGAGAACGGCCGCCGCTCGCCAAGCCCGGAACCGCCATGCCCGCGGCATTCCAGCGTGATGCGCCGGAAGCCCGCGGGGAACGTCTGCGCGACCTGCGCCTCACCGCCGCCCAGCCCGTGCTGGAAGACGACCGCCAGGCCTTCGCCGGTATCGGTGATGCCGAGCGCGGCACCGTCGCGGAGCAGCTTCGTCCGGGCCGCCATCAGACCAGCTCCTTGAGGAAGCATGCGACACCGGGCGCCTCCTCGGCCGTGAGCCCATGCGTCACCAGCGGTCCGTCGAAGCCGCCGGCCTTGAGGCGGGCGACGAAGTCGGGAAAGTCGACGACGCCTTGTCCCGCGGTGGCGAAGCGGCCGTCGGCAAAACGATCCTTGGCATGCGCCAAAGACACATGGCCCGCCGTTCGTTCGACCGCGGCGGCAACGATGGCGCGCGCCTCGTCGGGATTGGCCTGTTCGAACAGATTGGCGGGATCGAGCACGATGCGCAGACGCTTCGAACCCATCTCGGCGATCAGCCGCATGGCGTCGCCGGCCGAGGTGACGATGTTGGCCTGCTCCGGCTCGATGCCGAGATCGACGCCATGGCGCTCGGCCATCAGCAGGGCCTTCTCCATCTCGCGCGCCATGTCGGCCCAGGCCGAGGGATCGGCATTGTCCGGATGGTGCGTCCACTGGTCCCCGGCATTGCGCGTTCCGGTGCAGAGCGTGACGAGAGGCGTGGAAAGCTTGGCTGCTGTCTCGATGACGACGGCCAACCGGCGCTGCCCATCCTCGCGTACGGCCTTGTCGGGATGCGCCATGTTGTAGGTGCCCGAGAGCGCGACCAGGCCGATGCCCGAAGCCTTGGCGGCGGCATCGATGGCGCGGATCGCGTCGTCCGGAACACTATCCGGCATCGACGCCAGGCCGGCGCAGGCGAGGTTGAATTGGGTGACCGCGAAGCCCGCATCGCGCACGGCGGCAAGAACGCCGGACGGCTCGCTGCCCGCAAAAGTCTTGGCGAACACCCCGAACTGCATCAGACCGCTCCCGTCACGCTGGCGATCTCGACGCGTCCGCCGCTTTCGACCGAGCGGGCGATCGCCACCATGGCGCGGATCGAGGCGAGCCCGTCCTCGACATCGGCGCCGCGCATCGGCTTGCCGTCGAGCACCGTGTCGGCGAGGCCTTCCAACTGGCGGCGGAAGAAATGGCCATCGGCGCCCAGCGGTTTTCGCGATGTCGCGTCCTTCTCGTGGAAGATATCGACTTCGCTGGCGCGGAAGTACCAGGGATTGAAGGTCTTCGCGATCACCGAGCCGTTCTCGCCATAGAGCTGGAAGCCCTCGTGCCAGTCCATGCGCACGGCGACGGTGAGATCGAGATGGCCGAGCGCGCCATTGGCGAATTCGGTCTCGACGAACCAGCAATAGGCGCCGAAGCGCTCGTTCAGCCGGGCGCGCACGGCAGTGATCTCGCCGGCGAGGAAACGCGCCGTGTCGACCAGATGCGAGCCATGCGCCAGCATGAAATATTGCCTGAGATCCGCCTTCGGATTGCCGGAGGGCTTCCTGGCCAGCTTGCTGGTGACGGGCAGCGGCTGCACGGCATCGGTGTTGGTGTAGCGATGCGTGGAATCGCAATACCAGGCCTTCAGCGCCAGGATGTCGCCCATCTCGTCGCGGACGAAATCGCGCGCCGCCTCCAGCGCCGGGTCGAAGCGCTTCATGTGCCCGACCTGCAGCACCTTGCCCGAGCGCTTGACCGCCTCGGCCAGCGTCTTGCCTTCCTCGACCGAGACGCCGATCGGCTTTTCGCACAGCACATGCTTGCCGGCCTCCAGCGCCTTGATCGACATCGGCACGTGATAGGCGTCCGAGGTGGCGACGATCACCGCCTCCAGTTCGGGGTCGGCGAGCATCTCGTCATAGTCGCCATATATCTTCTGCGGCTCGTAGGTCGCGCCCATGCGTGCCAGCAGATCGGGCGCGGCGTCGCAGATTGCGTAAAGATCGGCATTGCTCGCCTTCACGCAGGATTCCAGATGCGCGAACTGCGCGATCGGCCCGCAGCCGAGCACACCGACACGAAGACGACGGTCTTTCTTGCGGATCATCGTCTTATGCCCCGTAGCCGCGCATGGTCTGGCGGTTGGTCTTTACCGCGCCGGCAGGATCAGCGGCGGCGGTCTCGGACTCTTCCTCAAGTACCAGCCAGCCGTTGAAATTGGGCGCGGCGCTCGCGATCTCGATCACCTTGGCCGTGTCGCAGACGCCTTTGCCGAGCATGGCCCAACTGCCCTTCGCATCGACGTCCTTCAGATGCACGTAGCGGATGCGGTCGCGATAGGCGGTCAGCGTGTCGGCCATGTCCTTGTGACCGCGCAAAATGTGGCCGGTGTCCGGCACCCAGCCGACCAGCGAAGCGTCGAGCAGGGAGAAGATGCGGTCATAGTCGGCGCGGTCAAAGAGCAGCGTGTCGTGGTGCGAGCTCGGATGCACCGCGACCTGCACGCCGGCTTTACGGCCAAGCTCGCCGGCCTTGTTGTAGACGTCCGCGGCGATCGCGAACTTGTCGTCGCGCGGCCCGTCGGAAACGACGGTCGCCGAGCCCATCGACACCAGCGCGCCCGGAAAGGCGGCGGCGAAGTCGATCCATCGCTTGGCGGCCTCGAGGTCTTCGCCGATCTTGTCCTTCAGCGTGAAGCCGCTCTTCGAGCCGAAGGCGAAGGAGACCAGCGTCAGGCCGCGTGACTTCAGCGCCGCGGCGAATTCGGCCGGCTTGCCGGCATAGCGGCCGATCATCGTGTCGGTGATCTCGATGCCGGCATAGCGGCCATCGGCGATAGCCTTGATGAGATCGTCGGGGCCGCCGGTGAACCGGTCTCCCAGCATTTCCCAGGTGAAGGTCTGGCAGCCGACTTTGAGGTCTTTCACGTTCATCCTTTCATTCCTTGGTTCTCCGCGGAACATCTATTTGACCGAGCCCGCGGTCATGCCGGCGAGGAAGAACCTCTGGGCGATGAGGTAGATCAGCAAGAGCGGCAGCGAGCCGAGCACGCTCATCGCCATCATCTGGTTCCATTCGAAGGCGTGCTGCCCCATCAACAGCTGGATGCCGATCGGGACGGTGCGCATGGACGTCGACTTCGTCAGCGTCAGTGCGAAGAGAAACTCGTTCCAGCACAACAGGAATGTGTAGACCGACGTCGCCACGATGCCAGGCAGTGAGATCGGCACGATTACCCGCCAGAGCGCCGTCCAGCTGCTGCCGCCGTCGACAGCCACCGCTTCATCGAGATCGCGCGGCAAGGTGTTCAGATATCCCGTCATCAACAGGATTGCGTAGGGCAGGGTGAACACCAGGTAGGTCAGGATCAGCGCGACATAGGTGTCGAAGATGCCATAGGAGACGACAAGCCCGAAGAAGGGGATCAGAAGCGTGATCGGCGGGATCGTCTGCGTGCTGATGATGAGCGTGTTGAGGCTGCCCTTGCCGCGGAAATTGAAGCGGCTGAACCCATAGGCCGCCAGCAAGGCGATCAGCACCGTCAGTACGGTCACCGCTCCGGCGACGAAGTAGCTGTTGAAGAAGAAGCGCAGCTTCACCGGGTCGCCAAGGATGGCTTCATACGCTTCCAGCGTGAAGGCCTTCGGCAGGATGGTCGGCGGCAAGGCGAAGATTTCGGTATTCGATTTGAACGAGCTGCTGAGCATCCAGTAGATCGGGAAGGCAGCGAAAAACAGCCCCGCCGCAAGACCAACATGCAGCGCGACGGTGATCAGCCTGTCTTTCGGCGTGTGTCTTTTCCTCATGGCGACTACCGGGCCTTTTGATAACGGATATAGAACAGCGTCAGGCCGAGAGAGATCAGCAGGATGACCACGGCGCTCGCCGACGCTTGGGACAGGTTGTAGCTCGAGAACGCGAGCTTGTAGGTGTAGGTGCTGAGCACCTCGGTCGAGTAGATCGGACCGCCGCCCGTCGTTATCCAGATCAACGGGAAGACCTGCATGGTCCAGATGAAGTCGAGCAGCGAGATGCTGATGATGATCGGCATCAGCTGCGGGATCGTGATGAAGATCAGCTTCTGATAGGCCTTCGCCCCGTCGATATCGGCGGCCTCGTAGAAATCCTTGGGAATGCCTTGCAGACCGGCGAGCAGGCTGACCATGAAAAGCGGATAACCCGCCCAGATGTTGGCGAAGGTGACGGCGTGCAGCGCGGTCTCGGGCGAGGAAAACCACTCGATCTTGGAACCGATGATGCCCAGCTGCATGAGAATGCTGTTCACGACACCGTTCGGCTCGAGCAGCAGACGCCAGATCACCGCGATGATCACCGCGGTGAACAGCCAGGGCAGTATGTAGAGCACGCGCAGGATATTGCGCAGCGTTGGATTGATGCGGTCGCTGTTCAGCATGAGCGCGAAGACCATGCCGATGGTCATGTGGAAAACGACGCTCATGCAGGTGAAGTAGAGCGTGTGCCACAGCGAAGCCCAGAACACCGGATCGTCGTAGATCGCCTGGTAGTGTTTCAGTCCGGCAAAGGAAGGGTCGCGACGCAGCACCGCGCTGTTCTGGAACGAGTAGGCGATCACCGTCACCATCGGCAGCAGCATCAGAAGGCCGATGATGATGAGCGAGGGCGACAGATAGAGATAGGGTGCGACCGCTCGTTTCAGCTTGTGGTGGGAGCGCTTTTGCCGGGTCATGTGCCAACCTTGGGATACGCCTTCAAGAGAAGGCGAGCCTCAAAAACAGGTCCATTCTCAAATTGCCGATCCGTTGTTGCCGGGTGGCCTGCCCGAAGTCAGGCCACCCGGCCGAAGATAGCAAAGGGGGAACAGGCCGATCAGAATTTCGCCATCCAGCCCTTTTGAGCGTTGGCCGCGGCTTGTTCCGGAGACTGCTCGCCGGCGAGCATCTTCTGGGCTTGCACGTCGAACTGGGTCATCAGGTCTTCAGCCACCGGCAGACCCGTGAACTCGTTGGCGAGATAGCCGGTCTTGAAGATTTCGAACGCCTTGCCGAAAGCCTTGTCCGAGGTCACGAAATCGGGCTTGGCGTTGACGTTGCCCGGGAAGGCGTTGGCGAGCGACACCAGCTTGGCGTTCACCTTTTCGCTCAGCAGATATTGGACGAGTTTCCAGGCCTCTTCCTGATGCTTCGAGCCGGCGGAGATGCCGATGCCCCAGGAGGCATAGGGAAGGCCGCGCTTGCCGGTGTAGCCCTCCACGACCGGGACCGGGATGAGGTCGAAGTTCAGCTTGGGATTGCGCTTGCGGATAAGGTTCACATGCGCGAGCGAGTCGATCATCATCCCGACGCGGTCGTTGACGAATTCCTCGACCTTTTCCTGTTCGGTCTTGGTGGCGATGCCGGGCGAGATGGTGCCGGCGTCGTTGAGCGATTTGACGAAGGCGAGCATATCGACGACCGGCTTGGCCTCGAGAGCCGGCTTGCCGTCCGCCATCATCGACTGACCCGAAGCCCAGACCCACGACATCATGTCGTTCTGGACGCCGGACGGCGTTTGCAGCGAGAGCGGCAGCACCCAGCCATACTGGTTCTTGTCGGGATGGGTCATCTTCTTGGCGGCTTCGAGAAACTCCGCGCGGGTAGACGGCAGCTTGGTCACGCCGGCCTGGGCGGCGAGGTCCAGATTCACGAAGACCGGATAGACGAACGAGGCGACCGGGAACATCACCGCCTTGCCGTCCACCTTGATGATATCGGCGACCTGGGCTTTGTCGAACTTGCTCGCATCCATCATCGGGTTCATGTCGGCGAGCGCATTCTGCGCGTTCAGATTGTTCACCCAGGCGCCGTCGAGACCGACGACGTCGCTGAGCGTTCCGGTTGCGGCGCCCACCGAGATCTGGTCTCGCGTGGTCGCATAGGGGCCGCTGACCAGCGTCACCTTGATGCCGGGATTCGCGGCCTCGAAATCATCCATGATTTTGCGCAAGGAGCCTGCGGGCAGCTCTGGCTCCCACCATTGGGTGAATTCCAGCGTCGTGTCCGCCATGGCGCCGGTTGCGCCAAGCAACCATGCGGCCGCGGCCATTTTCAGCATCGCGGGTCTTATACGAAACATCATTTTCTCCTCCTTCTTAGTGATCGGCCGCACAATGCGGACGATCGTCTGGTTTATTCAGAAGCCTTCTTTCGCAGGCGCCTCGCTCCCGCCTGCGGGCCTTGCCGCAAATCTTCAGATCGCCAGATGCGTCTCGGGATCGAAGAAATGGAGCTTGGTATCATCCAGGGCCAGTCGGATTTCCGAGCCGGAGCGGACTTCGCTGACCGGTTCGAATTTCGCCACCGCGTTCGACGCCAGACCGAAATCCTCGACCGCGTCCGGGTCGCCGGAGTCCACCCGGACCGCGTCGATGTTGAGATGGACGATATGTTCGGACCCGAGCTCTTCGATCGAGGTCACCTTTGCCGGTATCGTCTGATACTTGCGGCCGGATTCGAGGCTGCTGTCATAGAGATCCTCGGGCCGGATCCCGAACACGACCTTGCGCCCCGCATACGATTTCAAGCTTGGCCTGCGCGCGAAGGCCGCATCCTGCAGCCGTATGGCGAAGGCGCCGGACATCAACTCGCTGCCCGTCAGCGTTGCCTCGAAAAGGTTCATCGAAGGAGAGCCGATGAAGCCGGCGACGAAAGCGTTCACCGGTGATTCATAGAGCCTCTTGGGTGTGTCGACCTGCTGCAGCACGCCGCCCTTCAACACCGCGACCCTGTCGCCCATCGTCATCGCTTCGATCTGGTCGTGGGTCACGTATATGGTCGTCACGCCGAGCTGCTTTTGCAAGCTGGTGATTTCGGCGCGCATTTGCACACGCAGTTTCGCATCCAGATTGGAGAGGGGTTCGTCCATGAGAAAGGCGGCCGGCTCGCGCACCATGGCGCGGCCCATGGCAACCCTTTGACGCTGCCCGCCTGACAGGTTCGCGGGTTTGCTGTCCAGCAGCGACGTCAGCTGAAGGGTCTTGGCGATCTCGTCCACGCGCTTCTTGCGCTCGGCCTTCGGCTTGCCTGCGAGCCGCATCGAAAAGGCGATGTTTTCGAACACCGTCATATGCGGGTAGAGCGCGTAGCTCTGGAAGACCATCGCGATGTCGCGGTCCTTTGGCGGCATGTCGACGACGTCGACGCCGCCGATCCGAAGGCTGCCGCTTGTGACGTCCTCCAATCCCGCGATCATTCGCAGCGCGGTGGATTTGCCGCAGCCGGACGGCCCGACGAGGATCAGGAACTCGCCGTCCTCGACCGACAGGTTCAGTTGGTCGATCGCGTGAAAATTGTTTCCGTAGGTCTTGCAGATATTCTCAAGAACGACTTCTGCCATCTTCCTCCCTCCACAAGTCTAAGCCGCTGATTTTGTAATTATTCTCGGCCTGTATTCGCTTGCGAAACGTTTCCTCGGATAGTTCCGTTCTATGTTCCGGTATCGAGCTGCGCATGGTTCAGCCCGGCTGCCGATGGAGCGTTCGCCGATGCCAGGAGTTGCCTGACCTGATCGTCGGTCGGAAGCGCCTCGCGCCCGCCATGCCCCGTTACCGACAGGGCTGCGGCCGCGGCCGCGAATGCGACCCGGCCAGCGGTGTCGCCGCCGCGCGTCAATGCATGGGCATAGGCGCCATGAAAGCAGTCGCCTGCGCCGGTCGAGTCGACGACGGCAACCCGGTGCGGAGGCAGGTGCCAGAGACCCCTCTCGTCGCGCCCGCGATAGTAGACGCCCCTGTCGCCATCGGTCAGAACCACGGCCGACCGCGACGGCGACCACAAAGCCTCGAGCATCTCGGCGGGCGAGCGGCGGCCCGTGGCGGTGCGTGCGAAGCCGAGCGGAAGAATGAGATGGTCGCAGAGCGCCGTCAGCCTGTCGGTCGCTGGCCCGCCGCTCCATTCGATATCGCCGAGGATCGCGAGGCCGAGATCGCGAGCCCGAGCCACGACATCCAGCGACCGGATCGCATAGCCGTCGACGATCAGCATGGTCGCGCGGCTGAGGACCTCGTCCGGAAAGTCCGGCGCGGTGCCCAGCATCGCTTCGTCGTCATAGGCGATGAATCGGTCCCCGTCGGAGCCGACGGTGATACGCGAGCGTACCGGGCGCGCATCCGGGTGGCGCGGCGCGAATGCGGTTTCGACACCGCTCTCAATGAGATCGCACAGCACGGCGTCGTCCGCGGCATTGCTCAGCCAGCCGATGAATCCGGCGTTTCCGCCGAGCCGCGCGACGGCGGCAAGGGCCGTCGCGACATTTCCTCCGAAAGCGCGCGTGCTTTGCAGAACCTTCCCCTTGCCCGCCGACAACGGCTGATCGACATAGGCGATGTCGTCGATCGCAATGGCGCCGAAGCCGAGGATTGAGGGGACGGTGGGCATTGTTCAGGCACCCGCCTTCGCCAGAGCGTCTTGTGCCGAAAGGCCGTCATGGATGACGCCCCGGAAGGCAAGAGCTGCTTTCTGCGGATCGCCATGTCCCCAGAGATTGCGGCCCACCACGGCGCCGCGCGCGCCGGCACGGATGGCGTCCGCCGTCTGCTGAAGCGCGCCGAGCAGCGTATCGGTCTTCGGCCCGCCAGCGATCACGACCGGCACCGGGCAGGTCCGAACGGTCTCCCGGAATGATTCGAAGTCGCCGGTGTAGCCGATCTTGATCACGTCGACGCCGGACTCGTAGCCGATGCGCGCCGCATAGGCGATCTCGTCGGGGGTGAAGACGATCTTCGCCCCGTCGGTGAAATCGCGCGGATAGATATGCGCCACCACCGGCATGCCGTAGCGCGCCGCCGCATTCACCGAGTCGGTCAGCCAGCGTATGTATTTGCCCTCGGTCGCGCCGCGCACCGGAATGGCCACGGCCAACGCATCGGCGCCAGCCCGCACCGCATCGTCGGGCGTTGCAATCAGCTCGCTGATGCGATCGTCCGGGGTGAAGCAGCCCGCCTGGATCACCAGGGAAGCCTTGCCCGCATATTGCGGCCACAGATGGCGCGCGGTGCCGGGCTGGATGCTGACATAGTCGGGTTTGCCCGCCATGACGCGTGCGAGCGCACCCGGCAGGTCGGCAAGGCCGCCTTTGCGGACGTCGCCATAGCCGACGAAGTGGTCGACCGCACCGCCAAAAAGATTCCCCGATGGATGCGAGAAGAGGCGCGCAAGACGCACCTTGGTTCCAAGGCTCATGAGTGGAAAATTCCTCAATCGTTTGTTTTCAAAATCCCGGCGCACGGCGTTTTCATATGCTCTATAAAAATTTTACGCGCGTCAAGAATTAAAATGTTGTATAGCGGCTTTTGACTGTGCTCCGTTGCAGGCGAAAGGGCGCAGCCAGGCCATGGCCGCGTTGGGAGGTACGATCTGAAATGCAAGGAAAATCAAAGACAAAGCTCGGCATCGGCGTCATCGGATGCGGCAACATCTCGATGACCTATCTGCGCAATGCGAGCCTGTTCGGCGGGGTCGAATTGCGCGCCTGTGCCGACATTTCGGCCGATATGGCCGCGCTCCGTGCCAGGGAATATGGCATCCGCGCGCTCGGCGTCGACACGCTTCTGGCCGACCCCGACATCGACCTTGTCCTCAATTTGACGATACCGGCGGCGCATTTCGACATTTCGCTTTCGGCGCTCTCGGCCGGAAAACACGTTTTCACCGAAAAGCCGCTGGCGACGTCCGCCGCCGATGGCCGCCGGCTGGTTGCCGAGGCGGCAACAAGCGGTGTTCTGCTCGGCTCGGCGCCCGACACCTTCCTCGGTGCTGCCGGACGTAGGGCGCGCCGGCTGATGGACGAGGGCGCGATCGGCCGCGCCGTCACCGGCACCGCCTTCATGATGGGGCGCGGCATGGAGCACTGGCATCCCAATCCGCAATTCTACTACCAGCCGGGCGGCGGCCCGGTCTTCGACATGGGTCCTTACTACCTGACCATGCTGGTCAACCTGCTCGGCCCGGTCGCCCGCGTCATGGCGATGGCGACGCGCGGCCAGGAGGAACGTCTGGTCACCGCCGACGGTCCTTACAAGAACACCACCTTCAAGGTCGGCACACCGACCAACATCCTGTCGCTGCTCGAGTTCCGCTCCGGCGCCACCGTCACCTTCGGCGCCTCCTGGGACGTCTTCAAGCACTCCAACCATCCGATCGAACTGCATGGCACCGAGGGCTCGCTGAGGCTGCCCGATCCCGACACCTTCGGTGGCACCGTCTCGCTCTCGGCGCGCGGCGCCGACTGGAAAGATCTCGAGAGTGAGCGCGAGCTCTACGGCGCGCACAACTGGCCATACGCCGCGCCTGACCGCGCCAACTACCGCATGCTCGGCGTCGCCGACCTGGCGCGAGCTCTGGCGGAAGGCAGGAGGCCGCGCGCGTCCGGCGATCTGGCGCTGCATGTGCTGGAGATCATGGAGGCGATCCTGGCCTCGGGCGAAAGCCGTGGCTCAGTCGCCGTCAACGGCACCGTCGACCAGCCACCGCTGCTCGGCGAGGACGAGGCGGCGAGCCTGCTGGCCTGACAGGAGGTCCGTCGATGACGACATCGCCGCTGACGGCAGCACCGAACCTGTCCGCGCTCGACCCGCAAGCGCTACATGTTCTCGATCTCGGCCGCCGGGTGAACGGGCCGCCCTTCGAGACCGGCACGCCGGAACAGGCGCGCCGTGCCTATGTGAACGGTCTTTCCGATCTACAAGGCGACCGCGAGCCGGTAGGGTCGGTCACCGAGCGCACAATCGCCGGACCGGGCGACGCGCTGAGGCTGAGGATCTATCGCGGGCAGGGCGCGCCTGATGCGGATGCTCCGGCGCTGCTTTATCTGCATGGCGGCGGCTGGGTGATCGGCAATCTCGAATCGCATGACGAGATCTGTCGCTGGTTCGCCAACATCGCGGCTTGCGTTGTCGTGTCGCCCGATTACCGGCTGGCGCCCGAGCACAAGTTTCCAGCGGCGGTGGAAGACTGCCGCGCCGTGTTGTCCTTCATGCAGGATCATGCCGCCGATCTCGGCATCAACGCGAAACGCGTCGCCGTTGCAGGCGACAGCGCCGGCGGCAATCTGGCCACTGTGCTCAGCCTCGTTGCGCGCGAGGACAAACATCCGCTGACGGCGCAACTGCTGCTCTACCCCAACACCGATGCCGCACAGACGGCGGACAGCTATCGTCGCTTCGCCGTAGGTTTTGGACTGACCGCCACGACCATGGCCTGGTTCCGCGACCACTATGTCCGCGACGCCGCCGACGTCGGCGATTGGCGCGTCTCGCCGCTCAAAGCCGAAAGCCTTGTGGGAGTGGCGCCGGCCTTCGTCGCCATCGCCGGCCACGACATCCTCACCGATGAAGGCGAGGCCTATGCAAAGCGTCTCCTGAACGCCGGTGTGCCGGTCGTGCTCGAGCGCTGGCCGGGCCTGATCCACGGCTTCGTTTCGATGGGCCGCCACGGGCGGGCATCACGACAGGCGGTCGAGGCGGCGGTTGCCGCCTGGCGTGGCTTCGATCGCGCTCTCGCCAAAGATCAGGCCGACTGACGCATCACCAGCGTCGCGTCGAGTTTGACCTTGGGCGCGACCGCCGTCCCGTCTTCGTTGAGCAGGGCAAGCAGTGTCTCGACGCTGCGTCCGGCCATCGCGGCGAAATCCTGCGCCATGGTGGTGAGGCCGGGGCAAGCGTAGCGGCTCAGCGGATGGTCGTCATGCGCGGCGACGCGCAGGTCGCAATCCGCCTTGCGGCCGACCTTGAGCCCTCGGGCGAAGGCGGCCGCCATCAGGCCGAAGGCCAAGCGATCATTGTTGCACAGGATGGTCTTGCCCGGCAGGGCGCCATTGCCAAGCATCCTTTCGGTCTGCTCGTAGCCGATCCGCTCGAAATCCCAAGTGTAGTCCTTGGTGTTGCCGATCACGATGGGCTCATGCCCGAGCCGTTTCATCGAGGCGACATAGCTCGCCAGCCGTTCGGGCGAGTTGTGGTTGACGTGCGGGATGTCGAAATAAACCGGCGCGTCGCCCGAGCGGCAGAGATAGTCGACGATGGTCGCGACGCTCTGCGTGTTGTTGTTGCCGACGAAGGGCGTGTGGCCTTCGAGGTAGGTGTCGAAATAGACGATCGGGATCGCCTGCGTCAGCTTTTCCAGCGTGCGATGGTCGGAACGCCGCCCGAGCGGCGCAACGAGCGCGCCCGAGACCTTCAGCGACAGGATGGTCCGCGTTGCCTCGACCTCGAGCTCGGTCGAGCCATGCGAGGAGATGACGATCGGCCAGTAGCCTTCGTCGCGCAGCCGGAGCTCGATGCGGCTGACCATCTCCGAATAGAACGGATCGGTCACAGTCGGCACGACAATGCCGATGCTGCGTGTGCGCTTGCGGTTGAGGTTACGCGCGAACAGGTTCGGCTGGTAGTCGGACGAGCGCAGCGCTTCCTCGATGCGCTTGCGCGTCGCCGGCTTGACGCTGGTCGGATCGTCGAAATATTTCGAAAGCGTAGGCCTGGAGACGCCGCAGGACCGGGCGAAATCCTCCATCGTCTTGTGCGTCATCGCCATTCAAACCCTCGCAGCACGGACACGGCCTGATCCATGCGCTGTCCCGTGCTTTCCTTGCGGTGCGCCAGCGCGCGACTGCAAGTTGAAATTTTACAGGAAGCCATGTGAGTTATCAACGCGTCGACGAAAATTATTCCATGCGTAAATTTATTAATTAACGTGAAAATTCCAGGTGTTCAATCTTGAAGGGAATAGGCTGCGCGCGTGCCGGGGACATGGATGGAGAAGCTGGTCTGCACCGGCGAAATCCCGGTCGAGATCATGGTTGAACGCATCGGCCGGGCTTCCTCGAGCGCCTTCGCGTGCGGAACGCACAGGGAAAGCTTGCCAGTTCTCTAAGTAAATCATCCAGGAGCGAGCCTCCTCTCAATCCGCCTACTCCACCGTGACCGACTTCGCCAGGTTGCGCGGCTGGTCGACGTCGGTGCCCATGAAGACGGCGGTGAAATAGGCCAGCATCTGGATCGGCAGGGCGTAGATGATCGGCGACATGATTTCCGGCACCTCGGGCAGGATGATCGTCTCCATCGTCTTGATGCCGGCCTGGGCCGCGCCCTTGGCGTCGGTGATCAGGATGATCTTGCCGCCGCGCGCCGCCACTTCCTGCATGTTCGAGACCGTCTTTTCGAAGAT
>NZ_JAVIIV010000021.1:0-125193 GCF_033977215.1 Mesorhizobium humile
TTCCGCTGGAGTTAATCACAGCCCAGTTTGGCACATTCGATGCCGCAAGGGGCCGTCCACCCATCATTCTATGGCGGAGCAAGGAGCGAAGCGACGCGCAGACCATAGAATCCATGCCGTGAGGTCGAGGCGTTGCCGCGGTGCAGAATTCTGCTCCGCTGCATCCCTCGGCCAAGGTCACGGAATGGATCCTCGGGTCTCCGCGTCCGCTTCGCTTCCGCTCCGCCCGTGGATGACGAAGCTGAGGGGCTTCGGCCAATCACGAACGTTCCGCGAAGCTCAACGAGATAGCCCCTCAACAAAAAACGCCCGCGCCGTTGCCGGGCGCGGGCGTCGATCCCTCGACGGATCATCAGCTCCAAAAACCGCGATGCCAGCGGCCGTGATACCAGAAGCCGGGGTGCCAATGGCGCACATGCATCGGGCGGATAATCACTCGGCCGTTCGGCACGCATCTGCCCCAGCGGTTCATGTGCCAGCCGGGGCCGCAGCGCCAGCCGACGGTTTCGATGGGTAGCGGCACGGCATTGGGTTTGGCCATCGGCATGGCCTGCGAGCCGACGCCGGACAGCATCAAGGTGCCGGCGGCCAAGGCGACGGGCAGAAAGTATTTGGTGAACATGCGTTGTCTCCGTAATTCATCCCTACATCCGTGAAACGGAGGACGGGGCCAAATTCCGTCGGAGCCGCATCGATCACATCTTCGTCAGATCGGTTCGCCGCACGGTTTCGGTCGGTGCGGCTCTATACGGCATGGCAGGCCCCGGCCTTCGCCCCGTAACAAATTGATCCATATCAATGAGCCTGGACGTGTCCCGCACTAGTATCGGCAAGAACCGATCGACAGAAATCCGCGAGGCCGAAGGCCGGCTGAAGGAGATCACACAGATGATGATCCGCACGCTCTCCACCCTGGAATGCACGAAAATGTTGGCGGCCAACCGCACTGGACATCTGGCATGTGCGAAGGACGGACGACCCTACGTCGTATGTTTCAATTACGCCTATGCCGACAGTCACCTCTATGCATTCTCTTTGCCGGGCAAGAAGATCGACTGGATGCGGGCCAATCCCCTGATATGTGCGCAGGTGGGAGAGCACACGCAGGGGCGCGGCTGGAGAAGCGTGATCGTCGACGGCCGCTATGAGGAACTGCCGGACCGAATCGGCCACCGGGTTGAGCGCGACCATGCATGGTCGGTGTTGAGCAAGCACACGGACTGGTGGGAGCCCGGCGCGCTCAAGCCTGTCATGCCTCCCGTCTCAGACAGTTTGCCGCACGTCTTCTTCCGGATCCATGTCGAGGAGGTCTCTGGACGGGAAGCGACCGAATAGCCAATCCGTGGCAACAACTCGCGCGTTACAAAGCCGGCCTATCCGCCCAGCGTCGCCACCGTCTTCAACGCGCCATCGAGCATGTCGCCCTTTTCGTCCTTCAGCGCCGCCTCGCGCAGGCGGCGGATCCAGTCGGCGGCGTCTTCACGACCCTTGAGCATGGCTAGCGCCGACAGCACGCGGTCGAATTTCGACTGGGCGCGGGCATGGGTGTCGCTGTAGCCCTTGATCAGCCGGCGGCAGTTCAGGATCTCGGTGGCCAAAGTGTAGTTGTCCCGCGCATGAGCGAGCGCCAGTTCGTACCAGCGCTCCAGATGCTCGACCTCTATCCTGTGGCGCAGCAGGCGGCGGCGCCAGCGGCGCAGGCCACCGATGAACCACAGCATGGCGAAGCCGGAAAAACTGTCGGTGCGGATGTGGCGGCCGCGATTGATGCGGCGGTCGAGGAAGGCGGCGAGTTTTGGGCGGCTCTCGATGTAGCTGCCCAGGCCCGCCGGCAGCGTGCCGCAGAACTCCTCGATGCGCGGATGGAAATATTCGGTGACCTGCAGCACCGAACCGTCCTTGACGCCGACCTCCTTGCGCACACGCTTGTTGCGGGTCGAGCGCGTCTTCAGATCGGCGACGCGGATCATGTCGTCGTAGCACATGGCGTTGGCGAGATGCTTTGCGGCCGCAATCGACAAAGCATAGCCGCGCGCCGCATCGTCCAGCGCCACCGCTCTGTCCAGCCGGTCGAGATATTCGCGGCCATAGGCGATGTCCTGATAGTCGACGACCTTTTTCAGGCCGCGTTCGGCCATGTCGCGCGGCGATTCCGGCAGCGCCGCGACGCGGCCGGCAAGCTCTTGCCAGCCTTTCAACAGCGTTTCGGGACCACTGACCTTCGCCGTTGGCTTGGGTGAGGCATCGGCAGGCTCCGCCGCTTTTTCGCCGGCCGGCGCTGCCACGACACCGCGTGCGCGATCGCAGGCAGCGCCGAAGGCGGCGAGGCTCGCCTTGACGCCACGGCCGCCGGCGCCGATCGCCTGCTCGTAGCTCTCCCGCGTGAAGGGCAGCGCATCGGCGCCGGCCAGCGCGCCGAGCAGGCTGGCCGAGATCATCGTGCCGTTCTCGGCTGCGATCTTCTCCATGTCGAAGGCGATGAAGCGCTTGGACGCAGCCTGCGCCGTCGCATGCACTTTTTCCGACGAGGCGCGGCCGTCGCCCGGTTCGATCTTTTCCGAGACCGCGGCGATGCGGTGCGAGGAGGTGATCAGTGTCGTGCGCTCGGGCGTGACGAAGCCGCGGATGATGGCGCGGCCGGCTTCCATCAGTTCGGCGGCGATCAGGATATCGACGTCGCCCTGCGAAGGCGACAGCGCGAAGACCGGCAGCCGGCCCGTGTCGCGAGCCATTTCGATGTAATAGATCGTCGCGCCCGTGCGCTGGGCGACGCCCGCGACCGAGGTGGACTGGGCGATGTAGCCGTTGCGCTCGGCGACGTCGGTGATCCAGTCGGCGAGCACACCGCCGCCCTGGCCGCCGACGGCGAGCACGGCAAGCTTGATGACGCGCTCGTCGTCATGGGCGCCCGATTTCGGGCGCAGGGGAGAGGTCTGGTCAAGCATCGGCGAACATCAAGCGGCGGCTCTCGCGGCGGCGCTGCAGGAGGCCGATGACGGCGCGGCGCGCGCTTTCCAGGAACCGGTCCCAACGGCCGGGATTGTGGACGACGTCGGCCCGGTAGAAGGACGGGCAGAGCACGGCGGCATCCGCCACCTCGCCGCAATTGCCGCAGCCGACGCAGTTCTGGTCGATCGCGGCGACCGGATCGTCGCGCAGCGGATCGTCGAGCGACTTCACCGACAGCGACGGGCAGCCGGAGAGCCGCATGCAGGCATGGTCGCCGGTGCAAATGTCCTCGTCGACGCCGAATTTCGGCTTCACCACCCGCTCGCCGCCCTTGATCGCCTTGTCGACCAGCGGCTTCTCGCGGCGCTGCCGGTTGAGCATGCATTCCGACGAGGCGACGATGACCTTCGGCCCCTTCTCTTCGGTGGTCAGCGCGTCGCGCAACGCGGCTCGCATCTTGCCGACATCATAGGTACGGTCGATGTGGCGCAGCCATTTGACGCCCATGCCCTTCACCGCCTCGTCGATCGGATGCTTGGTCGACTTGGTGCGGTTCGAAGCCCGTGAGGACAGGATGTCCTGGCCGCCGGTGGCGGCCGAGTAGAAATTGTCGACGATGACGATGACGCCGTCATTCTTGTTGAAGACGGCGTTGCCGATCGAGGAGGTCAGGCCGTTGTGCCAGAAGCCGCCATCGCCGACGAAGGAGATAGAGCGGCGTTTCGCGTCCGGCGAATTGAAGGCGGAGGCCGAGGCAGGCCCCAGCCCGTAGCCCATCGTCGTGGCGCCCAGCTCGAAGGGGGGCATGATCGAGAACAGGTGACAGCCGATGTCGGAGGCGATGTGGTGCTTGCCGAGCTCCTGCTCGACCAGTTTCGTCGCGGCGAAGATCGGCCGCTCCGGACAGCCGATACAAAAGCCCGGCGGCCGGCCGGGGACGACGTTGATGAGATCGGCCGTATCGACACCCTCGCCCAGCTTGTTCGGCGCGCGCACCTCGCCCGGCAGCAGGTGCGGCGCGTTGGCGTGCAGGAAGGAGCCAATGCCGTCGAGCATCACCTGGCCAGTATATTCGCCGGCCATCGGCAGATGCTCCTTGCCGACCAGCTTCGTGCCGCGCCCGGCCTTGTGCAGCATCGCGGCAAAGGCCTGCTCGATGTAATTGGGCTGGCCTTCCTCGACGACGAGGACCGCCTGCTTGCCTTCGCAGAAGGACAGGAACTCGTCGTCTACCAGCGGATAGACGGCGTTCAGCACATAAACCGGCACGTCGGTGTCGCCATAGGTGTCGGCGAGGCCGAGCCGCTGCAGCGCGCGGATGACGGAATTGTACATGCCGCCCTGCATGACGATGCCGACCGAGCCGTGGTCCGGCCCGAAGAGCTCGTTGATCTTGCGGCTCTTGATGAAATCGACCGCCGCCGGCCAACGCTTGGCGACCTTCTCCTTCTCATGCAGGAAGGAGGCAGGCGGTAAAACAATGCGGCCGGTGTCGCGGCGCGGCGCCGACAGCGCATCGGCGACCGACATCGGCGGGCGCTTGTTGTCCTTGGCGATGAAATGGCCGTGGACGTGGCAGCAGCGGATGCGCACCTGCAGCATCACCGGCGTGTTCGAGACCTCCGACAACTCGAAGCCATCCTCGACCGCCTTGACGATGGAGGGCAGGTTCGGGCGCGGATCGAGCAGCCAGACCTGGCTCTTCATGGCGAAGGCGTGGCTGCGCTCCTGCATGATGGAGGAGCCCTCGCCATAGTCCTCGCCGACGATGATCAGCGCGCCGCCGGTGACGCCGCCGGACGCCAGGTTGGCCAGCGCATCGGACGCGACGTTGGTGCCGACCGTCGACTTGAAGGTCGCGGCACCGCGGATCGGATAATGCACGGAGGCGGCGAGCATGGCGGTGGCGGTGGCTTCGGAAGCGCTCGCCTCGAAATGCACGCCGAGCTCGCCCAGGATATCCTGCGCATCGGCCAGCACGTCCATCAGATGGCTGATCGGCGCGCCCTGGTAGCCGCCGACATAGCCGACGCCGCATTGCAGCAGCGCCTTGGTGATGGCGAGGATGCCCTCGCCGGCGAATTCCTCGCCGGCGCCAAGTCTCAGCTTTTCAACTTCCTTGGCAAAAGACCGTTCGGCCATTTTCGCCTCCTTCCGTTGCCGTCTTCCCGTTGCCTTGGGGAGGCGGCGCGTACATCTAGATTTCGTGCTTGCGAATGTTCTTCAGCATCTTCTGGAGCGTCGCGATCAGCGCCGCGTATTCGGCATCGTCGACATCGTCGAACATCGCCTCGAAAGCGTCATGCATGGCCGGCCAGGCGCGCGTGAACAGTGCCCGTCCATCATCGGTCAGGAACACATGGCGGAAGCGGCTGTCGCTGACGCCCTGCTCGCGCCGCACCAGGCCCTGGCCTTCCAGCGTGTCAAGCGTGCGGCTCAAGGTCGACTGCTCGATAACCGTGTAGACCGAGAGGTCGTTGACGGTGACGCCGTCGGTGACCGACAGCACGGCCAGCGTGCGCACCTGCGGAATGGTCAGGCCCTGCTTGCGGAAGTCGTCACGCAGCGTGGCGTTGTAGCGGCCCATGATGCGGTTCATCAGATAGGGCGCGAACTGCTGCAGGCCAATCTCACCGAGGGTCGAGATGCGCTGGCGCCTTTCAGCGAGCTTCTGTTCCATCACAGCCTCCCCGCCAAGAGGAAGCCGGAGCCACCGCCGAGGCCGGCGCCCGGATGGGTCGAGGCGCCGATATGGTAGAGGCCCTTGATGCCGGTCTCGTGGTTGCGGCTTGCCTTGAACGGTCGCCACAGGAAGGACTGATCGATGGTGGACGAGCCGCCATAGGGATCGCCGCCGACCAGGTTGACATTCATCGCTTCGAGATCGGCCGGTGAATAGGCGCGGCGCGCGATCACGGTCTCGCGGAAACCGTCGATATGGTTGGCGAGGATCGTCTCCACGCGGTCGGCATAGGCCTCGCGCAGCGCGTCGTTCCAGCGACCGTCTGCCGGGGCCTCGAGCTTGCCGGCGGCATCGCCCTTGATGTGGCGCGGTGCCTCCGGCAGTTGCAGCCACAGGATCGCCTTGCCGTCCGGGCAGCGCGTCGGATCGAGCGCGTGCGGCTGGCCGACGCAGATCGTCGGCACCTCCGGCAGCAGGCCGCGCACTGCTTCGTTGCAGGCCTTCGACACGCTATCGAGCCCCGGCGTCAGATGCAGCAGGGCCACCTTGTCGAGGCCCTCGCCGCGCCAGGCCGGCGGCTTGTTCAGCGCATAGTGGATCTGGAAGTTGCCCTTGCCGTAGCGATAAACGCGCGCCGCCTCGACGTCGCGTTCAGGCGCATCCCTGCCGAGCAGGCGGCCGTAGAGCTGCGTCGGCGTGACCGAGCAGATGACGCTCTTCGTGGCGTTCAGCGTTTCGCCGGAAGCGAGCCGCACGCCGCTGGCCCGGCCGCCGCTCTGGACGATCGCGTCAACGTCGGCGTTGACGCGGATCTCGCCACCGCGTTCCTTGATCAGCGCCTCGAAGGCGGCGAGCAGGTTCCTGGCGCCGCCCTTGACGATCGGCGCGCCGGCGGCCTCCAGCGCGAAGGCGATGACCTTGGCGATCTGGCCGGAGAAGGCGTCTTCCGGTCCGAGCCCGGCATGCAGCACCCAGGGCGCCCAGAGCGCGCGGACGAGGTCGGAACTGTAAGTCGTTTCCAGCCAACCCCGCGCGGGCACCAGCGCCTCGCCCATGAAGGCGGCAAGGTCGCGCGGGCCGCGCCGCCAAGCCTCGCCGGCGATGAGCTTCGTCGTCGGATAGGACCAGAGCGCGCCGCCAAGCAGGCCGAACAGCAGCCCGGCATTGCGCTCGATGCCGCCGACATCGCCGCCGTGACGGTCGCCGTCGCCGGGCGCGGTCCGGTTCAGCGCTGCGATGTTGGCGGCGCGGTCCGTGGTGATGACGGCATGGCTGCCGTCGGGCGTGAGCACGCCCGTCGGCGTGGCGGTGTGGCAGAACTCCAGCCCGTGCCGCGCAAGGTCCTTGCCGAGCGCGGCAAAGGCCGGCGAGGTGATGAACAGCACGAAGGTCGTGGCCATCACGTCATGGACGAAGCCCGGCACTGTCGCCTCCTCGGTGCGCATGCAGCCGCCGATGCGGTCGTTGCGCTCGAGCACGAGCACGCTCGCGCCCTTGGCGCCAAGCATCGCCGCGCAGACCAGGGCGTTGATGCCGCTGCCGACGACGATGTGATCGGGGGCGGTCATTGGGGGCTCCCGGGTAAGGGAGCGTCAATCGCTCCATGCCGGGTTCCTTCGCGCCCCCCTCTGCCCTGCCGGGCATCTCCCCCTCTTGGGGGGAGATTGGCAGCTTCGGCGCCCCGCGCCGTCCTGCAATCTTGGAGGTTGGCGAAGGCCGGCGTGACATCCGATCTCCCCCCTGGAGGGGGAGATGTCCGGCAGGACAGAGGGGGGCGCCGTAGAGCACTGACGCTCCAGGACGGCCGCCTCGACCTCGTCATAACTCCATTGCCCTCGAGCATGATCTTCTCCCGAAGACCGCCACCCTGCATTACTTGCCCGGCACCAGCGCCAGGGCGCGGATCGGGCTGCCGGTGCCGCGCTCGATCTTGAGCGGGGCGGCAATCAGGATCGCCCCCTTCGGCGGCAGCTGGTCGAGGTTGCACAGGCTGGCCAGCCCATAGCGGTTGGCCTTGTGCATCAGCGTATGCGCCGGGAATGGCGGCTCCATCCCTCCTGCTTTACCGGCATCGGTGCCGATCGTCTCAGAACCCCAGCCCTTGATATCCTTGCTGATCAGGAACTGGATGGCTTCCGCCGTCGGGCCGGGCGTATGCGGGCCGGTCTCGTTGGCGTTGAGGAACTCGGCTTCCGAGCCGTTGCGCTTGTACCAGTCGGTGCGCATCACCACCCACTCGCCGGGATTGATGGCGCCGTGCTTGGCTTCCCAGGCTTTGATGTGGTCGACGGTGAGCAGGAAATCGTGGTCGGCCGCCGACTCCACTGAGCAATCAATGACGTTGACAGGGCCGATGAAATTCTGCGCCGGAATGGTGTCGGTGGCGCCGTCCGGATAGTCCTTGCCGGTGATCCAGTGCTGCGGCGCGTCGAAATGCGTGCCCGAATGCTCGCCGAGCTTCAGCCAGTTCCAGGCCCACCACGGACCGTTCTTGTCATATTTGGAGATCTCGTGGATCTCGACCTTCGGCGTGTCGACGGCGAGTTCCGGCGGCAGCTTGATCAGTGGCGTGTTCGGCCCGAGCGGCGCCGTCAGGTCGACCACCTTGATGGCGCCTGAAAGCAGCTGGCCGGCGACCTCGCCGAGGAGTTTCTGCGTGTCCATGGTCTTTCGTTCCCTCTTGTCGGTGATCATCAAGGCTCGTTGCGGCCCTTAATATACCTACTAGACGAAAACATATGCATCTGCAATTATCTTTAAGCATAAAGCATTTTTGGGGCGGGGCGTGAGCGAGTTCGACGCCATCTTTGTCGGGGCGGGCCACAACAGTCTGGCATGCGCCGCGCATTTGGCGCTCAAGGGCTGGAAAATAGCGGTTTTCGAGCGCAGCGAGGCAATTGGCGGCGCGGTGCGGACCGCCGAATACACGCTTCCCGGCTTCCGGCACGATTTCGGCGCGATGAATTTGAGCCTCTTCGCAGGCTCCGCCTTCCACCGGAAATATGCAAATGAATTGAAAAATCACGGGCTGGAATTCGCGCCCGTGGCCGATTGTTTCGCCAGCGCCTTCCCGGATGGTAAATGGTTCGGCGTCAGCAACGACCTCGAAAAGACGGCGGCGCGGCTGGCTGCCTTCTCCGCCGCCGATGCAGCCGCATGGCGCCGGCTGGTCGGCGCCTTTCCGGGCGAGGCCGAACACCTGTTCCGCCTGCTGGGCTCGCCGATGAGCGCAAGGGCGCTGGCCGGCACGGGCTGGAATCTGTGGCGCAAGAAGGGCCTGGCCGGCGCGCTCGATACGGTTCGATTGCTGCTGTCATCGCCGCGCGCCTGGCTGGAAGAGAATTTCGAGACGCCGCATGTGCGCACGACGCTGGCGGCCTGGGGCATGCATCTCGACTTCGCGCCCGACATCGCCGGCGGCGCCGTGTTTCCCTACCTGGAATCGATGGCCAACCAGAGTTTTGGCATGGTGCTGGGCAAAGGCGGCGCCGACACCATCATCCGCGCGCTGGCCGGCATGGTGGCCGCGGCCGGCGGCAAGATCGCCACCGGCGCGGAAATCGCCGAGATCACGGTTTCGGGCGGCAAGGCGACCGGGGTTAGGTTGGCATCCGGCGAAACCCATGTCGCGCGCAAGGCCGTGATTGCCGGTGTCGCGCCGAAAGCGCTGCCGGGCAGGCTACTGCCCAATGGCTCCGGCGACGCCGGCTTCGATGCGGCGATGAAGACATTCCGCCATGCGCCGGGCACGATGATGATCCATCTGGCGCTGGACGATCTGCCGGACTGGAGCGCCGGCGCCGAGCTTCGGCAATTCGCCTATGTGCATCTGGCGCCATCGCTCGACGCCATGTCACGTGTCTACCAGCAGGCGATCGCCGGGCAGCTGCCCGACAAGCCGGTGCTCGTGGTCGGCCAGCCGACGGCCGTCGATCCGTCGCGCGCGCCGCAAGGCAAGCATGTGCTGTGGGTGCAGGTGCGCATGCTGCCGGCGGAGATCCTCGGCGATGCGGCCGGCAAGATCGCCCCCGCTCACTGGGACGCGGTCAAGGACGCCTATGCCGAGCGCGTGCTCGACATCATCGAGAGCTACGCGCCGGGATTGCGCAAAAAGATCCTTGGCCATGCGATCTTCTCGCCTCTCGACCTCGAGCGCGAGAACCCGAACCTCGTCGGCGGCGACCAGATCTGCGGCAGCCACCATCTGGCGCAGAATTTCCTCTTCCGTCCGGCGCGTGGCTTCGCGCGCTGGAACACGCCGGTCTCGAACCTCTTCCTCACTGGCGCCGCGACATGGCCCGGCGCCGGGACGGGCGCAGGCTCCGGCTTCATGCTCGCCCAACAGCTGGGAGGGAACTAGAGCAATTCCAGGAAAAGTGTGAGCGGTTTTCCGCCCGGAATTGCGTAAAAACAAAGAGATAGGGCGTTTCGCCGTTTCCGTGAAACGCACTAGAAATTCCGGGATGGACAAGGCGCGGTTGCCCACCACCGAATGAAAACGCCGCGCGGACAAATGACAACCAACAAGGGGAACGACCATGACCATCAACAGACGTGACTTGCTTGGGTATGGCGCCGCGGCGATCGGTGCGGCGACGCTGGGCCTGCCGAAGGCGGCAAAGGCGGCGGACGAGCTCACCATCGCCTACAATGTCAACCTGCCCTCATGGGACCCGACGACCGGACCCTCGGCCGTGAACCCGACCATCCAGGGGCTCTATCAGTCGGTGTTCGACCAGATCATCGGGCAGAAGCCGGACCTTTCCTTCACGCCCGGACTGCTCACCGAATGGGGCTGGAACGACGACCGCACCAAGGTGACGATGACGGTGCGCGACGGCGTGAAATGGCATGACGGCTCGCCCTTCACGGCGGAAGACGTGGTCTGGTCGCTGCAGCGCGCCGGCGACGAGAAGACCGGCAACCCGATCCAGTTCGTCTGGAAAAACGTCAACAACTTCAAGATCGACGGCAACAAGATCACCGGCGATGTCGTGCAGTTCGACCCGGTCTATTTCAAGTGGATGTCGTTCCTGACGGGCTACATCCTGCCGAAGGCCTATTACGAGAAGGTCGGCGCCGAGGGCTTCGAGAAGGCGCCAATCGGCACCGGTCCGTATATGGTCGACAAGTTCGAGCGCAACGCCTTCCTGCGGCTGAAGGCCAATCCGCACTATTGGGGCACGAAGCCCGCCTTCGAGAATGTGACGATCAAGTTCGTCACCGACGCGGCGAGCCGCGTCGCCGAGATCGAATCCGGCTCCTCGCAGGTGACGCTCGAAATTCCCTATGAGGAATATGACCGCCTCATCAAGAAGGACGGGCTGGCCGGCTCGATCAAGAATGTCTCCGACATCGGCATGATCTTCTTCAACGACATCGAGGCGATGCTGGACAAGAACGTGCGCCAGGCGGCCGTGATGGCGGTGGACAAGGAGCTGCTGGTCAAGCGGCTGCTGCGCGGCTACGGCCAGCCGATCGCCACGCTGGAGACGCCGGAATACACGGCCTTCGATCCGTCGATCAAGGTCGAGCACAATCCGGAAAAGGCCAAGGAACTGCTCGCCGCTTCCGGCTATTCGACCAAGAAGCCGGTGAAATTCACTATACAGACCACCAAGGGCTTCAAGCCCAAGGACTATGAGATGATCCAGGCGATCGTCGGCATGTGGCGCAAGGTCGGCATCGAGGCCAATATCGAGGTCTACGAGATCGCCAAGCACTACGAGCTGCGCGCCGCCGACAAGCTGGCGCCGGCGGCCTTCTACAATTGGGGCAACTCGATCGGCGACCCGACCACCTCGACCGGTTTCGCCATGTACGGCCCAAGCCCGCACTCGGTGTGGGACAGCCAGGACCTGATCGACATGATCAACCCGCTTTGGGGCGAGAAGGACGAGGCCAAGCGCATCGCCGGCTGGAAGGCCGTCGACAAGTACATCGCCGAGCAGGCCTATGTGCTGCCGCTGATGCAATATGCGCAGCCGATCGTGCACTCGAAGAAAGTCAATGTCGTGCAGCATGTGTCCGGCGCGCTGCTGCCGGCGCTGATGACCCCGGCCGCCTGATCCTCGGTCCTGGATTACCACGCGCGCCGTCCGCAAGACGGCGCGCATTTTCATCCGGACATATGGGCGCATGCTGCTGCAGAGATTCCTCGTTCGCCTGTTGACGATGCTGGTGACGCTGTTCGGCGTCGCCATCGTCGTCTTCGTGGTCATCCGCGTGGCGCCGGGCGACCCGATCGCCATGATGCTGCCCCCCGGCGCCAGCAATGACGACATTGCGCGGCTGCGCGCGCTCTACGGGCTCGATAAGTCGATCGTGCAGCAGTTCTTCATCTGGCTCGGCGGCGTGCTGCATGGCGATTTCGGCACCTCGATCTCGCTGCGCCAGGACGTGCTCGGCCTGGTGTTCAATCGGCTGCCGGCGACGCTGGAGCTTGCGACCGTGGCGCTGCTGATGGCGATCGCGATCGGCGCCACGGCCGCGATCCTTGGCGCGCGCTCGCGCGGCACGGCTGTCGAAGCGGGCATCGACATCGCCAGCGGCGCTACGCTTTCCATTCCCGATTTCCTCTGGGGCCTGGTACTGATCCTGCTGTTCGGCGTGCTGGTGCCTGTCTTCGACATTTCAGGGCGAGTTTCGCCGCAGCTCGATTTGCCTTTCGTCACCCAGTTCTATCTCGTCGAGAGCATTCTCAGACTTCGCTTCGACCTCACCTGGGACCTGCTGAGGCACATGCTGATGCCGGCCGTGGCGCTGGCGCTGCCGCTGGCGGCGATCATCGCCCAATTGCTCAAACAGTCGCTGAAGGAAGTGCTGGACCTCGACTATGTCGTGCTGGCGCGGGTCAAAGGTTTTTCCGAGACGCAGGTGATCCTGCGCGAGGCGCTGAAGAACGCCGCGCTGCCGACGCTGACGCTGGTCGGCGTACAGTTCACGTTCCTCATCGGCGGCACCGTCATCGTCGAACGGCTGTTCTCCTACGAGGGCCTCGGCAACATGGCGATCGATGCCGTCATCAATCGCGACCTGCCGCTGATCCAGGGCATCGTGCTGGTGTTCGCGCTGCTCTTCGTGCTGATCAACCTTGCCGTCGACATGATGTATGCGCTGCTCAATCCGAGGTTGCGCCATGGATGAGGCGCGCATTGCCCGACGCGGCCTGAGCCCGCGGCTGTGGCTGGCCGGCGGCTGGCTGCTCTTGGCGCTGCTGGCGGCGATCTTCGCGCCACTGATCGCGCCGCAGGACCCGCTGGCGCAGGACCTGATGCTGGAGCGCCTGCCGCCCTTCTGGCTGGACGGCGCCGAGCCAGGCTATTGGCTGGGCACCGACAGCCTCGGCCGGGATCTGTTGTCACGGCTGATCTTCGGTGGCCGCATCGCCTTCATCGTCGCTTTCGCCGCCGCGACGTCCGCCTGCCTCATCGGTTCGGCGCTCGGGCTGATCGCCGGTTATTTCGGCGGCTGGGCCGACCGCATCATCTCGCGCATCGTCGATGTCTGGATGGCCTTCCCGCCGGTGCTGTTCGCGATCCTCCTGGTCGCGGTGCTGGGCACGGGCCTGAGCTCCGTCATCCTCGCCATCGCGATCATCGACTGGACGCGCTTCTGCCGGGTGATCCGAGCTGAGGCGATGAGCCAGGCGCGCATGGACTATGTCGAGAGCGCGCGCATCGCCGGCTATGGCCGGATCGGCATCATGCTGCGCGAAGTGCTGCCCAATGTGTTGCCGTCGGTGGTGGCGCTCCTGTCGCTCGAAATGGGCATCGCCGTGATCGTCGAGGCGATCCTCTCCTTCGTCAATCTGTCGATCTCGACCGACGATCCGACCTGGGGCAGCATCATCGCCGAGGGCCGGCTGTCGATCCATCAGGCCTGGTGGGTGCTGGTGTTCCCGCTGATCACGCTGATCCTCACCGTGCTTTCCTTCAGCCAGTTCGGCGAAGCGCTGAAGGCGCGTTTCGATCCGGTGCTGCGATGAGCGCGTGCCTCGACATCCGCCGCTTGAGCGCTGTGCTGCCCAACGGCCAGCGCGTGCTGCGTTCAGTGTCGCTTGCCGTCCAGGCGGGCGAAGTGCGGGCGCTGGTCGGCGAAAGCGGCGCGGGTAAGACGATGATCGGCAAGGCGGTGCTCGGCGTGCTGCCGAAAAGCGTGCGTGTCGTCGAAGGCGAGATGCTGATCGAGGGCGAGGACCTGGGTCGGCTCGATGCCAAGGCGCGGCGCAATCTGATCGGAGCGCGCACGGCGCTGATCCCGCAGGATCCACTCACCGCGCTCAACCCCTCGCGCCGCATCGGCGCGCAGATGACCGACCGGCTGGTGCGCATCCTCGGCTGGAGTGGCGAAAGAGCCGACAAGCGTATCCGGCAGTTGCTCGACGAGGTGCAGATCCGCGACCCGGAACGCGTGCTGAAAAGTTACCCGCACGAATTATCCGGCGGCATGCGCCAGCGCGTGCTGATCGCGGCGGCCTTCGCGGCGGAGCCGAGGCTGATCGTCGCCGACGAGCCGACGACGGCGCTTGACGTGACGGTGCAGAAACAGATCCTGCGGCTGATCGCGCAACTGCAGCGCGACCATGGCACGGCGATCCTGTTCGTGACCCACGATCTCGGCGTCGTCGCCAAGATCAGCCAGAAAGTGTCGGTGCTCTATGCCGGCAAGATGGTCGAGGAGGCCGAAACCGCAGCCCTCTTCGCGGCCCCGCAACACCCCTACACGCGGGCGCTGATCGCGGCGACGCCGCGCTACACCGATCCCTACGCCTCGCTAAAGCCCGTCGACGAGAGCGTGCTTGCGGGGCTGGCGGCCGAGATTGCAGCGGCCGACAAGGAGTGGAGGCCCGGCCATGGCTGAGCCGCTGTTTTCCGTGCGGGGGCTGAAGGTGGCGTTGCCCGACATGACGCGCAAGCCGCTGATCGGCCGCGCGCCGTTGGCAGAAATCCTGAAAGGGCTGGACTTCGATCTGCCCAAGGGATCGGTCACCGGCATCGTCGGCGAGTCCGGCTCCGGCAAGTCGACGCTCGGACGCGCGCTGGTCAGGCTGCTCGAGCCGAGCGCCGGCTCGATCGGTTTCGAGGGGCGCGACATCAGCCGTCTTTCGGAAGCCGAGCTGAGGCCGCTACGCCGCGACCTGCAGATGATCTTCCAGGATCCGATGTCGTCGCTCAATCCGCGGCATACGATCTTCAACATCATCGCCGCCCCCTTGAGGCAGAACGGGCTTGGCGACCGGCTGAAGGAACGCGTCGCGGAAGCCCTGCAGCGCGTCGGCCTGCCGCAGAGCTTTGCCAGCCGCTACCGCCACGAACTGTCAGGCGGCCAGCGGCAGCGCGTCGGCATCGCGCGAGCATTGGCGTTGTCGCCGAAATTCGTTCTGGCCGACGAAATCGTCTCCGGCCTCGACGTCTCGACGCAGGCGCAAATCCTGACGCTGCTGGAGAAGCTGGCGGCCGAGATGGGGCTGACCGTCGCCTTCATCAGCCACGATTTGTCGGTGATCCGGCGGCTCTGCCAGCAGGTCATCGTCATGCGCGAAGGCAGGATCGTCGAGGCCAGTGCCACCGACGCGCTGTTCGACAACCCGAAGGAAACCTACACGCGCGACCTGCTCGCCGCCATTCCGCTGCCGGAGATCGATCCGGACTGGCTGCAGCCTCGGGCGCCGGCATGAGGTGAGTTTTGACTATCCGCACGCCGACCAGCGGGCCTCGGATGTGCGCAGGGACAAGTCGACCCGCCAACGGAGGGTGACATGAAATACGCAATCCAGGCGGCGGTCTTCGCGGCCTCCTTGTTCGGCGCAATGGGAGCCGCCTCGGCGGATTCGATCCCCGGCATGCGCGGACACGACCATACCGGCATCACCGTGCCCGACATGAAGCAGGCCGTCGACTTCTTCACCAATGTCGTCGGCTGCAAGAAGGCGATGTCCTTCGGGCCGTTCGCCGACGACAAGGGCACCTTCATGCAGGACCTGCTCGGCGTCGATCCGAAGGCAGTGATCGAGGAGATCACCATGGTGCGCTGCGGCTACGGCTCGAACATCGAGCTGTTCAAATACACAGCGCCCGACCAGAAGGATGCAACGCCCAAGAACAGCGATATCGGCGGCTATCACATCGCCTTCTATGTCGACGACGTCGCCGCCGCGAAGACCTATCTGGAGGCCAAGGGCGTGAAGACACGATTGGGGCCGCTGCCGGTGAAGGAAGGCCCGGCCGCGGGCCAGACCATCCTCTATTTCCAGGCACCGTGGGGGCTGCAGCTGGAAGCGATCAGCTACCCGACCGGCATGGCCTATGAGAAGGGCGCGGAGACGGTGCTGTGGAGCCCAAAAGACCCGACAAAATGATCCGACCGCATCCATCGTCCGATCATCGTTCAATTATGAAACTTTAAGCTTGAAATAATTTCCGTCGAGGTTGATACTGATATTCGGAGCCGCTGGTCCATTCGGCGGCTCCGGAGACCCTTAGAGCGTTTACGCAATTCCGCACGGAAAACCGCTACGCACTTTTCCTGGAATTGCTCTAGAGGAGATCGCAAGACATGAAGGTTGCGGTTCTCGGCGGCGGGCCGGCCGGACTCTACTTTGCCATCTCGCTCAAGCTGCGCGACGCCGCGCATGAGGTGACGGTCTATGAGCGCAACCGCCCGGACGACACGTTCGGCTGGGGCGTGGTGCTGTCGGCGGAAACGCTGGAAAACCTGACCAAAAACGACCCGGTCAGCGCCGTCTGGATCAAGAAGCATTTCGCCTATTGGGACGACATCGCCGTCATCCATGACGGCGTGCGCACCGTGTCTTCCGGCCACGGCTTCTGCGGCATCGGCCGCAAGCGGCTCTTGATCCTGCTGCAGCGGCGCGCCCGCGAGCTCAACATCAACCTGAAGTTCGAGACCGATATCGCCGATCCCAGGCCGTTCATGGAAACGCATGACCTGGTGGTTGCCGCCGACGGCTTGAACTCGAAGTCGCGCGCGGCCTTCGCCGATGTCTTCAAGCCGGACATCGACACCCGCAAATGCAAGTTCGTGTGGCTGGGTACGACGCAGAAATTCGACGACGCCTTCACCTTCATCTTCGAGAAGACGGAGCATGGCTGGGTGTGGGCGCATGCCTACCAGTTCGACAGCGAGACCGCGACCTTCATCGTCGAATGCAGCGAGCAGACCTGGAACGCCTTCGGCTTCGGCCAGATGACCCAGCAGGAATCGATCGCGGTCTGCGAGCGCATCTTCGCAAAACATCTCGGCGGCCATCCGCTGATGACCAACGCCAACCACATCAGAGGTTCGGCCTGGATCAATTTCCCGCGCGTGCTGTGCGAGCGCTGGTCGTACAAGAACCTGGCGCTGATGGGCGACGCGGCGGCTTCGGCGCATTTCTCGATCGGCTCCGGAACCAAGCTCGCGCTGGAGAGCGCGGTGGCGCTTGCCGACTATGTCGAGTCCGAACCCGACCTCGAGGCGGCTTTCCGCAAATATGAGGATGCGCGGCGCACCGAGGTGCTCAAGCTGCAATCGGCGGCGCGCAATTCGCTCGAATGGTTCGAGGAGGTCGAACGATATCTCGGTCTCGATCCAGTTCAGTTCAACTATTCGCTGCTCACCCGCTCGCAGCGCATCAGCCACGAGAACCTTCGCCTGCGCGACGCGGAATGGCTGGCGGGCGCCGAGGAATGGTTCCAGCGCAAGGCCGGCGCCGGCGGCAACAGCTTGCGCCGCGCGCCGATGTTCGCGCCGTTCAAGCTGCGCGACATGACTTTAGCCAACCGCATCGTCGTTTCGCCGATGGCGCAGTACAAGGCCGTCGACGGCTGCCCGACCGACTGGCATTTTTCGCACTACGCCGAGCGCGCCAAGGGTGGTGCCGGGCTTCTCTATATCGAGATGACCTGCGTCAGCCCCGAAGGGCGCATCACGCCTGGATGCCCGGGCTTCTACAAACCGGAACATGAGGTCGCCTGGAAGCGGCTGGTCGATTTCGTCCACGCCGAGACCGAGGCAAAGATCTGCGCCCAGATCGGCCATTCCGGCGCCAAGGGCTCGACCCGTGTCGGCTGGGAAGGAACCGACGTGCCTTTGCCCTCCGGCAACTGGCCGGTGATGGCACCTTCGGCCGTGCCATGGTCGCCGAAGAACCAGGTACCGAAGGCAATGGGCCGCGCCGACATGGATCTGGTCCGCGATCAGTTTGTCGCCTCGGCTCAGATGGCCGAGCGCTGTGGCTTCGACATGCTGGAGATCCACGCCGCGCATGGCTATCTGCTGTCGGCTTTCATCACGCCGCTGACCAACCGCCGCACGGACGACTATGGCGGCTCGCTGGAAAACCGCATGCGCTATCCGCTGGAGATCTTCCACGCAGTGCGCGCGGTGTGGCCGGCGGAAAAGCCGATCTCGATGCGCATCTCGGCCAATGACTGGGTGGGGATCGAGGGCGTCACCCCGGCCGACGCGGTCGAGATCGCAAAACTGCTGCGCGAGGCCGGCGTCGATCTCTGCGACGTCTCGGCCGGACAGACCTCGATCGCGGCCAAGCCGGTCTATGGCCGCATGTTCCAGACGCCGTTTTCCGACCGCATACGCAACGAGGTCGGCATGGCGACAATGGCGGTCGGCAACATCTACGAGCCCGATCACGCCAACTCGATCCTGATGGCCGGGCGCGCCGACCTGGTGGCGCTGGCCAGGCCGCATCTGGCCGATCCCTACTGGACGCTGCACGCGGCGGTGACGCTCGGCGACCGCGGTGTCAAATGGCCCGATCCCTATCTGCCCGGGCGCGATCAGATCTACCGGCTGGCCGAGCGCGAAGCCGCAGCGGGGCTCAAGGTATGAGCGCCGCGCGCGAAATGGCCGGCAAGCACGCGCTGGTCACCGGCGGCGGTTCCGGCGTCGGCAAGGCCATCGCGCTGGCGCTGGCGAAAGCAGGCGTAGCCGTCACCATCTGCGGGCGGCGCGAGGCGGCGCTGGCCGAGGTCGCGAAGCAGAATGACCGCATCTTTGGACTCGCCGCCGACGTCACCAACGAGGCCGAAATGGCGGTCCTGTACCAGAAGGCGGAGGCCGCGCGCGGGCCGTTCGACATCGTCGTCGCCAATGCCGGCATGGCGGGCAGCGCGCCGGCGCACAAGATCGCGCTGGCCGACTGGCAGCGCACGCTCGACGTCAACCTCACCGGCGCCTTCCTGACGGTGAAGCCGGCACTGGCGGGCATGCTCGCGCGGAAGACGGGTCGGATCGTTTTCGTCGCTTCGACCGCAGGCCTCAAAGGCTATGCCTACGTCGCGCCCTATGTGGCTGCCAAGCATGGCGTCGTCGGGTTGATGCGGGCGCTGGCCGCAGAGACCGCCAAATCCGGCGCGACCGTCAACGCCGTCTGCCCGGGCTTCGTCGAAACCGACATGCTGGAGGAATCCGTCCAGCGCATCGTCGAGAAGACGGGGCGCTCCACCGACGAGGCGCGCGCGAGCCTTGCGACGACGAACCCGCAAGGGCGTTTCGTCCAGCCGGAAGAAGTCGCGGCGGCGGTCCTTTGGCTGTGCAGCGACGCCGCGCGGTCGATCACCGGGCAGGCGATTTCGGTCTCGGGAGGTGAAACATGGTAGCGGGACCGACATCCATCGGACCGGGCAAGGACAGGCTGCGGCTGTGGATACGCCTGCTGCGCGCCTCGCGCACCATCGAGGCCGAGCTGCGCGAGCGGCTGAAGAAGGAGTTCGACACGACGCTGCCGCGCTTCGACGTGATGGCGGCGCTCTACCGCGTGCCGGAAGGCATGCTGATGAGCGACCTGTCGCGCTTCCTCTTGGTATCGAACGGCAATGTCACCGGCATTGTCGACCGCCTGGTTTCCGAAGGGCTGGTGACGCGGTCGCGGCGCAACGGCGACCGGCGCACCTCGATGGTGCGGCTGACCGAGGAAGGCACGAAATCTTTCGCCGCGATCGCCGCCGCGCATGAGAGCTGGGTCGGCGAGCTGCTCGGCAATGTCAGCGAGGACGAGGCACGGCGGCTGGCCGGCATGCTGAAATCGTTCCGCAGCAATTGGGAGGGACGCGAATGAGCGCCATGGCAAAGCTCAAGCCCAAGCACTTTCTCTGGCAGGTCGACGGTCGGGTCGCGAAAATCCGGCTCGACCGTCCCGAGCGCAAGAACCCGCTGACCTTCGACAGCTATGCCGAGCTGCGCGATACCTTTCGCGACCTCGTCTATGCCGACGATGTCGACGCCGTGGTGTTCCTGCCCAATGGCGGCAATTTCTGCTCGGGCGGCGATGTTCACGACATCATCGGGCCACTGGTCAAGATGGACATGAAGCAACTGCTCGCCTTCACGCGCATGACCGGCGACTTCGTCAAGGCGATGCTGAATTGCGGCAAACCGATCATTGCGGCGGTCGACGGCGTGGCGGTCGGCGCCGGCGCGATCATCGCCATGGCCTCCGACATCCGCATCGCGACGCCGGAGGCGAAGACCGCTTTCCTGTTCACCCGCGTCGGCCTCGCCGGCTGCGACATGGGCGCCTGCGCGATCCTGCCGCGCATCATCGGCCAGGGCCGCGCCGCCGAGCTGCTCTACACCGGCCGCACCATGAGCGGGGCCGAGGGCGAGCGCTGGGGGTTTTACAATCGCCTTGTCGAGCCGGCGGCACTCGAACCCGATGCGCTCGACATGGCGGCGCGCATCGTTTCCGGCCCGACCTTCGCCCACGGCATCACCAAGACGCAGCTCAACCAGGAATGGTCGATGGGGCTCGACCAGGCGATCGAGGCCGAAGCGCAGGCGCAGGCGATCTGCATGCAGACCGGCGATTTCGAGCGAGCGTATAACGCGTTCGTGGCCAAGGAAAAGCCGGTGTTCGAGGGGAATTGAGGATGGGTGCGTTACTGGCAACGCTGGCGGGACAGCGCCCCCCTCTGTCCTGCCGGACATCTCCCCCTCTAGGGGGGAGATCAGCTGTCATCTCGGCTTTCGCCAATCGCCAAAGCCGCAAGAATGAGCGGAGCGCTGAAACTGCCAATCTCCCCCCTAGAGGGGGAGATGTCCGGCAGGACAGAGGGGGGCGCCGTAGAGCGCTAGCCTCGCAGAACTGCGGAGGCACAAATGCCTGACCGTTCCTTCCTCAACTGGCCCTTCTTCGAGGACCGCCACCGTGACCTCGCCGAACGCCTCGACGCCTGGTGCGCGAAAAACCTCCCCGTCGATCATCACGATGTCGATGCGGCCTGCCGCGACCTCGTGGCGAAACTCGGCCGCGATGGCTGGCTGAAGCCGACGGCGCTCGACCCGGTCGCTCCCGGACCGCTCGACGTGCGCACGCTCTGCATCACGCGCGAGACGCTGGCGCGCCATGACGGGCTCGCCGATTTCGCCTTCGCCATGCAAGGGCTCGGCACCGGGGCGATCACGCTGTTCGGCACGCCGGACCAGCAGCGCTGGCTGGAAAAGACCCGGGCCGGCCGGGCGATTTCCGCCTTTGCCCTCTCCGAGCCACGCTCGGGATCGGACGTCGCCAACATGGAAATGACGGCCACGCGCGACGGCGGCGACTATGTGCTTTCCGGCGAAAAGACCTGGATCTCCAATGGCGGCATCGCGGATCTCTATGTCGTGTTCGCCCGCAGCGGCGAGGCGCCCGGCGCCAAGGGGATTTCCGCTTTCATCGTTCCCGCCGACACCAAGGGTCTCGGCATCGCCGAACGGCTGGAGGTGGTCGCCCCTCACCCACTGGCGCGACTGTCCTTCGACAACGTCCGCATCCCGGCTTCCGCGCTGATCGGCAAGCCCGGCGATGGTTTCCGCATCGCCATGTCGGTGCTCGACGTGTTCCGCTCGACGGTGGGCGCGGCGGCACTCGGTTTCGCGCGGCGCGCGCTGGACGAGAGCGTGAAGCGTGCGTCCGAACGAAAACTGTTCGGCGCGCCGATGGCCGAGTTGCAGATGGTGCAGGGCCACATCGCCGATATGGCGCTCGATGTCGACGCCGCCGCGCTCCTCATCTACCGCGCCGCCTGGACCAAGGACATGGGCGCCGCGCGGGTGACCCGCGAGGCGGCGATGGCCAAGCTGTTCGCCACCGACAAGGCGCAGGAGGTGATCGACAAGGCGGTGCAACTGCATGGCGGCGACGGCGTGCGCAAAGGCCACATCGTCGAGAGCCTCTATCGCGAGATCCGGGCGCTGCGCATCTATGAGGGCGCCTCGGACGTGCAGAAGGTGGTTATCGCCAGGCAGGTGATGGGCGGGGCATGACGCGATGCCTTGCGAAGAAAATTTGAAATAGGGGGAGGCCAGACATGCACACGATCCTGCAGCCCGAAGGCTGGGCCAAGCCGATCGGCTACGCCAATGGCGTGGCCGCGCGTGGCCGGCTTGTCTTCATCGGCGGTCAGGTCGGCTGGAATGCCGAATGCAAATTCGAGACCGACGACTTCGTCGGCCAGGTGCGCCAGACGCTGGCCAACGTCGTCGCCGTGCTGGCCGAAGCCGGTGGCGAGCCGCGGCACATCACCTCGATGACCTGGTACTTCACCGACAAGGCCGAGTATGTCGGCAATCTGAAGGGGATCGGCGAGGCTTATCGCGACGTGATCGGCCGGCATTTTCCGGCGATGGCCGCCATGCAGGTGGTGGCGCTGGTCGAGGACCGGGCCAAGATCGAGATCCAGGCGACCGCGGTGATACCGGAGTAGCTACTGGCGAAGCCCCGCCTGCCTCAGCAGCGGCAGAACGTGGTCGCAGAAATAGGGCAGTTCCTGGGTGTAGTTGACGAAGGACAGCGCGATGCCCTGGTAGCCATGTCCGGCAATTTCCGCCATGTCGGCGGCAATCGTCTGCGGCGTGCCGATCAGCGGATAGGTGCCGGCGCCGCCGGCAAAACGCTGGCGGTAGCGGTCATAGGAATGGGGGTCGTGCGACTGCGAGAATTCCTTCTTGCCGGCCATATGGGCATCGACCGCTTCGTGGTCCGCCATCGTGACGGCGTAGCGCGTGTAATAGGCCTGCGCTTCTTCCATGGTCGGGCGGCAGACGACATGCGCCACGGTGTAGACCCCGACGTCGCGGCCGACCTTGGCGGCGCGCTCGCCGATATCGGCGACATGCTTGCCGGCATCGCTCATCTCGGAGAAGGTCGTGAACAGGTAGTCGCATCGGGCGGCGGCGAAATCGCGGCCCGGACCGCCGAAAGCGGCGTTCATCGTCACCGGGCGCGGCACCTGCAGGCTGGCCGGCCGGCTCACAGCTTCCTTCAACCGGAAATAAGTGCCCTCATAGTCGAGCGGCTCGCTTGAAGCATAGAGACGTTCGAGTATCTCGATCCACTCGGCGGCCTGGTCATAACCCTTCTCGACCAGCGGCGTGCCGAACATGCCGAATTCCTTCGGGTTCCAGCCGCAGACGATGTTGAGCCCCGCCCTGCCCTGGCTGACATGGTCGACCGTCGCCAGCGCCTTGGCGGCGTAGAGCGGATGCACCAACGGCACATGCACTGTCATGAACAGGCCGATCTGCTCGGTCGCGGCGGCAAGCGCGGCTGCCCATGTGAACGTCTCGAAGGAGAATTCGCGCACCTTGTTGCGGCCGCCGAAGCCGCGCCAGCGGGCGATCGGCAGCATGAATTCGAGGCCCGCGCGGTCGGCTATCTGCGCCGCCGTCAGATTATCCTGCCAGCTTGCCGTCCAGCGCTCCGGCACATCGGTGATGGCCAGCCCGCCATCGGCGTTGGTGGAAAAGACGCCGAGCTTCAGTCTGTTCGGGCCGTGCAGGGGATGCGTTTTGATCATGTCTCTAACTCGCGGCGGAAGACCCACACGCTAGGCTTGGGCAAAAATATTTCAAGCCTGAAACAGCTTCGCGTCACCGTCGTTTGCGGATATGCATTTGGGCAACAGGAAAAGGGGATGGACATGAGCGAGTTCCGCCAGAAATGCATCGGCAAGACGAACCTCATAGGGTCCTTCGCCGCCATTCCCCACCCGGTCGCGGTCGAAGTGATGGCATCGTCCGGCCTCGATTTCCTCTGCATCGACTGGGAGCACGCACAGATCTCGCGCGACATGATCGAGGCCATGGTGCGCGCCGCCGACGTGCATCGCGTGCCGGCCATGGTGCGGGTTCCCGGCCATGCGCCCGAAGCCATCCAGGCGGCGCTGGACAGTGGCGCGCAAGGCGTGCTCGTGCCTCGCGTCTCGACCGCCGCGCAGGCCGAGATGGCGGTGAGAGCCTCGCGCTATCCGCCGCTCGGCGAGCGCGGTGTCGGCCCCGGCCGGGCCGCCGGCTACGGCTATCGCATTCCCGAATATCTTGCCGCCGCGAATGAGCGGATTATCGTTGCCATTCAGGTCGAGACCGCCGAGGGGCTGGCCAATATCGAGGCGATCGCAGCCGTCGACGGCGTCGACCTGATTTTCGTCGGCCCAGGCGATCTCTCGGTGTCGATCGATGCCGTCGGACCGGCGGGCGCAGAGAAGCTCTCCCAGGCTATCAGGACGATCATCGCCGCGACCGTCGCGCAGGGCCGGACCGCCGGCATATTCTGCGCCAGCCCGCAGAATGTCGGCCGATGGGCAGCCATGGGCGCGAGCTTCTTCATGCTGGCCAGCGACACGATGTTTCTAGGCGCCGGCGCGGCGGCGAACGCTACCGCCGCGCGCGCAGAGCTAGACTAGCCAAAGGGCCTATCGGCGAGGCAACGGGCCAAGAAACTTTTTAAGCTTAAAACTTTTGCCTTGAAAAGTGCAGCGCTTTGGATAGCATCCGAAGCTGATGCGACCGCCGTGGCGGAGGGGCTTTTCCGGTCGGTCCATCGTTGGTGGAAGGGGTTTCAGTCCTTGTCGTTCGTGTTGCCCCAGTCGTCGTCCAGCGCGCGCTATGCTTTCGATGGCGTGCGGGCGCAAATTCGCGACCTGCACACGGAGAACATCGCAAACCTGGCGGTCCGCGCACGTGAGCTCGGCGATGTCATCGCGCTCTGGTACGGCGAAGGCGACGTGGTGACGCCGGCCTTCATCCGCGATGCGGCGAAGGCCGCTTTCGACGAGGGCTTGACCTTCTACGTGCCCAACATGCGCGGGTACGGACCTCTGAACGAGGCGCTGTCGGACTACCAGACCCGCATCCATGGCCGCTCCATCCCGATCGCCCGCACCACGGTGACGCCGGGCGGCATGCAGGCGCTGTACCTGGCGCTGGAACTTCTGGTCGATACCGGCACCAACGTCGTCTATGTCGCGCCGCAATGGCCCAACATCCACAACGCCATCCACCTGATCGGCGGTGAGCCGCGTCCGTTCTCGCTCGACTTCAAGGGCGACTGGCAACTCGATCTCGACCGGCTGTTCGCAAGCTGCGATGCGCGCACCCGCGCGATCTTCCTGTCGACGCCGTCCAACCCTACCGGCTGGACCGCGACGCGCGCGGAGATGCAGGCGCTGCTCGACTTCAGCCGGCGCACCGGCATCTGGATTATCTCCGACGAGGTCTATGGCCGCCTCTATTTCGACGGTGACGTCGCGCCCTCGATCCTGCAGATCGCCGAGGACGGCGACCGGGTGCTGTCGGTCAACAGTTTTTCCAAAGCCTGGGCGATGACCGGGTGGCGCATCGGCTGGCTGACGCATCCATCGGGCGTTGCCGACCAGCTCGGCGCGATGACGCAATATATCAACAGCGGCACAGCGGCACCGATCCAGGCGGGCGCCGTTGCTGCCATCCGCCAGGGCGAGCCGCTGGTCGAGGAAATCAGGCAGCGGATCAGGACCGGCCTCGACCTTGCCTATGACAGGCTGGCGCAAATCCCCGGCATCATCCTGCCGACCAAACCGCGCGGTGGCATGTATGCCTTCTTTGCCATGGAAGGCGAAAGCGATGCGCGGCAGGTCTGCGCCAGGATCCTGGAAACCGCGCGGGTCGGGCTGGCGCCCGGTCATCTGTTTGGAAATTCGGCCGCAGCGTTCCTGCGCATGTGCGTGTGTCGCGACAGCGGCCAGATAGAAACGGCGCTCACCCGCATGGTCGCCGCCATGAATTGACGCCCCGCTGGGAGGCGGGACGGCAAGAAACCGTGCGGGGTCAGCCCCGCCCGATCAACACCCAGAGGGAAACCAAATGAGCTTTACGCGTCGCAACCTGCTTGTTCTGGCCGCCGCCATCGGCATCGCCGCCGGCCCCGCCACCGCTTATGCCGCCGATGTGCTCAATGTCGGTGCCTACCCGACCAATCCGCCCTTCGAATACAAGAACGAGAGCGGCACTTTCGAGGGCTTCGAGGTCGACATCATCAACGAAGCGGCCAAGCGCATCGGTATGACCACCGATATCGCCGATCTCGGCTTCCAGGCGCTGTTTGCGGCTGTCAGCTCCAACCGCATCGATGTCGCGATCTCCTCGATCACCATCACACCGGAGCGCCTGAAAACGCTGTCGTTCACCCAGCCCTACTATGATTCCGACATGGGCATCGCCACCAAGACCGACAGCGCGATCAACACCGAGGCCGACCTCAAGGGCAAGATCGTCGGCGTGCTGTCCGGCTCGACCGGCGAGACCTGGGTCAAGAACCACCAGGCGGCCGACGGCTATAGCGACGTGAAGGGCTACGACACGCAGCAGAACCTTTTGCTCGACCTCAGCGCCGGCCGCGTCGACGCCGCCGTCAGCGACATTCCCGGCATGCAGTACTCCTTCCAGAAGATGAAGGACCTCGTCGTCAAGCAGCGCATCAAGACCGGCGAGCAGTACGGGCTGATGATGAGCAAGGACCATCCGCTGCTCGGCAAGCTGAACGACGCGCTGACGGCGATGAAGAAGGACGGCACGCTGGCCGCCATCCACAAGAAGTGGTTCGGCACCGACGCGCCGGCCGATTCCTCGACCGTCAAGGAAATGCCGCTGCCCAAGGCCTGAGCGGCCATTGGCGAAACGAGCGACGTGCCGGCTCCAAAGGCCGGCACGTCTTGTTTGACGCATGAGGTCCCCGGAACGACCGTGCTTTCGGCTAATCCGATCTCGATCGTCCGGGCCCTGTTAGGGCATCGCATGACGCAACACGGTTCGGGAACGCTCCCATGTCGCTGATCGACACCTTCTTCAATCCCGACGTCATTGCGTCGAGCCTGCCGGCGCTGCTGCGCGGCTTCCTCAACACGCTGCTGCTCGGGGTGATGAGCATCGTCATCGGCATCGCGGTCGGGCTGGTGATCAGCCTGCTGCGGCTCTACGGGCCGAGGCCGCTGCGCTGGCTCGCCATCGGCTACACAGATATCTTCCGCGCCCTTCCGGTGCTGGTGGTGCTGATCCTGATCTACTACGCGCTGCCTTTCCTCGGCATCCGCTTGTCGTCATGGGCCTCGGCCGTCACCGCTTTCGCCATCATCATGTCGGCCTATTCGGCCGAAGTGTTCCGCTCCGGTATCGAGAGCATTCCGAAGGGCCAGTTCGAGGCGGCGCAGGCGCTTGGCCTGCCGTTCATGCTCACCTTGCGCAAGGTGGTGCTGCCGCAGGCGATCCGCGTCGTCATACCGCCGATGACCAGCAACTGCGTCTCGATGTTCAAGGATACCTCGCTGGCCTCGACCGTGGCGCTGCCGGAACTTTTGAAGGAAGCGACCAATGCGCAGTCGCTCTACGCCAACCCCTCGCCGCTGATCGGCGCCGCGCTGGTCTATCTCATCTTCCTCTGGCCGATGGTTCGCCTCGTCAGCCTGCTCGAGCGCCGCTTCCAGACAGAGAAGACGCGCTGACGCCAACCAAGTCCCCATCCAAGTCCTTCGCAGGAGCTTACCCGTGAACAAGCACCAGACCGACAACACGAACGCCGCCGCGTTCCCCGTCGAAAAAATCCGCTCCATGTTTCCGGCGCTCAAGCAGGCCGGCGACTTCATCTTCATGGACAATGCCGCCGGCGCGCAGATCCCGCAAAGCGTGCTCGACGCGGTGACCAACCACCTCGTGTCGCACAATGTGCAGCGCGGCGGCCGCTATGGCCGCAGCGTCACCGTCGACCAGTCGGTCGCCGAGGCGCGGGAGAGCGTTGCGTTGCTCATCAACGCCTACAGCCCCTCCGAAATCTGCTTCGGCATGAACGCCACCTCGTTCATCCGCCTGGTCAGCCTCGGCATCGGCCAGATGCTTGCCAAAGACGGTGATGGGGAACGCGACGAGATCGTCATCACCGACATGGACCACGACGCCAACATCGCCACATGGCTGGCGCTGGAATCGGCCGGCGCCAAATTCAAATGGTGGCGCATGCGTGAGGACGGCAATCTCAATGTCGACGACCTCAAGCCGCTGGTGTCGGAGCGGACGCGGCTCGTCGCCTGCACGGTGACGGCGCATTCGATCGGCTCGATCGTCGACGTCGCCTCGGTGGCGAAAATCGCCCATGCCGCCGGCGCCGAAGTGTTCCTCGACTGCGTGCATTACGGACCGCACGGATTGATGGACGTGCAGGCCTGGCAGTGCGACTATCTCGTCTGCTCCGGCTACAAGAATTTCTCGCCGCATATGGGCTTTCTCTGGGGCCGCTTCGACACCCTGAAGCGGCTGCCGACCTTCCGAGAGGACTTCATTCCCGACGAGCCGCCCTACAAGGTCGAGGCCGGCACCTTCATCTACGAGAACGTGTCGGGCATGGACGCGGCGGTGCGCTACCTGGAATCGATCGGCCGCAATTTCCTGCCTGAGAACAACCGCTCGCGCCGCGACAACATCGCAGCCGGCATGAACGCCATCCGTGACTATGAGCTCATGCTGGCGCGCGAGATGATGAAGGTGCTGAAGGATTGCGGCGCCACGATCTACGGCGTCGCCGACGAGGCGCGCATCCACGAGCGCGTGCCGACCTTCTGCTTCAACATCGGCACGCTGTCGCCGCAGCGCATCGTCGAGGAGATGGCGGCCATGCAGATCGGCATCCGCGATGGCCATATGTATGCGCCAAGGCTGATGAAGCGGCTCAATTTGTCGATGGACAGCGGCGCGATCCGCGCCTCGCTGGTGCATTACAACACGGTGGAAGAAGTGCGCCGGTTTGGGGAAGCGCTGCGGGCGATTATTGCGAAGCTGTCGTAGGCTGGACGCTTTCCCCACCCGGCCCCCCCCACGAGGGGGAGGTAGGGGACGCAACCATTCCAATGTCGTCATCCACGGGCGGAGCAAGGAGCGAAGCGACGCGGCGCAGACCCGAGGATCCATGCCGTGACGTATGAGCGCCGCTCACGGTGCAGAATTCTGCACCGCTGCGCCTTTCGAGTGAGGTAACGGCATGGGTCTGCGCGCTGCTTCGCAGCGCTCCGCCCTAGAATGACGACCCCTAGGCCAGCGCCCTCTAGGAGGACGAAGCAGACGTCAAGCCGCCTTCTTCTTCGCCAGCCTTGCCTTGATGCTCGCGATGTCGGCGCGCGGCGTCGCGGCGAAGAGCGTCTTGGTGTAGGCGTGCTTGGGGTCGGAGAAGACCTCGTCGCGCGGGCCGTATTCGACGGCTTCGCCGAAATACATGACCATCACGTCGTCGGCGATGTAGCGCACCACCGAGAGGTCGTGGCTGATGAAGACGTAGGTCAGCTTGAACTCGTCCTGCAGGTCGGCAAGCAGGTTGAGCACCTGCGCCTGCACCGACAGGTCGAGCGCCGAAACCGGTTCGTCCAGCACAAGGAGGCTCGGGTTCAGCATCAGCGCGCGGGCAATGGCGATGCGCTGGCGCTGGCCGCCCGAGAACATATGCGGGTAGCGGTTGTAGTGCTCGGGTCCGAGGCCGACCTTCTTCAGCATCTTCATCGCCAGGTCGCGGCGCTCTTCGGCCGGCTTGTCGGTGTTGATGAGCAGCGGCTCGCCCAGCACATCGCCGATCTTCTGGCGCGGGTTAAGCGACCCATAGGGGTTCTGGAAGACGATCTGCACCTTGCGGCGCATTTCCTTGGTGAGCCCGTCCCTGGCGATGTCGACCTTGTTGCCGTCGATGAAGAGCTCGCCGGAGGTGGCCGGATCGATCAGCGTGATGATGCGGGCGAGCGTGGACTTGCCGCAGCCGGACTCGCCGACGATGGCAAGCGTCTTGCCCTTCTCGACACTGAAGGAAACGCCCTTCACCGCATGCACGGTGCGCGCGCCGCGGAACAGGCCGCCGCCGACATGGTAGTCGCGCTTGATGTCCCTGCCTTCGACGACCTTGGTCATGTGCCGGCTCCTGAAGGCGCAGGTTCGAACAGCATGTCGGAGACGGTCGGCAGCCGGTCGCCGACGGCGTTCTCCGGCAGCGCCGAGAGCAGCGCGCGCGTGTAGTTGCTCTTCGGCGATTCAAAGAGCGACAGCACGTCGGCCTCTTCCATCTTGCGGCCCTTGTACTGGACGATGACGCGGTCGGCGGTTTCGGCCACCACGCCCATATTGTGGGTGATCATGATCAGGCCCATGCCGTATTTGGCCTGCAGCGAGACCAGCAGATCGAGGATCTGCTTCTGGATGGTGACGTCGAGCGCGGTGGTCGGCTCGTCGGCGATCAACAGCTTCGGATTGCAGGCGATCGCCATGGCGATCATGACGCGCTGGCACTGGCCGCCCGACATCTGGTGCGGGAAGGAATTGAGCCGATCGGCGGGTTCCGGAATGCCGACCTGCTTGAAAAGCTCGATGGCGCGGGCGCGGCGCTGGGCCTTGTCCATGCCCATATGGAAGCGCAGCACTTCCTCGATCTGCATGCCGACGGTGAAGCAGGGGTTGAGGCTGGCGACCGGCTCCTGGAAGATCATGGCGACGTCCTTGCCAATGATCTTGCGGCGATCGGCCGGGCTGATCTTCAGCAGGTCGCGGCCATTGAAGGTCATGCGGTCGGCGGTGACGCTCGCTGTCCACGGCAGCAGGCCCATGACGGCCAGCATCGACACCGATTTGCCGGAGCCGGATTCGCCGACAATAGCGAGCACCTCGCGCTCGTCGACATGGAGCGAGACGCCGTCGACAGCACGGAAGGGACCGGACGCGGTCTGGAACTCAACGACGAGGTTCTGGATGTCGAGCAGCGCCATCACGACCTCCTCAGCTTGGGATCGAGCGCATCGCGCAAGCCGTCGCCGACAAGGTTGATGGCAAGCACGGTGATCAGGATGGCGAGACCCGGGAAAGTCACCACCCACCAGGCGCGCAGGATGAACTCGCGCGCCGTGGCAAGCATGGTGCCCCATTCCGGCGTCGGCGGCTGCGCGCCCAGACCCAGGAAGCCGAGAGCGGCGGCTTCGAGGATGGCGTTGGAGAAGGACAGCGTGCCCTGGACGATCAGCGGTGCCAGGCAGTTGGGCAGGATGGTACGCAGCATCAACCGGGTATGACCGGCTCCCGCGACCTTCGCCGCCACGACATATTCGCGGCTTTTCTCGGCCATGACAGCGGCGCGCACCAACCGCGCGAAATGCGGCTGCAAGACAAGCGCGATGGCCAGCATCGCATTGAACAGGCCGGGGCCGAGGATGGTGACCAGCACCAGCGCCAGAAGCAGCGACGGGAAGGCCAGGATCAGGTCCATGACGCGCATGATCGCGACGTCGACCCAGCCGCGGAAATAGCCGGCGAGCAGGCCGAGCGTGATGCCGCCGGTGAGCGCCAGCGTAACGACGACGGCGCCGATGAGCAGCGAGAAGCGCGCGCCGTAGAGCAGGCGCGAGAGAATGTCGCGGCCGACTGGGTCGGTGCCGAGCAGATACTGCGCCGAGCCGCCGTCCTGCCAGGCGGGGGGCCGCAGGAACGCCGTCTTGTCCTGCACATCGGGCGCATAGGGCGCGAGCAGCGGCGCGAATAGCGCCGCCAGCACCAGCAGGATGAAGACGAACAGGCCGATCACCGCACCGCGGTTGACCGAGAAGTAATGCCAGAAGGTCTTCAGGCCGGTGAGACGGTCCGGGTTGCCGGCGGCCATAGGGGCGATTTCGGTCTGGCTCATTTATGCCGCCCTGATGCGTGGGTTGATGACGGCGTAGAGCACATCGACGATCAGGTTCACCGCCATGACGATGAGAGCGATCAGGAGCAAGCCGGACTGCACGACGACATAGTCGCGCTTGGATATGGATTCCACCATCCACCTGCCGATGCCCGGCCAGGAGAAGATCGTTTCGGTAAGGATGGCGCCGGCGAGCAACGTGCTAACCTGCAGGCCGATGGTGGTGACCACCGGAATCAGCGCATTGCGCAGGGCATGCACGCCGATGACTCGGGCCGACGAAAGGCCTTTGGCGCGGGCAGTCCGCACGTAATCCTCGCCCAGCACCTCGAGCATGGCGGAGCGTGTCTGGCGCGCTATCACAGCCAGCGGAATTGTGCCGAGCACAATTGTCGGCAGCACCAGGTGGCGCAATACCGAGCGAAACGCATCCCATTTGCCGTAGAGCAAGGTGTCGATAGTCATGAAGCCGGTGATCGGCTTGAAGAAGTACTGCAGGTCGATGCGGCCGTTGACCGGTGTCCAGCCGAGATAGCCGGAGAAAAAGATGATGAGCAGCAGGCCCCACCAGAAGATCGGCATGGAGTAGCCGACGAGCGCCGTGCCCATCAGCGACTGGTCGAACCACGAGCCACGCTTGATCGCCGCAAAGATGCCGGCCGGAATGCCGAGCGCCATGGCGAAAATCATGGCGAAGAAGGACAGTTCCAGCGTCGCCGGGAAGAGCGTCTTGAACTCCTCGAGAACCGGGCGCTTGGACGAAATCGAGACGCCGAAATCGCCGGTAGCGACCTCACTGACATAACGCGCGTACTGCTCCCAGATCGGCAGATTGAAACCGAACTGCTGCTTGAGTTCTTCATAGCGGGCGGGGGCAACGCCATGCTCGCCGGCCATGGCGAGGATCGGATCGCCGGGCAGCAGCCGCACGAACGCGAAGGCGCAGATGGTGATGCCGACCAAAGTCGGGATCAGGAGGGCGATTTTGTTGAGAAGATATCTGAGCATCGTCAAATGGAATGGGGCGGCGCTGGAATTGCGCCGCCCCGTTCGCAATATTATTCGGCCTTGTCAACGCCGTCGAAGCGATGAATGCCGAGCGGGTCCATCTTGAAGCCGCTGACATTATTGCGAACGACCGCGTAAACCTGGCTGTGGGCCAGCAGGAAGGCGGGCGCTTCCTTGGCGAAGATCACCTGGGCCTGTTCATAGAGCTTGGTGCGCTCGGCCTGGTCGCTCGTCTTCTTGGCTTTCTGGATCAGGTCCTCGAAGTCCTTGTCGCACCAGCTTGAGTAGTTCGAGACGCCGATGGCAGAGCAGGCGAAGAGAGTGGCGAAGAAGTTGTCCGGATCGCCATTGTCACCGGTCCAGCCGATCTGGAAGGCGCCGGGACGGTCCTTCTTCTTGCCTTCCGAGCGATACTTGGTCCACTCGTAGTTGACGATCTCTGCCTTGACGCCGACCTTGGCCCAATCGGCCTGGATCAGCTCCGCCGCACGCTGGAAGTTCGGGTTGTACGGACGAACGCGGTCGGAAGCCCAGAGCTGGATGTCCTTCAGCCCGGCATCGGCCAGCACCTTCTTGGCCGCGTCCGGATTGTAGGCGTCGGCCTTCACGTCCTTGTTCCACGACCACATGGTCGGCGGGATCAGGTTTTCGGCAGGCGTGGCGCCGGCATCCTGGAACAGCGACTTGATCAGCGCTTGCCGGTCGATCGCCTGGTTGAGCGCATGGCGCACTTCCGGTTTGTCGAGCGGTGGGATCGTGGTGTTGTAGCTCATATAGCCGATGTTCAGGCCGGCCTGATCCATCAGGGTCACGTCCTTGTTGGCCTTGATGGTGGCGATGTCGGCCGGGTTCGGATACGGCGCGATATCGCATTCGCCGGCCAGCACCTTCTGGATGCGGGCGGTCGCGTCAGGCGTGATGGCGAAGACCAGGTCGTCGATCTTTTCCTTGCCCTTGAAGTAGTCCGGATTGGCCGCGTAGCGGATGACCGAATCCAGCTGATAGTCGACGAACTGGAACGGGCCGGTGCCGATCGGCTTGGTCGAGAAGTCGGCCATCTTGCCGTCCTTCTGGAGCTGGTCGGCATATTCCTTCGACACGATCGAGGCGAAGTCCATACCGAGGTTTGCCAGCATCGGCGCGTTCGGCTCGGTCAGCGTCAGCTTGACGGTGAGGTCATCGACCTTCTCCCACTTGGCGACGTATTTCGGCATGTCCATGCCCGTGTAATAGTCCCAGGTCAGGTTCGGCAGATACTTGTCGCCGTTCCAGGGATTTTCCTTGTTGAACTGGCGATCGAAGGAGAAGACGACGTCGTCGGCGTTGAGGTCGCGCGTCGGCTTGAAATAATCGGTGGTCTGGAACTTCACACCCGGATGCAGATGGAAAGTATAGACCAGGCCGTCGTCGGAGATTTCCCACTTGTCGGCAAGACCCGGCTCGACCTCGGTGCCGCCGTGCTTGAACTCGACCAGTCGCGAATAGACCGTGCGCGACGAGGCGTCGAAGTCGTTGCCGCCAGTCGTCGTACCCGGATCGAAATTGGCCGGCGACGCTTCCGAGCAATAAACGAGCGTCTTAGCACTGGCCATGCCGCTGAGGACGCTTGCAGCCAGCAACGCGGCTGCAAAAGTCATTGTCTTTTTCATTGAGCACTCCCTGATGTTCTCTCAAGCCCCTCTATCAGGCTCGCGAAGGGCGCATATAAGCACCGTTTCTTCGCCTTTGGAACACCCCGTTTGCGTACCCCATGGGAAGCAGGAAAAGAATCTAGTTTTTGCTCAAAAAGTAGAAAAGGTGAGTAGTTTTTTCTGCTCACGACATTATTAACGACGGCATTTTTTTATTGATTGCTCGCCTTGAGAAATGGGCTCAGGGGGCCTGACTGCCTGAGGTCTGCCTGCTGCCCGGGCACGATATATGAGGCCGCCGAGGCATAGGATTTTGACCGCAAATCTTTCCCCGCCCTTGCCGCTGGGGCAAGGCTTGCACGCTCGCCGATAGAGGCAATACATAGACGATGGGCGGGATTTCCCGGAAAATCCGCAACCGGCGTGGAGGACGCTTCCTTGAAGCGCGCGCCCGGATAGAAGGCGACAGGGAGAGACAGGTGGCAAAAGCAGCCAAGACGACAGCCGCGGCGAAAGCAAAGGCCAAGGCCGCCGCCGAAAGCGAAGCGCCCAAGGCTGCCAAGGCCAAAGCAACGCCCAAGGCAAAGGCGGCGGCAAAGCCGGCCGCCGCCAAGCCCGCGGCGACAAAGACCAAGGCCGTAGCCACGAAAGTGGGCAAACCGGCAACCGCAAAAGCGGAGGCTGCCCAGCCGAGCGCCGCCAGGCCTGTCTCGAAGAGCCTGCCGAAGGCGATCACCGCGCTCACTGTCGGCCTGCCGGAAAAGCCGTGGCTGAAAAGCTATCCGAAGAACATGCCGGCCGAGATCGGCGCCCTGCCCTACAAGTCCATCGGCGAGTTCCTGGTCGGCGCCTGCAAGCAATTCGGCGGGCAGCCGGCCTTCGTGTGCATGGGCAAGTCGATCACCTATGCCGAGCTCGAGCGGCTATCGGCCGCGTTCGGCGCCTATCTGCAGGCGAGAGGCCTGGAGAAGGGCGCGCGCGTGGCGCTGATGATGCCGAACGTGCTGCAGTATCCGGTGGCAATGATGGCCATACTGCGCGCCGGCTATATCGTGGTGAACGTCAATCCGCTCTACACACCGCGCGAACTGGAACATCAGCTGAAGGATTCCGGCGCGCAGGCGATCGTCATCCTCGAAAACTTCGCCGGCACGCTGCAGGCGGTGATCGCCAGGACGCCGGTCAAGCATGTCATCGTCGCCGCGATGGGCGACATGCTGGGCGGCCTCAAGGGCGCCATCGTCAACATCGTCGTGCGGCGGGTGAAGAAGATGGTTCCGGCGTGGTCGCTGCCCGGCCATGTCAAGTTCAACGCCGTGCTCAAGACCGGCGCGACCATCGCCTTCAAGCCGCCCACGGTCTCCGGCGACGACATCGCCTTCCTGCAATATACGGGCGGCACCACCGGCGTCTCGAAAGGTGCCGTGCTGCTGCATCGCAACGTGCTTTCGAACGTCGCGCAGAATTCGCTGTGGGTGGAGGACGCCTACACGGTCAAGCCGAAGCCGGCGCATCTCAACTTCATCTGCGCGCTGCCGCTCTATCACATCTTCGCGCTGACGGTGAACGCGCTGATGGGCATGCAGCAGGGCGCGCAGAACGTTCTGATCCCCAACCCGCGCGACATTCCGGGCTTCGTCAAGGAACTGGCGAAATACCCGATGCACATCTTCCCAGGCCTCAACACGCTGTTCAACGCGCTGCTCAACAATGAGGAGTTCCGCAAGCTGGACTTCAAGCCGCTGATCCTGACGCTGGGCGGCGGCATGGCGGTGCAGAAGGGCGTCGCCGAACGCTGGAAGGCGCTGACCGGCTGTCCGGTGAGCGAAGGATACGGGCTCTCCGAAACCTCGCCTGTGGCGACCGCCAACAAGTTCAGCTCCAGCGACTTCACCGGTACGATCGGACTGCCGCTGCCTTCGACCGAAATCGCCATCCGCGACGACGACGGCAACAACGTGCCGCTAGGCGAAGTGGGCGAGATCTGCATCCGCGGTCCGCAGGTGATGGCCGGCTACTGGAACCGGCCCGACGAGACCGCCAAGGCGATGACCGAGGACGGCTTCTTCAAATCCGGCGACATGGGCTTCATGGACGAGCGCGGCTACACCAAGATCGTCGACCGCAAGAAGGACATGATCCTGGTCTCCGGCTTCAACGTCTATCCCAACGAGCTGGAGGAGGTGGTGGCGCATCATCCGGGCGTGCTCGAAGTGGCGGCGATCGGCGTGCCGGACGAGCACTCCGGCGAAGTGCCTAAATTGTTCGTGGTGAAGAAGGATCCGGCGCTGACCATCGAGGCGCTGATGGCCTATTGCCGCGAGAACCTGACCGGCTACAAGCGGCCGAAGTTCATCGAATTCCGCACCGAGCTGCCGAAGACGCCGGTCGGCAAGATTCTGCGGCGGGCGCTGCGGGACCAGGCTTGAGCGATTCCGCCGGCGAGACACCGGAGCGAGGCAAGCGGCTCGATCCGACGGAATTCATCAAGGCGAACATGCGGCTGGCGCCGGTGCCGTCGCTGCCGGAGGTCCGGCTCTATCAGGCGCATCCCGGCAGCGGCCTGCGGCAGCTGCTCGAACCGGACGACGACAACGGTGTGGACGAGGCCGAGTCGCAGCCGCCCTACTGGGCCTATGCCTGGGCGGGCGGCGCGGTGCTGGCCCGCTATATCCTCGACCGTCCGTCGATCGTCGCCGGTAAGCGCGTGCTCGACCTCGGCGCCGGCTCGGGGCTGGTCGGCATCGCGGCGGCAAAAGCCGGAGCGCGCGCGGTGATCGCGGCGGAGATCGACCGCAACGGGGTGGCGGCGCTCCGCCTCAACGCAAAAGCCAATGGTGTCGCCATCGAGATCGTCGACAAGGACATTACCGCCGGTCCACCGCCGGCGGTCGACGTGGTGCTGGCGGGCGACGTCTTCTACGCGCAGGACGTCGGGCAGCGGATGATGCCGTTCCTCGACCGCTGCCTCGCCGCCGGCATCGACGTGCTGGTCGGCGATCCCGGCCGCGCCTGGCTGCCCAGGCCACGGCTTTGCCTGCTCGGCGAATACCAGGTGCCGGATGTCGGCGGAAACGGCGGCAGCGAGCCCAGGCCAAGCGCCGTGTTCGCTTTTGTTGCGAAATCCGGTTAGAGCAATTCCAGGAAAAGTGTGAACGGTTTTCCGTCCGGAATTGCGTAAAAACAAGGAGATAGAGCGGTTTGCCGTTTCCGTGAAACGGCAAACCGCTCTAGCCCGCCGGAACGTTCACCCGCGCGGCCAGAAAATCCGGCAGGTCGGCGACCGAATCCAGAACGATGTCCGCCATCGGCGCCAGCGAGTCGCGCGTGCCGGTGCCGGAGAGCACGCCCACCGCCAGGCCGCAGCCGCCGGCGCGTGCCATTTCCAGATCATGGCGGTTGTCGCCGACCATGGCGATCTCGCCGGGCTTCAACCCGGTCAGGTCGCAGAAGGCGACCACCGTGTCGGGCGCCGGCTTGGAGTTGGCGACGGCGTCATAGCCGAAGGCGGCGTCGAAGAGCTGCGCGATGCCCAGCGTGGCGAGCGTCCGTTCGGCGCCGCTGGTCGAATCGTTGGTGGCGACGCCCATGCGATAGGATCGTTTGTGCAATGTCCGCAACGAGTCGATGACGCCCGGCAGCGCGACCGCCATGGCCGACCCTTGCACCGAGGTAATCTCATTGAAGCGGGCAACGGCGTGCATCTGGTCCTCGTCGGACAGACGCGGGAACCAGAGCTCGACGACGTCCATGTTCGAGCCGGAGGCGAAGATCGAATCGGGCTTGAAGCGTTTCGTGACGAAGTCGAAGCCGGCGGCGGCCAGCAGCCGATCCGCTTTCCAGCGGTCGCCCTCGGCGGCATCCATCGCCATGAAGTCGGCGACGCCGAGCCAGGTTGTGTTGAAGTCGACAAGCGTGCCGTCCTTGTCGAAGAGAATTCCCTTGATGTCTGCCAATCCTTTTACTCCGAACCGCGCAAGTGGTGGATGTGTCCCACCAGACCGGCAGTCGAGGCGTCGCGTTTTGCGGCAGTCTCCTTGCCCTCAACGACAGGCAGCAGGCCCGTCGCCAATTCCTTGCCGAGTTCGACCCCCCACTGGTCGAAGGAATTGATGTTGAACAGCGTGCCCTCGACGAAGACGCGATGTTCATAAAGCGCGATAAGCCGACCCAATGTACGCGGATCGAGCTTGCGGTAGAGGATGGTGAGCGACGGGCGATTGCCCGAGAAGACGCGGTGCGGCGCGATGCGGTCGACGTCGGCCGGCTTCATTCCCTTGGCCAGCATCTGCGCGCGCGCCTCTTCCAACGTGCGCCCCTTCATGAAGGCCTCCGACTGCGCCAGGCAGTTGGCGAGCAGAAGGTCGTGCTGGTGTTTCAATTCGGGCTCGTGACCGACAGCGGCGGCGAGGAATTCGACCGGGATGAAGTCGGTGCCCTGGTGCAGGAGTTGGAAGAAGGCATGCTGGCCGTTGGTGCCGGGCTCGCCCCAGACCAGCGGCCCGGTCGGCGTGGCAACCGCGGTGCCGTCCAGCGTGACGCTCTTGCCGTTCGATTCCATGTCGAGCTGCTGCAGATAGGCCGGCAGACGCGACAGGCGCTGGTCGTAAGGGATGACGGCACGGGCCGGATATTTGCAGACGACGCGATGCCACCAACCGATCAGCCCGAGCAGCACCGGCAGGTTCTTCTGCATCGGCGCGGTACGGAAATGCTCGTCCATCTCATGCGCGCCGTCGAGGAAAGCGCGGAAGTTGCGCGGGCCGACGGAAATCATCACCGGCAGGCCGATGGCGCTCCAGACCGAGTAGCGGCCGCCGACCCAATCCCAGAAGCCGAAGACGCGGTCTTCTTCGATGCCGAATTTGGCCACGAGGTCGAGCGCGGTCGAGACGGCGGCGAAATGCTTGCCGACCGCTTCCTTGCCCAGCGCCTTCTGCACCCAATCGCGCGCCGTCTCGGCATTCGTCATCGTCTCGACCGTGGTGAAGGTCTTGGAGGCGATGATGAACAAGGTCGTTTCCGGGGAGAGGCCCTTCAGCGTGTCATGGATATGGGCGCCGTCGACATTGGAGACATAGTGCGCGCGCGGCCCGTCGTGATAGGGCGCGAGCGCCAGCGTCACCATCGCCGGGCCGAGGTCCGAGCCGCCGATGCCGATGTTGACGATGTCGGTGATCTTCTTGCCGGTGGCGCCGGCCGCCTTGCCCGAGCGGATGGCGTCGGCGAAGGCGCCCATGGCGTCGAGCACGGCAATCACGTCGGCCTTGGTGTCCTGGCCGTCGACGATCACGCTCTTGCCGGTCAGGTTGCGCAGCGCGGTGTGCAGCACGGCACGGTTCTCGGTGATGTTGATCTTCTTGCCTTCGAACATCGCCGCGCGGCGTCCCGCGAGATCGGCCGCGCCCGCGAGCTTTTCCAGCATCGTCATCGTGTTCGCGTCGACCGCGCATTTCGACCAGTCGAGCAGAAGGTCTCCATCGGTGGCGGAAAATGTCTCGAAGCGCTTGGGATCGGCGGCGAAGGCCTCGCGCATCGAGCCCTTGGCCGCCGCGCGCTGATCGCGCAAGGCAGCAAGTTGCTTGTCGAAGGATGACTGGTCCACTGGCGGGCTCCTGGCGGGTTTTTAAACCATTTTAACAGGCCGGATGTTTCCGGCGCGTGTCGGCGCGTCATTCTATCGAGCCGATTTCCATTTCGTTCAAGCGTGGGATTGCCGCACTGCATCACGCTTTGATGAGGGTGGTGTTGGACGGTGAAGGGGTACCGTGCGCCGGTGGCGACGATGCTGCGCATCGCGCCTTTATGGTGCCGCGACGATGCTTCGCATCGCGCTTTGACGCGGGGCGACGACGCTGTGCGTCGCGCTTGGGTCGGTGCCGCGACGATGCTTCGCATCGCGCTTTGACGCGGGGCGACGACGCTGTGCGTCGCGCCTGATAGATCACTGGCATAAATCCCAGCGATCAGAAAAATTGATTGGCGCAACCCCTTATGCCACCCATACACTCCACTGGTCCAGCCAAGTGAAAACAGCTGGCCATCCGAGGAAGATTTCCCATGCCACAGCGCAATGACACGGCCATATGGTCCGGCCTGTTCCGGATTTCGGCTGAATCCGGCCAGACCCTCCAGGCGCAGATCCGCCAGGCGATCGTCGCGGCCATTCTCGACCGACAGATCGCCGCCTCGATGCCGTTGCCGTCGTGCCGAATTCTCGCGGAAAAACTTGGAGTTGCCCGCGGCACGGTGGTACTGGCCTTTCAGCAGTTGGTCGACCAGGGGTTCCTGGTGGCGCGCGAGCGGCGCGGCCATTTCGTCAATCCGGACGTGCTGGCCACCCCCGCCAAGCCGCATCAGAAGGCGCCCGACCAGCAGAACGAGATCGACTGGAAGGCGCGCCGGCAGATCGCCGCAAGCGACATGCCGCCGCCGGCCAAGCACGACAACTGGATCAAGTCCTCCTATCCGTTCGTCTACGGCCAGTTCGATCCGGCGCTGTTTCCGACCGCCGAATGGCGCGAGTGCAACCGCATGGCGCTGGCGGTGCTCGAGATCCGCAACTGGGCGTCCGACATGGTCGACCGCGACGATCCGCTGCTGATCGAGCAGATCCAGGCCAGGCTTCTGCCGCGGCGCGGCATCTTCGCCAATCCGGACGAGATCATCGTGACGCTGGGGGCGCAGAACGCGCTCTACATGCTGGCCACGCTGTTGATGACCAAGGGCTCGAAGGTGGCGATGGAAGACCCAGGCTACCCGGACGCGCGCTCGATCTTCCGGTTGGCCGGCGCCGATATTCAGCCGGTCCCGGTCGACCAGTCGGGCATCGTAACGTCTTCTATTCCCAGCGATTCCGGCTTCGTCTTCGTCACGCCCAGCCACCATTGCCCCACCATGGTGCCGCTGTCGGCGGAGCGGCGGCAGGATCTCCTGGCGCGCGCCAACCGCAACAACCAGATCATCATCGAGGACGGTTATGACAGCCAGTTGCTCGACGAGGCGCCGCAGCAGGCGCTGAAGAGCCTCGATCGCTCGGGCCGCGTCATCTATGTCGGCTCGATGTCGAAGACATTGGCTCCAGGTCTCAGGCTCGGCTACATCGTCGCCTCGGCGGGGCTGATCGCCGAGCTTCGCGCGCTGCGCCGCTTCATGCTCAGGCACCCGCCGGCAAACAACCAGCGCGCCGTCGCGCTGTTCCTGTCGCTCGGCCATCACGAGGCGCTGGTGCGCAGGCTTTCCACCGCCTTCGACGAACGGCGCAAGCGTCTGGTCCATGCGATTTCCGCTTTCCTGCCAGAATGGCGCTCGACCGACTCGGCGGGCGGCACATCGCTCTGGCTGGAGGGGCCGCGCGGCACCGATTCACGCGGACTTGCGGAAGCCGCCGCTTCGCGCAGCGTCATCATCGAGCCAGGCGACCGGTTCTTCGACCGCAGCGAAAAGCCCTCTCGTTTCATGCGCTTGGGCATCTCCTCGATCTCGCTGCAGCATATCGAGCCGGGCATCCGCGAACTTGCCACCGCGGCCGGACGCAGGCCCGCCGCCGCCTGATCGCCACAGACATCCTGAAAAGGAGCCGGCGCAGCGCCGGCTCTTTTTGTTTTGGCGCGCACCTGTTGCTTTAGAGCCCTGGCATATTCGACGGAAATGGCTGGCCCATAGGCTGTGCCAATGCCGGCGGCATAGTCGGGGCCAGAAGGGGACGAGGCAGACCGATGGTGGACCAACCGCCGCGGACCGCCTCGCAGATAAAAGACAAAGGTGGAGTGCTTCCATGTCAGTGGCTCTTGAGAAGCAGGAAGCGTCGGCGGACCAGCGTTCGCGGCGTTCCGGCGGACGCGAAGCGCGCCGCGCGATGCGGGCGGCGCCTTTGGCCGACGATATCCGTCCGGTGCGGGCGGGGCTTGAAGGCGGCAGCTATGGTCCGTTGAGCCAGAACGACCGCGAACGCATCCACGAAGCAGTGCTGACGCTCCTCGAGACGGTCGGCTTCGCCAACGCCATCCCGTCATGCATCGAAGCGCTGACCCGGGTCGGCGGCATTTATGGCGACGACGGCCGCATCCGGCTGCCGCGCGCGCTGGTGCTGGACACGATCAAACGAGCGGCGCGCAACTTCACCCTCTACGGCCAGGATCCGAAGCACGACATGCTGATCCAGGGCAAACGCGTGCACTACGGCACAGCGGGCGCGGCGGTGCATCTGGTCGACGTCGAGAAGCGCGAATATCGCGAATCGCTGCTGCAGGATCTCTACGACGCCGCCCGTCTCGTCGACGGGCTGGACAATATCCATTTCTTCCAGCGCACCATGGTGCCGCGCGACATCCCCGATCCGCTCGATATGGATTTCAACACGCTCTATGCCTGCGTGATGGGGACGTCCAAGCATGTCGGCACCTCGTTCACCGTGCGCGAGAACGTCAAGCCGGCGCTGGAAATGCTCTACGCGATCGCCGGCGGCGAGGAGAATTTCCGCGCGCGGCCGTTCGTGTCGAACTCGAACTGCTTCGTCGTGCCGCCAATGAAGTTCGCCGAGGACGCCTGCGGCGTGCTCGAAGCCTGCGTCGAAGGCGGCATTCCGATCCTGCTGCTCTCCGCCGGCCAGGCGGGCGCTACGGCACCCGCCGCGATCGCCGGCGCCGTCGTGCAGGCGGTGGCGGAAGTGCTGATGGGCCTAGTCTATGTCAATGCCATCAAGCCTGGGCATCCGGCGATCTTCGGCACCTGGCCCTTCGTATCCGACCTCCGCACCGGCGCCATGTCGGGCGGCTCGGCCGAACAGGCTATGCTGACCGCGGCCTGCGCGCAGATGGCGCAATATTACGACCTGCCCGGCGGCTCGGCCGCCGGCATGACGGATTCGAAACTGCCCGACATCCAGTCTGGCTATGAAAAGGGCATCACCGACGTGATGGCCGGTCTTGCCGGCCTCAATCTCGTCTATGAGTCGGCCGGCATGCATGCCTCGCTGCTTGGCTTCTGCCTGGAAAGCCTGATCATCGACAACGACATGCTGGGACACTGCCTGCGCTGCGTGCGCGGCATCGAGGTGACCGACGAGGCGCTGTCGATCGACACCATCGCCGATGTCTGCATGAAGGGTCCCGGACACTATCTCGGCAACGATCAGACGCTGAAGCTGATGCAGACCGAGTATTTCTATCCCGCCGTCGGCGACCGTTTCTCCCCCAAGGAATGGAACGAAAAGGGCCGGCCCGACATCCTGTCGCGGGCAATCGCGGAGAAGAAGCGCGTGCTTGCCGAGCGTTTCCCGCGCCACGTCTCGCGCCTGCTCGACGACAAGCTGCGCGCCCGCTTCGGCGAGATGATCAAGCTGCCGCGCAGCGGCATGGGCGGGTGAGCTCCATCATTCGACGGTCAGCCGGTAGCGCTCGACGACTTCGGCATTGATCAGCTTGGCGTGCAGCGTCATCAGCACGATCTGCGCATCAAAGCTGTCGCCGGCCTCCAGCGCCGCCTCGATGCGGCGCTCGACCGCCAATGTCGGCTCCCGGCCGTTGGCCTGCTCGAACACCTCCGGTCCGGCAACGCAATAGCCGCAGAGCTGCGCCACGGATTGATAGGCGTCCGCCGGCGGTTCGTCCGGCCAGCGGTCGTTCATCAGGTTGACGATGGTGAGCTTCACGCCCTCGGGAACCAGGGCGGGATGCAGGTCGGCCGCACGCAGCGCCTCGTCGAGCTGGCGCAGATCGCCGGAGCGGCCGAACATGCCGAGGAAGCCGAGGGAAGAACGCCGTTTCGCCACTATATCTCTCCCCTTCGCAGGCTGCCGAGGTCGAGCTTATCTGTGGGTTCCGTCGAGACAAAACAAGGGCAACAGAAAAGGGCGACCCGCCATCGGCGAGCCGCCCTCATGATTTAGCCGACTACACGATCAGTGATTGTCGCGCGGCACGCCGCTGGTGTGCGCGACGTCCTGGTACTTCACCGCCGGCTTCAGCACCATGCCGGCCGAGAACTGGTCGACCATGCCGCGCTGGATCTCCTGCCAGGGCGTCTGGTGCTTGGGATAGTGATAACCGCCATTGCCCTGCAGCGCGGCGCGCCGCTTGGCGATCTCCTCGTCGCTGACGAGGATATTGGCCGTGCCCTTCTTGAGGTCGATGCGGACGCGGTCGCCGGTCTTGAGCAGCGCAAGGCCGCCGCCGATCGCGGCTTCCGGCGAGGCGTTGAGGATCGACGGCGAGCCGGAGGTACCGGACTGGCGGCCGTCGCCGATGCAGGCCAGCGCATGGATGCCCTTCTTGATGAGGTAGGCTGGCGGCTGCATGTTGACCACCTCGGCGCCGCCCGGATAACCGACCGGACCGGCGCCGCGCATGAACAGGATCGTGTGCTCGTCAATGCCCTGCGCCGGGTCGTCGATGCGGGCGTGGTAATCCTCCGGCCCGTCGAAGACCATGGCGTTGCCTTCGAAAGCCTCAGGGTCGTTCGGGTTGGAGAGATAACGCTCCCGGAATTCGGGCGAGATGCCGCTGGTCTTCATGATGGCGGAATCGAACAGATTGCCCTTGAGATTGATGAAGCCGGCATTGGCCTTGAGCGGCTTGTCGGCGCTGCGGATGACATCCTGGTTCTCGTTGACGGCATCCCTGCAATTGTCGCCCATCGACTTGCCGTTGACGGTGATGGCATCGGGATGCGGCAGCAGGCCGCCCTTCATCAGTTCGGCAACGACGGCCGGCACGCCGCCGGCATGGTGATAGTCCTCGCCGAGATACTCGCCCGTCGGCTGCAGGTTGACCAGCAGCGGAATGTCGAGGCCGATCTTCTGCCAGTCGTCATTGTCGAGCGGCACGCCGAGATGGCGTGCGATGGCGTTGAGGTGGATCGGCGCGTTGGTCGAGCCGCCGATGGCCGAGTTGACGACGATGGCGTTCTCGAAGGCCCCGCGCGTCATGATGTCGGACGGTTTCAGGTCCTCATGCACCATGTCGACGATGCGCTTGCCCGTCTCGTAGGCGATCTGGCCGCGTTCGCGATAGGGCGCGGGGATGGCGGCCGAGCCCGGCAACTGCATGCCGAGCGCCTCTGCCAGCGAATTCATCGTTGTGGCGGTGCCCATGGTGTTGCAATAGCCGGTCGAGGGTGCCGAGGAGGCGACGATGTCCATGAACTCGTCATAGTCGATCTCGCCGGCCGAAAGTCTTTGCCGGGATTCCCAGACGATGGTGCCGGAGCCGGTGCGCTTGCCCTTGTGCCAACCGTTCAGCATCGGGCCGACCGACAGCGCGATCGCCGGAATGTTGACGGTGGCCGCCGCCATCAGCAGCGCCGGCGTGGTCTTGTCGCAGCCGATGGTCAGCACGACGCCGTCGAGCGGATAGCCGTAAAGCACCTCGACGAGGCTGAGATAGGCAAGGTTGCGGTCGAGCGCGGCGGTCGGGCGCTTGCCGGTCTCCTGGATCGGATGGCACGGAAACTCGAACGGGATGCCGCCCATCGAGACGATGCCCTCGCGCACGCGCTTGGCGAGTTCGAGATGATGCCGGTTGCAGGGCGAAAGGTCGGAACCGGTCTGCGCGATGCCGATCAGTGGCTTGCCCGACATCAGCTCGGCGCGCGTCAGGCCGTAATTGAGGTAACGCTCGAGATAGAGCGCCGTCATGCCCGGATTGTCGGGATTGTCGAACCACTCCTGCGAGCGAAATTTCTTCTTCTTGGTGGGGGCGCCTGCCATGGTGGTCTCCGTATTTGTATGACAAATCGATAGGACAATGCGCTCATGCAGGCAAGAGGCAGGCGCAGCCAGAACCCGGACTTTGGTGCGATAGACTTGTCCCGGCCCGCGCGCTACGACCAATCGGCATCAGCAAACGCGGGAGGTCTTGATGGCTTTGGTGATCGAAGGCGAGGAGCGGATCGCCGCACCCGTCGAGAAAGTGTGGGAAGCCCTCAACGACCCGGAAATCCTGAAGGAGGCGATTCCGGGCTGCCAAAGCCTGGAAAAGACCTCGAACACCGAGATGGCGGCGACCGTGGTGCTCAAGATCGGGCCGATCAAGGCGACCTTCAACGGCGAAGTCACGCTGAAGAACCTCAAGCCACCGCATTCCTACACCATTCAGGGTGAGGGCAAGGGCGGCATTGCCGGCTTCGCCAAGGGCGGCGCCGACGTGACGCTGACCGCCGAAGGGCCGGATGCGACAGTGCTCACATATGCCGCCAAGGCCGAGGTCGGCGGCAAGATCGCCCAACTCGGCAGCCGACTGATCCAGTCGACTTCGAAGAAACTGGCCGGGCAGTTCTTCTCGACATTCGGCGAGAAGGTCGGCGCCTGACCCTCCCCTCGAGGGAAAGGGTTTATTCGAACACGATGCTGGGCACGGCGGCTTCGGCCGCGCCGCGCTCTTGCTGGACCCGATCCCAGACCTTCAATGCGATGTCGCGGTAGATCTTCGCCTCGGCGCCCTCCGGCTTCGAGGCGACGACCGGGGCGCCGGCGTCCGAGCTCTCACGGATGCCCATTTCCAGCGGCACCTCGCCGAGGAAGGTGACACCGAGGCGCTCGGCCTCGCGGCGCGCGCCGCCATGGCCGAAAATGTCGTAGCGCTTACCGGTGTCCGGCGCGAGGAAGTAGCTCATATTCTCGACGATGCCGAGCAGCGGCACATCGACCTTCTTGAACATGTTGAGGCCCTTGCGCGCGTCGATCAGCGCCAGGTCCTGCGGCGTCGAAACGATGACGGCGCCGGCGAGCGGCACCTGCTGGGCCATGGTGAGTTGGGCATCGCCGGTGCCGGGCGGCATGTCGACCACCAGCACGTCGAGCGGACCCCATTCGACTTCGCGCAGCATCTGCGTCAGCGCCGACATCACCATCGGGCCGCGCCAGATCATCGGCGTCTCCTCATCGACGAGGAAGCCCATCGACATCACCTTGAGGCCGTAATTCTGCATCGGCTTCAGGATCTTGCCGTCGACGGTCTGCGGCCGGCCGTGGATGTTGAGCAGCCTGGGCATCGATGGGCCATATATGTCGGCATCGAGCACGCCGACCTTCAACCCGTTGGCAGCAAGGCCGAGCGCCAGGTTGACGGCGGTGGTCGATTTTCCGACGCCGCCCTTGCCGGAGGCGACCGCGATGATGGCGTCGATGCCTGGCACCCCGCGCTTGCCATGGCTCTGCGATGCGGGCGCGTGCGGCGCGGGACGCTGCGGCGGCGGAGCGGCGGGCCGCGGGGCGGCAGGGCGCGCCGGAACCGGCGCTTCCATGCCGCCGCCCTTCTTCTCCGCCGTCAGCGCGACGACGGCGCTGGCGACGCCGGGGATCGCCTTCACCGCGCGTTCGGCGGCGGCGCGCAACGGCTCCAGCTCCTGGGCGCGGGCGGCGGGAACGGTGATCGAGAAGAATACCTTCGAATCGGCGATGAAAATCTCCGAGACCATGCCGAGATCGACGATGTTGCCGGTAAAATCCGGCCCGTTCACCGTCTTCAGGCGCTCGACGACGGATTCCTTGGTAACGGACATGATCTTTCCTCGGGGCTTTGGCGTTCCAGATAGTGCAGTTTGCCGGCAGAACCAAGCCGTGGCGCAATGGCTCGCCCGGCGTGCCCCGGAAAGCGACGGATGGCGTCGGATTTGGCCAGGGCCATGGTTCAGATTCGGGGCCAGGTCGTAGCCAAACGGCGCGCCCGCGCTATTTCCATTGCCATCACGACAACCGGGGAAGGAGACAGCCATGCTCGAAAACAGCAATGTGACAGCCAATCTCGCGGTGAAGGACATCGCCAAGGCAAAGGCGTTCTACGAGGGAACGCTGGGCCTCAGCCAAGTGGACGACATGGAGGGCGAACTGATCGTCTACAAAAGCGGTGACACCCTCATCAATGTCTATCACTCGCAATTCGCCGGCACCAACAAGGCGACGGCCGCAACCTGGGCAGTGGGCGACCGGATCGAGCCTATCGTCAAGTCGCTGAAGTCGAAGGGCATCACCTTCGAGCACTACGATATGCCTGGACTGTCGCTCGAAGGCGACATCCATGTCGGCTCCGGCATGAAGGTGGCCTGGTTCAAGGACCCCGACGGCAACATCCTGAACCTGGTGGGCGAATAATGCCGCAGCCGCGATCCGGGCCGCATCATGCGGCCAAGCGCGTCGCGAGATAGGTCAGTGCGGAGATCGCCGCCGTCGCCGGCAGCGTGATCACCCAGGCGACGACGATGTTGCCGGCGATGCCCCAGCGCACGGCGGAGACGCGGCGGGCGGCGCCGACGCCGATGATGGCGCCGGTGATGGTATGCGTCGTCGAAACCGGAACGCCGAGCCAGGTGGCGGCGAAAAGCGTCAAGGCGCCGCCGGTCTCGGCGCAAAACCCCTGCATCGGGTTCAGCCGCGTGATCTTCGAGCCCATGGTGTGGACGATGCGCCAGCCGCCGAACAGCGTGCCCAGCGCCAGCGCCGACTGGCAGGTGAGCACCACCCAGAGCGGCACATAGAAAGTCGGGCCGAGCGCGCCTTGCGAATAGAGCAGCACGGCGATGATGCCCATGGTTTTCTGCGCGTCGTTGCCGCCATGCCCAAGCGAATAGAGCGAGGCGGAAAAGAACTGCAGCACGCGGAACGTGTTGTCGACGGCGAACGGCGTCTGGCGCACGAACAGCCACGAAACAATGAGAACAAGGACGAGCGCCAGCACGAATCCGGTCGCCGGCGACAGCACGATGGCAGCGACCGTCTTGCCGAGCCCCGACCAGACGATGGCGCCGGTTCCGGCCTTGGCGACACCGGCGCCGACCAGCCCGCCGATCAGCGCGTGCGAACTGCTCGACGGGATGCCGGCGACCCAGGTGACGATGTTCCAGACGATGGCCCCGACGAGCGCGGAAAAAATCACCGCCGGCGTGACGATGCTGGCGTCCACGATGCCTTTTCCGACCGTCTCGGCGACATGAAGGCCGAAGAACAGGAAAGCGATGAAATTGAAGAAAGCCGCCCAGAACACCGCGTAATGCGGCCTCAGCACCCGGGTGGAGACGATGGTTGCAATCGAATTTGCGGCGTCGTGCAGGCCGTTGAGGAAATCGAAGAACAGCGCCACGGCGACGAGGCCGATCAGCAGGGGAAAAGCGATCGTGGCTTCCATCGCCTAGACGTTCTCGATGACGATGCCGCTGATCTCGTTGGCGACATCCTCGAAACGGTCGACCACCTTCTCCAACTGGCCATAGATCTCCGAGCCGATCAGATAGGCCATGGCGTCGCCGCGGCCGTGGCGCCTGAACAGGTCCTTCAGGCCCTGCTCGTGCAGATCGTCGGCGCGGCCCTCGACGCGCATCACCTCCTCGGCGATGGCGTTGAGGCGCGCTGCGTTGGCGCCTACCTTGCCGAGCAGCGGGATTGCCTCCGCGACCAATCGGGCGGCCTGGACGATGACGCCGCCCATTTCCCGCATCAGCGGGTCGAACTCGCTGACCTCGAACAATTTCACCGTCTTGACCATCTTGTGCATCATGTCGATGGCGTCATCCATCGACTGGATCAAGTCCTTGATGTCGCCGCGGTCGAACGGGGTGATGAAGGAGCGTCGAACGGCAAGCAGAACCTCAGCGGTGATGCCGTCGGCCTCGTTTTCGAGATCGACGATCTTCTGGCACCAGCGGTCGATGTCCTTGCCCTGGAGAAGCTGCTCAAGGGCCTCGGCGCCGCCGACCACGGTGCGCGAATGCCGCTCGAACAGATCGAAGAAGCGATCCTCGCGCGGCAACAGCTTGCGAAACCAGCCCAGCATGTCGTCCCTCCTTGCTTCCGCCTATCCCACATAACGCCATGGGCGGCGCGGGAAAACAGATAGCCGGCTCAAAAATGTGGACGAGGTCGATTGCGCATGCGTCTTGCGAAGCGGGGCGATTTCCCCGACCTTGGGCAAACCGCTGCGGATCGGACGGCATGATCGACAAACTGGAATTCTTCATCGCTTTGGCCAAGGAGGAGCATTTCGGCCGGGCCGCGGAGGTGTGCGGCGTGACCCAGCCGACTTTGTCGGCCGGCATCAAGCAGCTCGAGGAGCAGCTCGGCGTCATGCTGGTGCTGCGCGGCTCGCGCTTCCAGGGCCTGACGCCGGAAGGCAAGCAGGTGCTGACCTGGGCGCGCCGCATCGTCGGCGACACAAGGACGATGCGCGAGGAGATGCGCGCGGCGCGCCACGGCCTTGCCGGCCGCATCCGCATCGCGGCGGTCCCCACTGCGTTGGCCATGGTGGCGCGGCTGACGACGCCGTTCCGCGAAAAGCATCCGGGCGTCACCTTCTCGGTGCTGTCGCGCACCTCGATCGAGGTGCTGACGCTGCTCGGCAATTTCGATGTCGATGCCGGCATCACCTATCTCGACAACGAGCCGCTCGGGCGCGTCACCAGCGTGCCGCTCTATGACGAGCGCTACCAGCTGATCACGGCGGTCGGGAACCCATATTCCGACCGCGACAAAGTGACGTGGGCCGAGATCAGCCAGCTGCCGCTGTGTCTTCTCACGCCGGATATGCAGAACCGCCGCATCATCGATCAGCATTTGGCGGAAGCCGGCGTGCAGGTGCGGCCGACGCTGGAATCCAATTCGATGATCGTGCTCTTCTCGCATATCCGTACCGGCAAATGGTCGTCGATCATGCCGCTCAACCTTGCGGAAACATTCGGCTTTTCCGAACCGATCCGGGCGATCCCGATCGTCGAGCCGGATGCCAGCCACACGGTCGGGCTGGTGGCGGCGCCGGGCGAGCCGCACACGCCGCTGGTGCAGGCGCTGCTGGACGAGGCGATGGCGCTGGCGGACGATTTCCGCGCCCACCGCTAGGTTAGACAATGCGGGCTACCCGATTTCGATAGAAATTTTCTATCGAGCGACGGGAGCGCTTTATTGATTTCGGAGGTTTCCTCTGATTTCGTAAGGACTTAGCGATATTGCGCCCTATGCATGTCGTTGCCCCGAAACCGCACTATATCCAGGGGTGACATACATTGGCCGCCACGACCAGGGAGGGCGCTGCGTGATCATGCAGGCCGCAAGTACCGAGATCGCGTTGCGCACGGCGGCGATCATTGACGAGATGAAGGGCCTGGAAGGCCCGCTGCTGCCGATCCTGCACAGCATACAGGAAGAGTTCGGGCACGTTCCGAAGGACGCGCTGCCGGTGATCGCCGACGGGCTGAACCTCTCCCGAGCCGAAGTGCACGGCGTGGTCAGCTTCTATCACGATTTCCGCGCCAAGCCAGCCGGACGGCACGTGCTGAAGCTTTGCCAGGCAGAAGCCTGCCAGTCGATGGGCTCGGACGCCGTCGCGGCCAAGGTCAAGCAGTTGCTCGGCATCGATTTCCACGAGACCACGCGCGACGGATCGGTTACACTGGAGCCGGTCTACTGCCTCGGGCTTTGCGCCTGCTCGCCGTCGGCGATGCTCGACGGCGAAGTCATCGGCCGGCTCGATGACGAGAAGATCGAAGAGATCGTCGCGGAGGTACGTTCATGATCCCGCGCATCTATATCCCGGCAGACTCCGGCGCGCTGGCGCTCGGCGCCGAAAAGGTCGCCAAGGCGATCGAGAAGGAACTCAAGGAGCGCGGCGTCGAGGCCAAGATCGTGCGCAACGGCTCGCGCGGCGCCTATTTCCTGGAACCGATGGTAGAGGTCGCGACCGCCAACGGCCGCGTCGCCTACGGACCGGTGAAGGCGTCCGACGTCAAGAGCCTGTTCGACAGCGGCTTTCTCACCGGCGGCCACCACAAGCGCTGGCTCGGCTCGCCCGATAAGATCCCCTTCTTCGCCAAGCAGACGCGGCTGACCTTCGCGCGCTGCGGCATCAACGACCCGCTGTCGCTCGACGCCTACAAGTCGCTGGGCGGTTTGCGCGGCCTGCAGAACGCCGTCGCCATGACGCCGGCCGATGTGGTCAAGCAGGTGACCGAGTCCGGCCTGCGCGGTCGCGGCGGCGCAGGTTTCCCGACCGGCATCAAGTGGAAGACGGTGCTGGATACGGCGGGCGAGCAGAAATACATCGTCTGCAACGCCGACGAGGGCGACAGCGCCACGTTCGCCGACCGCATGATCATGGAAGGCGATCCCTTCGTGCTGATCGAAGGCATGGCGATCGCCGGCGTCGCCACCGGCGCGACCAAGGGTTTCGTGTATATCCGCTCGGAATATCCGCATGCGGTGGCGACGATGAACAAGGCCGTCGCCATCGCCCGCAAGGCGGGCGTGCTGGGCGTCAACGTGCTGGGTTCGCCCAACGCTTTCGACATGGAGATCCGCGTCGGCGCCGGCGCCTATGTCTGCGGCGAGGAAACCTCGCTGCTGAACAGCCTCGAGGGCAAGCGCGGCGTGGTGCGCGCCAAGCCGCCGCTGCCCGCCATTCAAGGGTTGTTCGGCAAGCCGACGGTGATCAACAATGTGATCAGCCTGGCCTCGGTGCCGATCATCATGGACAAGGGCGCCGCCTACTACAAGGATTTCGGCATGGGCCGCTCGCGCGGCACGATCCCGATCCAGATCGCAGGCAACGTTCGCAATGGCGGCCTGTTCGAGACGGCCTTCGGCCTGACGCTCGGCGAAATCGTCGACGACATCGGCGGCGGCACGGCTTCGGGACGTCCGGTCAAGGCGGTGCAGGTCGGCGGCCCGCTCGGCGCCTATTTCCCGCGCGCTTTGTTCGACACGCCCTTCGACTACGAGGAATTCGCCAAGCGCGACGGTCTGATCGGCCATGCCGGCATCACGGTGTTCGACGACACGGCCGACATGCTGAAGCAGGCGCGCTTCGCCATGGAGTTCTGCGCCATCGAAAGCTGCGGCAAGTGCACGCCCTGCCGCATCGGCTCGACGCGCGGCGTGGAGGTTCTGGACAAGGTCGCCGCAGGCATCGAGGCGGAGAAGAACCTCGCTCTGGTCACCGACCTCTGCAACACCATGAAGTTCGGATCGCTCTGCGCGCTGGGCGGCTTCACGCCCTATCCGGTGATGAGTTCGATCACGCATTTCCCCGAGGATTTCAAGCCCGCGCCGGCGCGCGTGGCGGCTGAATAGGAGCTGGCAGATGAACATCAAGGCCGACTTCCCGACACTCATCGAAGAGATCGACTACGGAACGCCGGAGTCGAAGGCAACGAAGCAGATCACGCTGACCGTCGACGGGCAAAGCATCACCGTGCCGGAAGGCACGTCGATCATGCGCGCGGCGATGGAAGGCGGGGTCGAGATCCCGAAACTCTGCGCCACCGACATGCTGGACTCCTTCGGCTCCTGCCGCGTCTGCCTGGTCGAGATCGAAGGGCGCGGCGGCACGCCGGCCTCCTGCACGACGCCGGTCGGCGAAGGCATGGTGGTGCGCACGCAGTCGGACCGGCTCGACGCCATCCGCCGCGGCGTCATGGAACTCTATGTCTCGGACCACCCGACCGGCTGGAACGAGAAGGCCGGCACCGGCGCCAGCGAATTCGACGCGGTGGCAAAGTCGGTCGGTCTCTCCGAGAACCGCTACGGCGTTGAAGGCCGCAACCACGTCAAGGAAGAAGGCGGTGTGGCGCCCGGCCATGGCTCGCTGGCGGTCGACTACATCGCCCGCGACGAATCCAACCCCTATTTCACCTACGATCCGGCGCAGTGCATCGTCTGCTCGCGCTGCGTGCGCGCCTGCGAAGAGGTGCAGGGCACCTTCGCGCTGACCATCGAGGGCCGCGGTTTCGAGTCGCGCATGGTCGCCGGCATGCATGAGGATTTCATCGCTTCCGAATGCGTCTCCTGCGGCGCCTGCGTGCAGGCCTGCCCGACCGACGCGCTGCGCGAGAAGACCGTGCTCGAAAAGGGCATGCCGGAGCGCTCGGCCGTCACCACCTGCGCCTATTGCGGCGTCGGCTGCTCGTTCAAGGCCGAAGTCAAGGATGACGAGGTCATCCGCATGATGCCCTACAAGGACGGCAAGGCGAACCACGGCCATTCCTGCGTCAAGGGCCGCTTCGCCTATGGCTATGCCACGCACAAGGACCGCATCCTGTCGCCGATGGTCCGCGAGAAGATCACCGACCCGTGGCGCGAAGTGAGCTGGGAAGAGGCGATCGCCCACACGGCGAAAGAGTTCCGCCGCATCCAGTATCAGTATGGACGCACCGCGATCGGCGGCATCACCTCCTCGCGCTGCACCAACGAGGAGACCTACCTCGTCCAGAAGCTGGTGCGGCAGGGCTTCCGCAACAACAATGTCGACACCTGCGCCCGCGTCTGCCACTCGCCGACCGGCTACGGTCTCGGCCAGACCTACGGCACCTCGGCCGGTACGCAGGATTTCGACTCGGTCGAATTCACCGACGTCGCCGTCATCATCGGCGCCAATCCGGCTTCCGCCCATCCCGTCTTCGCCTCGCGGCTGAAGAAGCGGCTGCGCCAGGGCGCCAAGCTGATCGTGCTCGATCCGCGCCGCACCGAGATGGTCAAGTCGGCGCATGTCGAGGCCGACTATCACCTGCCCTTGAAGCCCGGCACCAACGTGGCGGTGCTGACGGCGCTGGCGCATGTCATCGTCACCGAAGGCCTGTTCGACGAGGCCTTCATCCGCGAGCGCTGCGACTGGGCCGAGTTCCAGGACTGGGCGTCCTTCGTTGCGCTGCCTGAAAACAGCCCGGAAGTTGTCGGCCAGTTGTCCGGCGTCGATCCGGAACTGATCCGGGGCGCCGCGCGCATGTATGCCAAGGGCGGCAACGGCGCGATCTATTACGGCCTCGGCGTGACCGAGCACAGCCAGGGCTCGACCACGGTGATGGCGATCGCCAATCTCGCCATGGCGACCGGCAATATCGGCCGTCCCGGCGTCGGCGTGAACCCGCTGCGCGGCCAGAACAATGTGCAGGGCTCCTGCGACATGGGTTCCTTCCCGCATGAATTGCCCGGCTACCGGCATATCTCGGGCGAGGCGGTGCGCGACATCTATGAGAGCCTGTGGGGCGTGAAGCTGGACGACGAGCCCGGCCTGCGCATCCCCAACATGCTCGACGCCGCCGTCGACGGTTCGTTCAAGGGCATCTACATCCAGGGCGAGGATATCCTGCAGTCCGATCCCGACACCAAGCATGTCGCCGGCGGCCTTGCGGCGATGGAATGCGTGGTGGTGCACGATCTCTTCCTCAACGAGACGGCGAACTACGCGCATGTCTTCCTGCCTGGCTCGACCTTCCTCGAGAAGGACGGCACCTTCACCAATGCCGAGCGCCGCATCAACATGGTGCGCAAGGTCATCGAGCCGAAGGCGCGCTATGCCGACTGGGAAGCGACGCAGGAACTCGCCCGCGCCATCGGGCTCGACTGGAACTACACGCATCCCTCGCAGATCATGGACGAGATCGCCAAGACGACGCCAAGCTTCGCCAATGTTTCGTTCGAGCTGCTCGACCGCGTCGGCTCGGTGCAGTGGCCCTGCAACGACAAGGCGCCGCTCGGCACGCCGATCATGCATGTCGACGGCTTCGTGCGCGGCAAGGGCAAGTTCATCCGCACCGAATATGTGGCGACGGACGAGCGAACCGGCCCGCGCTATCCGCTGCTGCTGACCACCGGGCGTATCCTGTCGCAATACAATGTCGGCGCGCAGACCAGGCGCACCGAGAATTCGATGTGGCACGCCGAGGACCGGCTGGAGATCCATCCGCATGACGCCGAAGTTCGTGGCGTGCGCGAAGGCGACTGGGTGCGGCTGGCAAGCCGTTCGGGCGAAACCACGCTGCGCGCGCTGATCACCGACCGTGTCTCGCCGGGTGTCGTCTATACGACGTTCCACCACCCGGACACGCAGGCCAACGTGATCACGACCGATTTCTCGGACTGGGCGACCAATTGTCCGGAATACAAGGTCACCGCCGTGCAGGTGGCGCCGTCCAACGGCCCGACCGACTGGCAGAAGGACTATAACGAGCAGGCCAAGCAGAGCCGCCGCATCGCTCCGCTGGCGGCGGCGGAGTAGTCTTGACCGCGCGGCGCAAAGCCACGACGCAAATCTCGCGGCTGGCGCATCGCGCCGGCGGCACCGCGGCCGCGAACCGCATGGTGCCGGAGGAGACGCCAGTGGCGTTCTCCTTTGCCGGCACAACGCATGCGGTGATGATGGCAAGCCCCGCCGATTTCGAGGATTTCGCGCTCGGCTTCTCGCTGACCGAAGGCATCATCGCCGACCCGAAAGAGATCGAGGCGATCGAGGTCGAGGATCTTGGCGCCGGCATCGATATCCAGATCCGGCTGAAGGACCAGGCCAACACGCGCTTCCAGGCGCGGCGGCGCCGGCTTGCCGGGCCGGTCGGCTGCGGCTTGTGCGGCATCGAATCCATCGAGGAAGCGATGCGCTCGGTCGACGCAGTTGGTGCGTCGCGGCTTACGCTTCAGGCGGAGGACATCACCAGCGCCGTCCGGCTGCTGTCGAAGGTGCAGCCGCTGCACGCCGAGACTGGCGCGGTGCATGCAGCCGGCTTCTACGTTCCCGGCAAGGGCATCGTGATGGCGCGTGAGGATGTCGGCCGCCACAACGCGCTGGACAAGCTTGCCGGCGCGCTGGCCAAGGCCGGCATCGATGGTGCCGCCGGCGCCGTCGTCGTGACCTCGCGCGTGTCGGTGGAGATGGTGCAGAAGACGGCCGCCATCGGCGCTTCGATCATCATGGCGGTTTCGGCGCCGACCGCGCTTGCCATCCGCACCGCCGAGGCCGCCGGCATGACGCTGGTGGCGCTGGTTCGCGGCGACGATTTCGATATTTTCACCCACCCTGAACGGGTGGTTTCCGGAGTTGCCAAGCATGTCGCATGACGAAGACCACATCGCCAACACCAGGGAAAAGCTGGTGCGCATGGCCAACCAGATCGCCACCTTCTTCCATTCGAAGCCGCGCGAGGAAGGCATTGCCGGCGTTGCCGAGCACATCAACAAGTTCTGGGAGCCGCGGATGCGGCGCCAGTTCTTCGAGATGCTGGACGCCGGCACCGAGAATTTCGACGACCTCGTGATCGCCGCCTCGGCCAGGATCAAGCGGCCACCGACACCGGATCAGGCCGACAAGAGCCTCGGCTACGCCAGGCAGGCATAGGCGGCGCGCGCTGTTTCACGCTGACAGCGCCACACGCTCCGTCGGCGGCAAAGGTCTTATATTTCACCTCTCTAAAGTTATGCTGCCTTAGACGGCCCGCTTCTGCTATGGTCGGCGACAGGAAATCGTCTGGCCGGGCGGGATAGCTTGCGTGAGGCCGATCGAGACCAGATACGCGCGCAGCGGAGAGGTGCGGATCGCCTATCAGGTGGTCGGCCAGGGTTCGTTCGATCTCGTCTTCGTGCCGGGCTTCATCTCCAATCTCGACCTGCATTGGGAAGACGAAGGCTACAGCCGCCTGTTGAAACGGCTCTCCGCCTTCTCGCGGCTGATCCTGTTCGACAAGCGCGGCACCGGGCTTTCCGACCGCGTCGATACCCATCATCTGCCCAGCTTAGAGACCCGCATGGACGACGTGCGCGCGGTGATGGACGCCGCCGGAAGCGGCCGCGCGGCGATCCTGGGCGCCTCGGAAGGCGCGCCGATGGCGATGCTGTTCGCCGCCACCTATCCGGAGCGGACGCGCGCGCTTGTCCTCTATGGCGCCTATGCGCATTTCCACAAATGGGTGATGCCGCCGGAACGGCTGGAAGCCTTCATCGAAACGGCGGAGACCTCCTGGGGCACCGGCGCCACCTTGCCCAATTTCGCGCCCGGCCGGGTCGACGATGCGCATTTTGCCCAGTGGTGGGCCCGGTTCGAGCGGCTGTCGGCGAGCCCGACGGCCGCGGCTGCCCTTGCGCGGATGAACGCCGGGATCGACGTGCGCGGCATCTTGGCGATGATCAGCGCGCCGACGCTGCTCATCCATCGCCGCAACGACGTCCGTGTCGATCCCGATGCCAGCCGCTTCCTCGCGAAGAAGATCCCGCATGCCCGGCTGGTCGAGATAGCCGGGCGCGATCATCCGATCTGGACCGGCGATGTCGATCGCGTGGCCGACCTGATCGAGGAATGCCTCACCGGCGAACCCGCGATGGCAGATACCGAGCGCGTGCTGGCGGCGCTGCTGGTGACGCGCATCTACGACACGGCCAAGCTTGGCGATCGCATGTGGGGCGAGCGCAGCCAACGCTTCCAGGAGACCTGGCGGCTTCTGGTCGGCCGTCATGGCGGCCGCACGGCCGGCACGCATGGCGAAATGATGATGTCGCGCTTCGATGGGCCGGCCCGAGCCGTACGCTGCGCCGCGGCATTGCGCGAGGCGGCGCAGCAGATCGGCGTGGCGAGCGCGCAAGGCGCGCATGTCGGCGAGATCGAAATGCGCGGCCAGCCGGTGGGCCTGACGGCGCGGGTGGCGATGCAGCTCGCCGCGCATGCCGGGCGCGGCGACATCCTCGCCTCCCGATTGGTCGCCGATCTCGCGGTCGGTTCCGGCCTGCATTTCGTCGATGCCGGCCGTGTCAGCCTTGATGAGCTGGACGAGCCCATGCCGGCGGTTCTGGCGACGTCGGAGCAGCATCTGGAGCCGGCCTGCCGGCCCAAGGCAAGGCCCGCCGAGCCGGCCGCGCTGACGGCGCGCGAGAGCGAGGTGGTGAGCCTGATCGCCGACGGCAAGAGCAATGCCGCGATCGCAGCCGAACTCGACCTCAGCGAGCACACGGTCAAGCGGCACGTCGCCAATATCCTGCTCAAGCTAGACCTGCCGTCGCGGGCGGCAGCGGCGGCCTTCTCAGCACGGCACGCTGGCCCGGACGGGCCATGAGAGCCATGGCGCTTTCGGGCGAAGCGGCGGAGGCCCTGTAAGCGGTATCAATTCTCCCCATGCAGGCCGGGCGATGTCGCCGGAAGGGCGCTGTGAAATGGAGGATGAAATGCTGAAACTCAGTCGCAAGATCGGATTGCTGGCATTCGCCGCGGGCGCATTGCTGGCCATCACCCCTGCGCATGCCGAAGACGCTTCGGCGACCGCCGCCTACAAGGACATCCAGGCCACCCTCGGCTCGGTGCCCGACATGTTCAAGACTTTGCCCGATGTGGCGGTCGCCGGCGCCTGGGCCGAGATCAAGGGCGTTCAGCTCAACCCCAAGACCGCGCTCGACGGCAAGACCAAGGAACTGTTGGGCCTTGCGGTCGCCGCGCAGATCCCCTGCCAGTACTGCATCTATTTCCACACCGAGGCCGCCAAGCTCAACGGCGCGAGCGACGAGGAGATCAAGGAGGCGGTGGCCATGGCGGCGATCGTGCGCCACTGGTCGACGATGCTCAACGGCAGCCAGGTCGACCTGGCGACCTTCAAGAAACAGACGGACGACGTGTTCGCGGCCGTCAAGGCCAAGTCGCAGTGAGAAATCCCTGCCCGGCAACGAGCCGGGCAGCATTTTCGAATATCAACCGCCCAGGACGATGGGCACATGGAGGATGACATGCTGACCAAGACAAAAACAGTGGACGGCGCCGCGATCAAGAAGGCGATCGAAGGCCGCGACGGCAAGTTGCTGTCGAGCTTCTACAATGACGATGCGGTGGTGCGGGTGATCGACCGCAACAACCCGCCGAGCAAGCCGCGCGAAATCCGCGGCCGCGCGGCGATCAGCACGTTCTGGGACGACATCTGCAGCAGGGCGATGACCCACAAGGTCGACACCACCGTCGCCGAGGGCGACAACCTCGCCTTCATGCAGGCCTGCGCCTATCCGGACGGCACAAAAGTGTACTGCGCGGCGATGCTGGAGCTGAAGAACGGTCGGATCGCAAAGCAGACCGTCGTGCAGGCCTGGGACGAATAGTTCAACCGCCGACAATCAACAGCGGCCCGGGCCGCAATCGTGAGGAGAACCAGCATGTTCAGCGCCAGATGGCAGATCGACGCCAAGTTCGGGCACAAGCAGACCGTGCTCGAGCTGTTGAAGAAGTGGGAACGCGAAATCGGCTCACAGGTTGGCCTCGCCGATCTGCAGTTCCAGATCATGACCGGCTCGATCGGCGCGCGCGAGGCGACGGTCGAGTCTCATCATCAGGTCAAGAGCCTGGCCCAGTTGGAGGAGTTCTTCGCCAAGATCGGCAAGATCGATGCGCATGCCAAATGGGGTAAGGAGATCGAGCCCTATGTGGTGTCGGGCACCAGCCTCTGGCAGATCTACCGTATCGTCGAATAGTTTTGATCGTCGAATAGCCGCGGCTGGGCATTGGCGGAGGCTGGCACGATGGATGGGTGGCCGCGACGGCGGCCGCCTTCCACCATGCCGTAGCCGTCGGACGCGGCTAGTCTCCACGGCAGCTACCGGCTGCGCGACCATGGCTCTCCCGGGCCATACCCCGCTGGTCCTTTCGGGCGAAGCGGCGAGCACCGGATTGGTGCAATGTGATCTTCCTGCACCATCCAACGCATCCGCCCGTCGAGGCGGCATAACAAAGCAACAAATGCGTCGCGCCGACGCCGCATGGCGGTGGGCGCAATCAAGGGAGCAAACCGATGACCGACGAAACCCATGCAAAACTGCGTGAAAGCCTGCGCGGAGAGGTGATCCTGCGTGACGATGCCGGCTATGACGAGGCCCGCAAGGTCTACAATGGCATGATCGAAAAGCGCCCGCTGCTGATTGCACGTTGCGCCGATGTCGCCGACGTGATCACCGCCGTGAAATACGCGCGCGCCAACGACCTGCTGATCGCCGTGCGCGGCGGCGGGCACAACGGCGCCGGGCTGGGGATTTGCGACAACGGCCTCGTCATCGACCTGTCGATGATGAAGGGGGTCCATGTGGATCCGAAAACACGCACCGTGAGGGTCGCGCCCGGCTGCACTTCGGGTGACGTGGACCATGCCACTCATCCTTTCGGGCTCGCTGTTCCGGCCGGCATCGTCTCGACCACGGGCGTTGCCGGTCTTACCCTCGGCGGCGGGACGGGCTATCTCACGCGCAGATACGGTCTCACCATCGACAATCTGGTCGAAGCCGATCTGGTGCTGGCCGACGGCAGCGTGGTGACAGCCAGCAAAGTCGAGAACCCCGACCTGTTCTGGGCGCTGCGGGGCGGCGGCGGCAATTTCGGCGTCGTGACGAGCTTCCTGTTCCAGGCCCATCCTGTAAACATGATCTTCGGCGGCCCGGTGTTCTGGGAGGCCAAGGACGCTCCGGCCGTCATGCGCGCCTATCGCGACTATCTGCCGGCGGCACCGGAAGATCTCGGCGCTTTTGTCGGCCTGAAGTCGGTTCCCTCGACCGACCCCTTCCCGCGCGAATATTGGGGCAAGCGCGCCTGCGCCATCATCTCCTGCTACAACGGCACGGAGGAGGACGGGCGCAAGGCCATGGCGCCGCTGCTCGACAATTTGCCGCCGCCGATCTTCAACTGGATGGGCGTGATGCCATTCCCGGCCTTGCAGGCGCTATTCGATCCGCTGCTTCCGAAGGGCCTGCAATGGTATTGGAAGGGCGATTTCGTCAAGTCGCTTCCCGACGAAGCCATCGCCACCCATGTCGCGCAGGCCGCCGAGGCGCCGAGCGAATTGTCGCTAATGCATCTTTACCCGATCGACGGCGCCGTCCGCCGTGTCGGCAAGAACGAGACGGCATGGAACGCGCGCGACGCGACCTGGTCAATGGTCATCGCCGCCATCGATCCCGATCCAGGCAAGGCCGCCGCCCTCACCAAGTGGGCCAAGGACTACTGGGCGAGCATCCACCCCCACAACGGCGAGGGCGGCTACGTCAATTTCATGATGGACGACGAAGGAGAAGCACGCGTGCGGGCGAGCTACGGCGCAAACTATGAGCGGCTGAGCCAGGTGAAGCGCGCTTACGACCCGTCCAACGTCTTCCGGGTCAACCAGAACATCAAGCCAGCCTTGTCGGCGGTGCAGGGCAGGACGGCGGCGTAGCTCATAGGCTCTGGCCGCCGGTGCGGGGGAGTAGCAGTAAGGCCAATTTCGGCCGTCAGTTGCGGCGGCCGAAATAGCACGTGTTTTCCTGCGCAATTGCGGACGGAAGACGGCGGCAAAGCCGCCGAACTCAACCCGCGCGCACTTTTCCTGGGACTGCTTTACCCGTGCGCCACCATCACGTGGCGAACGGCGGTGTAATCCTCCAGCGCGTAGAGCGACATGTCCTTGCCGTAGCCGGACTGCTTCAACCCGCCATGCGGCATCTCGTTGGTCAGCATGAAGTGGGTGTTGATCCAGGTGCAGCCATATTGCAGGCGCGCGGCCGTCGCCATGGCGCGCGAGACGTCCTTCGTCCACACCGACGAGGCAAGGCCGTAGTCGCTGTCGTTCGCCCAGTTCACCGCTTCGTCGACATCCGAGAAGCGGGTGACCGAGACGACCGGGCCGAACACCTCGCGGCGCACGATCTCGTCTTCCTGCAGCGCGCCCGCGACGACGGTCGGCTGGTAATAGAAGCCGGAGCCCTCGCCCGGCTTGCCGCCGGTGGTGATCTCGATGTGCTTCAGCTCCGATGCGCGCTCGACGAAGCTCGAGACGCGGTCGCGCTGGCGGCGCGAGATCAAGGGTCCGATCTCGTTCTCGGTGTCGTCCGGCTGGTTGTATCTGATGGTCGAGACGGCGGAAGAGAGGTCGGCGACAAGCTTGTCGTAGACCTTCTTGCCGGCATAGATGCGGCAGGCGGCGGTGCAGTCCTGGCCGGCATTGTAATAGCCGAAGGCGCGCAGGCCATTGACCACAGCGCCGAGGTCGGCATCGTCGAAGACGATGACCGGCGCCTTGCCGCCGAGCTCCAGATGCGTGCGCTTGACCGACTTGGCGGCCGCCTGCAGCACCTTCTTGCCGGTGGCGACGTCGCCGGTGATCGAGATCATGTTGACCTTTGGGTGGTTGATCAGCGTGTTGCCGACGCTGTCGCCACGGCCGAGCACGACGTTGACGACGCCCTCGGGCAACACCTCGGCGAGGATCTTCGCCAGCTTCAGGGCGGTGAGCGGCGTCTGTTCCGACGGCTTGAAGACGACCGTGTTGCCGCCGCCGATCGCCGGCGCCAGCTTCCAGGCCATCATCATCAGCGGATAGTTCCACGGCGCGATGGAAGCGACGATGCCGACCGGATCGCGCCGCACCATCGAGGTGTGGCCTGGAATATATTCGCCGGCCACCTGGCCGGGCATCGAACGGACCGCTCCGGCGAAGAAGCGATAGCAGTCGACGATCGCGGGGATCTCGTCATTGAGCACCGCGTTGATCGGCTTGCCGCAATTCAGCGCCTCGAGGGCGGCGAACTCCTTCGCTTCGGCCTGGATGCGATCGGCGATCTTGAGCAGATAGCCGGAGCGCTGTGCGGGCGTCGTGCGCGACCAACCGACGAACGCTTGTTCGGCTGCACTGACTGCAGCCTCGATCTGCGCCGGGCTCGCCTCCGGCAGGTTGAGGATCGTCGCGCCGGTCTTCGGATTGAGGATCGGCTCCTCGGTTTCGGTGCCCTTCTCGAATTTCGAGCCGATGAGCATTTGGGTGTCCATGGGGTTTCTCCTTAAGAGAAGTGAATGGTGAATAGTGAATGGTGAGTAGTCATTAGTGAGTAGTGACGATCTCCATCGCGCATTTTCTATTCACTATTCACTATTCACTATTCACTATTCGCTGCTTTCATTTTCCACTGCCGGCGATCTGGTCGCCGTCGCGGGTCAGGTAATAGGCAAAGAGGATGGGCAGCAGCGTCACCAGCACGACGACCATGGCCACGACATTGGTGACCGGGCGCTGGCGCGGGCGGATCAGCTCCTCCAGCATCCAGATCGGCACGGTCTGCTGCTGGCCGGCGGTGAAGGTGGTGACGATGACCTCGTCGAAGGAGAGCGCGAAGGCGAGCATGCCGCCGGCAAGCAGCGCCGTGGCGATGTTCGGCAGCACGACATGCCTGAACGTCTGGAAACCGTCGGCGCCGAGGTCCATCGAGGCCTCGATCATCGAGCCGGAGGTGCGGCGGAAACGGGCGACGGCGTTGTTGTAGACGACGACCACGCAGAAGGTGGCGTGGCCGAGCACGATCGTCCAGAACGAGAACGGGATGTCGGCAAGCGCGAAGGCCGAGCGCAACGCAATGCCGGTGATGATGCCGGGCAGCGCGATCGGCAGGATGACCAGCAGCGAAATGGTCTCGCGACCGAAGAAGCGCGTCTGCGAGACGGCGGCGGCGCAAAGCGTGCCGAGCACCAGCGCGATCGTCGTCGAGATGGCGGCGACGCGGACCGACAGCGACAGCGCATCCCATACGTCCAGGCGGTTCCAGGTGACGGCGAACCATTGCGTGGTAAGCCCCGGCGGCGGCCACACAAAACTCTTCTCTTCCGTCGTGAAGGCATAGACGAAGATCAGGAGGATCGGCAGATGCAGGAAGAGCAGGCCGCAGGCGGCGGCGATCTTCAGGCCGAGCGGAGCGGATTGGCCGCGGTCAGAGCGCATCGAAAGCCCCCATGCGCTTGGCGCCCCAGAGGTAGAAGCCCATGATGACGATGGGCACCACGGTGAAGGCGGCGGCCAAGGGAATGTTGCCGGCGGTGCCCTGCTGCGAATAGACGGCCTGGCCGATGAAGAGCCGCGAGGTGCCGATGATCTGCGGGATGATGTAGTCGCCCAATGTCAGCGAGAAGGTGAAGATCGAGCCGGCGACGATGCCGGGCAGCGCCAGCGGGAACAGCACGTTGCGAAAAGTCTGGCCGGGCGAGGCGCCGAGATCCGACGAGGCCTCGACCAGATTGCCGGGCACGCGCTCGAGCGCGGCCTGCACCGGCAGGATCATGAAAGGCAGCCAGACATAGACGAAGACGATGAAGGTGCCGGTGAAGGAGACCGACAGCGAGTTGCCGCCGACGATGGGCAGCGAAAGCCAGGCATCGAGCAGCCACAGAAGGTTCAGCTTGGCGAGCAGCCAGGTGAGGATCCCTTCCTTGGCCAGGATCAGCTTCCAGGCGTAGATCTTGACCAGATAGCTCGACCACAGCGGCAGCATGACGCCGAGATAGAACAGCGCCTTCCAGCGGCCACGCGCATAGCGCGCCGCGTAATAGGCGATGGGGAAGGCGACGATCGCGGAGGCCAGCGTGACCAGCGCCGCCATCGTCACCGTGCGCAGGATGATGTCGAGATTGGCGGCCTGGAACAGGTCGCCATAGGTCTTCAGCGTAAACTGGCGATTGATGAGACCGGAGAACTCGTCGATGGAGAAGAAGCTTTGGGCGAGCAGCGCGAACAGCGAGCCGATGTAGACGATGCCCAGCCACAGCACCGGCGGCAGAAGCATCAGGAGCAGCAGAAGCCTGGGCCGGTGCCAGAAGAGGTCGGAGACCGCGCCACGGATGCCGCCGCTACCGGGCAGAATGGCGGGGGTGGGGTTGGATTGGACAGCGGCGATGGTCATGGCGCCACCGCGTGTTGATGGGGATTACCTGAGAGGCCGAGATCCTTCGCCCCCCTCTCTGTCCTGCCGGACATCTCCCCCTCAAGGGGGGAGATCAGCAGTTTCTCGGCCCCGCCCATTCTGCCACGTTGGAGATTGGCGAAACCCGAAGGGACAGCCAATCTCCCCCCTAGAGGGGGAGATGTCCGGCAGGACAGAGGGGGGCGCCTCGCGCAAACCTTCATCATGCCGGCTCGTCCATCAGATGCAGGCTATCGCGGTTGAAGGTGAGCATGACCGCCCCGCCCTCAGCCGGCAGCGCTGTTCCGGCCGGCACCACCGCATGCAGCCTCAACCCATCGGCATCGAGCGCCAGCCTCGTGGTGGCGCCAAGGTAGTTGGTGCCGACGAGGCGCGCGGCGACGCCGTCGCCGCTGGTTGCGCTTGAAACGCGTATGGATTCCGGGCGCAGGCTTCCCCAGCGATGCTGGCCGGAGTAGCGCTGGACAAAATCCGGCGGCAGCACGTTGGACGAGCCAACGAAATCGGCGACGAAGCGTGTGTTCGGGCGCTGGTAGATGTCTTCCGGCGTGCCGATCTGCATGATCCTGCCGTCATTGAACACGGCGACGCGATCGGCCATGGAAAGCGCCTCGCCCTGGTCGTGGGTAACGAAGACGAAGGTGATGCCGAGCGCCTTCTGCAGCGACTTCAACTCCTCCTGCATGTTCTCGCGCAGCTTGAGGTCAAGCGCGCCGAGTGGCTCGTCGAGCAAAAGCACCTTGGGCTGGTTGACGAGCGCACGGGCAAGCGCGACGCGCTGGCGCTGGCCGCCGGAAAGCTGGCCGGGGCGGCGCACGCCATAGCCCGGCAGCCGCACCAGCGACAGCGCCTCTTCCGCCGCCTTCAGCCGCTCGGCCTTGCCGACGCCCTTGACCATCAGGCCGTAGGCGACATTGTCGAGCACGTTCAGATGCGGGAACAGCGCGTAGTCCTGGAAGACGGTGTTGACATTGCGGCGGTAGGGCGGAACGCCTTCGGCGCGCTCGCCGAAGATGGAGATCGAGCCTGCCGTCGGCTGCTCGAAGCCGGCGATCAGCCTGAGGCAGGTCGTCTTGCCGGACCCGGAAGGCCCGAGCATGGCGAAGAACTCGCCCGGCGCGATCTCCAGATCCACCGCGTCGACGGCGCGCACGCTGCCGAAATGGCGCGAGACTTGTTTGAAGGAAACGGCGGAGGTCATGGGTCGGTTTGTTTCGTTGCCGGTTTAGAAGGGATGCACGGCGCCCTACCTTCCCCTCGATGGGGGAGGTCGCGGCGAAGCCGCGGGTGGGGGTGATAGCGCGAACCTATCAGACTGCCCCCACCCCGACGCTTTGCGTCGACCCTCCCCCACAAAGGGGGAGGGTAAGAGCGCTAACGCCCGCCGATGACGCCGATATAGTCCGACACCCAGCGGTAATAGGGCACGCACTGGTCGTTCTGGCTGGCGCATTTCGACACCGGCGTCTTCCAGAACTTGATCTTGTCGAAATTCTCGTAGCCGTTGGTCTTGCAGCCTTCGTCGCCGAGCAGCTCGTTGCCCTTGCAGGCGGCGGGCACGACCGGCAGCGAGCCGAACCAGGCCGAGACGTCGCCCTGGACCTTCGGCGACAGCGAATGCTCGAGCCACATATAGGCGCAGTTCGGATGGGCGGCGTCGGCTTCCATCATGGTGGTGTCGGCCCAACCGGTGACGCCCTCTTCCGGCACGGTCGAGGCGACCGGCTTCTTGGCGGCGACCAGTGTGTTGACCTGATAGGGCCAGGAGCCGGAAGCGACCACGCCCTCGTTCTGGAAGTCGTCGACCTGGATCGCAGCGTCATGCCAGTAGCGGCCGACCAGCGTGCGCTGGGTGCGCAGGAGAGCGAGCGCCGCCTTGTACTGGTCCTCGTTGAGCTCGTAGGGGTCCTTGATGCCGAGTTCCGGCTTGTGGAACATCAGATAGTTGGCGGCGTCGGCGATGTGTATCGGGCCGTCATAGGCCTGGACGCGGCCCTTGTTCGACTTGCCGTCGGGCAGCTTCATTTCCTCGAAGACGACATTCCAGCTCTTGGGCGCTTCCTTGAAGACTTCGGTGTTGTACATCAGGATGTTCGGACCCCATTGGTAGGGAACGCCGTAATGCACCTTGTCGACGGTGAACCATGGCGCGTCCTTCAGCCGGTCGTCGACACTCTTCCAGCTCGGGATCAGGTCGGTGTTGATCGGCTGGACGCGCTTGCCGGCGACGAGGCGCAGCGAAGCATCGCCTGAAGCGGTGACCAGATCGAAGCCGCCCTCGTTCATCAGCGAGACCATCTCGTCCGAGGTGTTGGCGGTCTTGACGTTGACCTTGCAGCCGCTCTCCTTCTCGAAAGCCGTCACCCAATCATAGCCCTTGTCGGTCTCGCCGCGCTCGATATAGCCCGGCCAGGCAACGATGTTGACCTCGCCCTCGCCCTTGCCGAGTTCCTTGACCTGGGCGATGGCCTGACCGGAAAAAGTCAGCGCGACAGTCAGCGCCGTGCACGACTTCAGGAATGCATTCATCATCGATCTCCCATTTTGGCGCATGACCCCGAAAACCAGTTCGGTTTTCGGAAAGGATCATGCGCAACCTACAAAGGGTCGGCGCTTCATGCTCCGACGGCAGCGCTCTCAGGACGCGGCTTTGTTCCCTGAGCGAAAAGTGCTGTGAAAAATCCGGTTTCGCAAATTCATTTATCAGAAAGCCGATATCGGTTTTTCCGATGGCAAACCGCTCTTCAAGCCAGCGCCGTCGCCAGCCAGCAGGCGGCATTGAAGCGAGCCTCACCGGCCACCACGAAAGGCGCGAATGCGGCGGGCAAGACCGTGATGATTTTTTCGGCCGTTGCCTGGTCGACCTCGCGGAGCGCGGCGCCTACCGGCCCTAGCCGCGTGGCATATTTCATCAGATTGGCTTCGGTGATCCGGCACTGGACGTCCACCTGCTCGACTTTGATCGATGACCAGCCGCTTGCTTCAAGGATCCGCTTCACCCTGGCGCCGTCGGCAAAGGCAAACTGCCCCGGGGCTTCGGGGTCGGGCGCGGGTGCGGGCGGCAGGAAAGGCGCGGCCGCTCGCGCCGCGGTCGTCATGAAATCATTCTCGACCGGACTGCGCCAAGCGACAAAGGCGAGTTTGCCACCGCGCCTTGCAGCCTGCCTTATGTTGGTGAACGCGGCCACCGGATCCTCGAAGAACATCACACCGAAGCGCGAGACAACAGCATCGAAGTGGCCAGATTCGAACGCATATGCCTGGGCATCACCCACTTCAAAACTTGCGTTTGCCACCTTGTCCGCCCGTGCGCGCTCCGCCGCCAGCGTGACAAGAGGCTGCGAGATGTCGAGCCCGACGCAACGTCCGCCGTCCCCGATTCGGCGCGCCATCGCCAGCGTCGTAGCGCCGGCGCCGCAGCCGATGTCCAGGACATTACTCCCTTCCCCGGGATAGCCGGCATCCACTACGAGGCGCTCGAAGGGCGCCAGTACCCCGTCGAGGATCGGCTGCATCTCGACCCAGGCCTTTCCGCTGGCGTCGTTCCATAGAGCGGCTTGCTGTGTGTTTGGCTGCGCGGATTGCGGCATAACGGACCTCGCTTTCTGTTGCTCGCGCCGATCGTCGCGAGCACTCTACGAGTTCAAGCCGACTTGAGGTCAAGTATGAAAGATATGGACATTGCCGAAGTGTCGCGCCGTACTGGCGTGCCCGCCTCGACACTTCGCTACTACGAGGAGAAGGGCCTCATCGCCTCGATCGGTCGTCGCGGCCTGCGACGGTTGTTCGACCCGGCCGTCCTGGAACGGCTCGCCTTGATCGCGCTTGGACGCGCAGGTGGATTCGCGCTGGACGAGATTTCCTCGATGCTGACGCCCGACGGTCTAACGAAAATGGATCGACGGCGGCTGGATGCCAAAGCCGACGAACTGGACCGGTCCATCCAGCGCCTGACCGCGACGCGAGAGGCTTTGCGGCACGCTGCCCGATGTCCGGCCGCCCGACCCATGGAGTGTCCGACCTTCCGGCGCGCCGTCAGGCTGGCCGGCGCCGGCCGCTTCGAGGTTACTCCGATCGGTCCGTTCAAGGCGGAGGCGGTTCCCGCAACAAGGCGCAAGCGCAAGACTGGCTAGGTCAGCCTGGAGTAGGCCCCATTAACGGCGGACCATACGCTGCGACTGCGCGAGGCCGATGAAATCGCGCGCGGCCTGCGGCAGGCCGGAGCCGCGACGCCAGACCGTGCCGACCTGAACCACCGGCAGCGAGCCGGAAACGTCGCGCGATTCGATGCGGTCGCCTTCCAGCGACCACGGCCGGTAGACGAGGTCGGGCAGCAGCGCCACGCCGGCGCCGGTGGCGACCAGGCTGCGCACCGCTTCCACCGATCGCGTGCGGAAGGCGACATGGGGTCTCGCACCGATCGCCGACAGCAGCTTGCCGGTGTTCTCCTCGATCTCGTCGACAGTGAGCATGATCAGCGGCTCGGACGCGATGTCGCCGATCGAGATGATGTCGGCGCTGGCGAGCCTGTGGCTGAGCGGGATCCATAACCTGTAGGCAGAGACTTCGAGGATTTCCGACTGCAGCGCGGTGCGGTCGCGCAGGTTGGAGGTCACCATGACGGCGATATCGAGCTTGCCGCCGACCAGAAGGTGCTCGAGATAGTCGCCATTGTCCTCGATGGCCGAAACCTCGACGCCCGGATAGGCGCGGCGGTAGCGGGCGAGCAGGTCGGACAGGACATAACCGGCGACCAGCGAAGTGACGCCGAGCTGAAGCCGGCCGCCCGCCGCGGCCTGCTCGCTCGAAAAGGAACGGCGTGCATCGGAGACATCGGCCAGGATCTTGGTCGCGTGGCGCAGGAACTGGTGGCCCTTGTGGGTGATGTTCAACCCGCGCGGATGGCGCTCGAAGAGTTCGACCCCGAGATCGCTCTCCAATTCCTTGATCGCCTCGGTGACCGAGGATTGCGAAATCGACAGGTTCTGCGCGGCGCCCGAGACGGTGCCCTGCTCGGCGACAGCGACGAAGAACTGCAATTGGCGGATGGTGAAAGCCATGGCCGGACTAAACACCGGCGCGCGCGGGAAAGAAAGCCGGCGCAGCCGGCTTGTTCACGCCGGCAATTTCTAGCCCCTCGCGGCTACGACGCGTCGCCAGTGGGAGCGCAGCGCAATGAGGAACGCGACTTCCAGCGCGAGCACGACGGCCATGATGCGAAACGCCACCGTGGGCAGATCGTGGACGCTGTCGCGCATCGCATAGCCGGCAAGAAGGAAGCCGGCATTCCACAGCATCGCGCCAAGCAAGGTGGCCAAAGCGAAGGGCAAGGCCGGCAGGCGCAGCGCGCCGGCGGCGATCGGCAGATAATTCCGCACCGTCGGCACGAACTGCGCCAGCAGCGAGGCCCGCATGTGGTTGCGGCGGTAGGCGCCGGAGAAACGCAGATAGGTTTCCTGGCGCAGGAACATGTAGCGGCCGAAGCGCCCGACCAGGGCGTCGGCGCGCGCCGGCCCGAGCCGGGCGCCCAGAGCGAACCAGAACAGGCAACCAGCCGTCGAAGCCAGCGTCGTCACCGCCAGCAGGGCGCCGAGCGCCGCAAGATCAGGCGCCCTGGTCATGCCGAGAAAGAGCAGCAGCACATGCGACGGCGGCGCGGGCAGGATCTTTTCGGTGAAAGCGAGGCAGGCGGCGCCGAGCAGGCCTAGCCCCAACACCGCCGACAGGAGATCGGTCATGCGAAGCGCCAGTCATAGGTGCTCAGGCTCTTGATCCTGGAAACGCGATAGACCGTCGCCGGCGGAAAGTTGCGGAAGGTGCCGCCGATCCGAACCGCCTCGAGGTCGAGCCTTTCGAGGACCGACTGATCGAAAGGGCAGCGGCGGCCAAAGGTAAACTGGTAAAGTGCGGCACCCGGCCGAAGACTGGCAAAGACGCCTTCCAGGATCGCGGACGACTTGCGCGGCGATATCAGGCGAAACGGCAATCCGCTGACCACCGCGCCGACAACAGGGCCATCGAACAGCGGCAGATGGCGCAGGCCGACCGCATCCATCTCGATGATGCGCGCCGCCGGGAAGCGGCGATTAAGCAGCGAGGCGAAATCCGGATCGGACTCGACCAGTGTCAGGTCGCTCTCGCGGACGCCGCGCTGCAGCAAGGCACGCGTGAAGGGTCCGGTGCCCGGCCCGAGTTCCAGCACCGGACCTATGTCGGGACCGATCTCGCGCGTCATCAGCGCCGCCAGGCTCGGGCTGGAGGGCGTGACCGAACCCATGCGGAACGGCGCCAGCGTCCAGGCCATCAGGAAAGACAAAGCATCACTTGCAGGCATGTTGACCTCATTGCTTGCGCGGGCGATTCGGGACTGCCCGGCATTCGACGAGGCGCTGTTTGCGGGTAGCGGATTGCATGGACATTGCGCATGGCGGAGCTTCACGAAAGAAAAGGCTGGCGCCGTCGGCGAGAACTGGCGCCATGTTTGCGCAATCTTGGCGCGATAGCCGGCCGGCGATGGATTGTAAGAAGTGGGACTGCAAGAGGTCTTGAATGCGTATCCTGCTGGTCGAGGACGAGCCGGAAATGGTTTCGGCGCTGCGGGCGGCGCTGAAGCGGCACGACATGGTCGTCGACCATGCCGGCTCGCTGCTTGAAGCGGAAGGGTTCGTCGCCGTCGACGGCTACGACGCGATCCTGCTCGACCGGCAACTGCCCGACGGCGACGGGCTGACGCTGGTGCCTAAGCTTCGTGCCGCAAGGAACATGACGCCAGTGCTGATGCTGACGGCCCGGGGCGACACCGGCGACAAGGTCGACGGGCTCGACATGGGCGCCGACGACTACCTGGCCAAGCCCTTCGCCTTCGAGGAATTGCTGGCGCGGCTCAGGGCATTGCTGAGGCGCCCGGCGGCGATCGAGACGCAGACCATCCGCGCAGGCCATCTTTCGCTCGATGTCGGCCATCGCGAGGCCTCGATCCGCGGTGAGCCGCTTACCCTGCCGCGCCGCGAACTGCTGGTGCTGGAAGCGCTGATGCGGCGAACGGGGCGCATGGTGCAGCGCGAGGCCCTGATGGAGGCCGTCTTCGGGCTGGACGACGAGATCCAGTCCAACGCGCTCGATACCCATGTCTCGCGGCTGCGCCGCAAGCTTGCCGAGGCCGATGGCGGAGTCGTCATCAACGGCATTCGCGGCGTCGGCTACCTGCTGCGCGAGATCACATGAGTCTCAGCCGGCCGCGTTCGCTGAAATGGAGCCTGGTGCTGCGCATCGCCATCCTGCAATGCGTGATGCTGACGCTGCTCATCGCCGGCATCATCGGCGCAATGCTCGCCACCGGCATCATTCCGCACGACTATGAGGACGGCACGATGGACGTGCTGGCGGATGCAGTGGCGCGCGACGCCAATGGCGCGCTGGTGCTGAAGGAAAATTCCGGTCTGGCTAGGCTGCGTTCGGATGTCCCGGACCTCTGGTTCATCATCCGAGACAAGCAAGGGCACCGGCTTCAGGAAGGCACCGTGCCGGTTGCCTACCAGCCTTTCGTCGGGCTGCTGGACAATATCAGCGATGCCCGCATCGACCTTGCGATGGGCGAGGCCGCCCCGCCCGGCGGAAAGATACGCTGGACCGACACCGCGGCCGGCAATGTCCAGATCATGAGCGGCACCAAGGGCGGGCTCTCGCTGCTGCGCGTTCTCGGGCAGGCGCCAGCGCTCTTCCTGCAAGGGATCTTGCCGCTGGCCGGGCTGATGGCGCTGGCGACGCTGTTTGCGACTCCCTGGGTGGTGCGCGGCGCGCTTTCCGGCCTCGGGCGCGCGGCCACCGCGGCAGGCCAGATCGACATCGACAAGCGCGGCGTGCAACTGCCGCTGGATGGCGTGCCGAAGGAAGTCACGCCGCTGGTCGACGCCGTGAACGCGGCGCTGTCCAGACTCGACGCTGGCTATGAGCGGCACAAGCGCTTCCTGACCGACGCCGCGCATGAGCTCAGAACGCCGGTCGCCATTCTCAACACGCGGCTTGCGTCGTTGCCGGCAACGCCGGAGCGCGCCAGGCTGCTGCAGGATGCCGCAAGGCTGTCGACCCTTGCCGACCAGTTGCTCGACCTGCAACGGCTCGACCGCCAGGCCGAGCATTTCGGGCCGGTCGACCTCGTCACCCTTGCACGCACCGTCGTGGTCGACCTCGCGCCGATGGCTTTCGCCGCCGGCTACGAAATGTCGTTTGAGCCAGCCAGGGAAAAGCTCATCGTGCGCGGCGACCGCACGGCGATCGAACGCGCCGTGACCAATCTCGTCCAGAATGCGATCGACCACGGCGGCAAGGCCGGCCACATCACCATCCGCATACGCCCGCCCGCGATAATCGAAGTGCTCGACGAAGGCGGCGGTGTGCCGACATCCGAACGCGAGCGCATCTTCGAGCCCTTCTACCGCTTGCATCCGCAGGACCATGGCGCCGGCCTCGGCCTCAACCTGGTCCGCGACCTGATGCAGCTGCATGGCGGCAAGGTCGAGGTGCTCGACGGCAAGGCGGGCGGCGCCTGTTTCCGGATGATCTTCCCGGCCTGATATCCGGCCGATTGCCTTGGAGTCGAACGGGATTTGACAGCGGAATGATTCGTAACTAACTAAGTTACATGAAACGCAACAGCCGACTGTCCTCGACCCTGCACATCCTCGTCCATATGGCCGATGCGCCCGACCGGGCGCTGACCTCCGAAGAGCTTGCCGGCTTCATCCACACCAACCCGGTGGTCGTGCGCCGCACCATCGCCGGGCTGCGCGAGGCTGGCATCGTCACCTCGTCGCGCGGCCATGGCGGCGGCTGGCAGCTCGGCCGCGCGCCGGACAAGATCTCGCTGGCCGAGATCAGCGCGGCGCTTGGCGAAACGCTGTTGCCGTTCAGCACCGAGCCGGAAAGTCCCGGATGCCTGGTCGAGCAGGCGGTGATCGCCGTGCTCGACGACTTTCGCCTAGAGGCGGAAAGGCTGCTCACTGAGCGGCTCAGCCATATCACGCTGGCCGATCTGACGGCCGACTTCCGCCGCCGTTATGACCTGATTGGAGTATCCAGCCATGCAGTATGATGTGATCATCGTCGGCGGCAGCTTTGCCGGCCTGTCCGCCGCCATGTATGCGGCGCGGGGGCGCCGCAAGGTGCTGGTGATCGATGCCGGACAGCCGCGGAACCGCTTCGCCGAACACTCCCATGGCTTTTTCGGTCAGGACGGGCGGGCGCCGTCGGACATTCTCGACGAGGCCAGGGCACAGCTGCTTGCCTATCCCACCGTCAAGGTGATCGACGGCTGCGCCGAGCGGGCCGCCGTCACGGGCACCGGCTTCGAGGTCGAGATGGACAATGGCGAGGGTTTCGGCGCGACGCGGCTGGTGCTCGCCACCGGCGTCCGGGACATCCTGCCGGACGTCCCCGGACTGGTCGGGCAGTGGGGCAAGACGGTACTGCATTGCCCCTATTGCCACGGTTACGAGGTGGCCGGCGGGCCGCTCGGCGTGCTGGCGACCGGACCGATGTCGCTGCACCAGGCCGAACTGATTTCCGACTGGGGCGACGTCACGCTGTTCGCCGACGGCTTGTTCGAACCGGACGCGGACCAGGCGCGGGCCCTGGAGAAGCGCAACATACGGTTCGAGCCTGACAAGGTGAGCGAAGTGCTGGACGACGGCTCCGACGGCCTGCTCATCAGGTTCGAGGGTAATCGCAGCGCGAGCGTGCGGGCGCTGTTCACCGCGCCGCGCAACGAAATGGCAAGTCCGCTCGCCGAGCAGCTGGGCTGCGCCTTCAACGAAGGCCCGCTCGGCCGGGCGATCGTCGTGGACGACAAACAGCAGACATCGGTGCCAGGTGTGTTCGCAGCCGGCGATGCCGCGCGCATGACGCACAACATCGCCTTCGCGGTGTCCGGCGGTGCGATGGCCGGGGTTGCGGCGCATCAGTCGCTGGTGTTCGGTTAGGGTGTGTTGACATTCAGGTGATGCCGGCCTGCAAATGGCGGCTTCCTGCGCTTCCGGTGCTCACGTACTTAAAAGTACGCTCCGCTCCGGCCTTCGCCGGCCGAAGCCCTCATAAGGGTCTTCGCTCCATGAAGGCTACGGCCGGCGTAGGCCGGTTCTCGGAACCCACCATTTTCGACTCGGCCTGACCCGAATCTCAATACACCTAGTCCGGGCGAGATCAGGCCGTCGCAATGGTCAAACGCGCGCCGGCCTGGCTCAGCGCGGCGGTTATGTCGGGCGGCGGCGACTGGTCGGTGGCGAGCTCGGAAAAGCCGTCGAAGCCGCAGACCCGGACCAGCCCCTGGCGGCCGAACTTGGTATGGTCGGTGACGACCAGCGAACGCTGGCCGCGCGACAGCACCATGCGGGCGAACTCCGCCTCCTCCAGCTCGTAGTCGGTGAGGCCGGCAGAGGCATCGACCGCGCCGATCGAGATCACCGCATGATCGACCGAAAAGCGGCTGACGAACTCGATCGCCGTAATGCCGAAAGCGGCGCCGGAATCGCTGCGCAGCTCGCCGCCGGCCATATAGACCTTGTTGCCGTTCACCGTCGCCAGCGTGCGGGCAATGTCGGAGGAATTGGTGACCACCGTCAGCCGGCGATGGCCGAGCAGCTCGCGCGCGAGGAAGGATGTGGTCGTGCCGGTATCGAGCATGATCGCCTCGCCATCGCGGATGGTGGCCGCGACCATCCTGGCGATCAGGCGCTTGGCTTCGGCATTCTCGCGCATGCGCCGCTCGAACGGCGCCTCGCCCACCATCGAGGCAAGGCCCACGGCGCCATGCATCTTCAGCACCGACCCGTCATCGGCGAGCGGCTTGACGTCGCGCCGCACCGTTTCCAGCGAGACTCCGAGACGTTCGGCAAGGCTGGCTATGGTGATCGTGCCCTCCTCGTTGAGGAGCCGCAGGATCTCGCCATGCCGTTTCGAGTGGATCATGTGGATGTCCGGGGTTTTGCCCGAATTTAAAGCTTTGACAACGCTTTGAAAGGAGTTGCTTATATTTTCGGGCAAAACACCCAAAAAAGGTCACAGCTTTTGATTGACAGTTCCGCCACACCGGCATGAGAGTGGCTGCAAGTGACAGGCTCGGAACTGCTAACGGGAGGGTGATGGCAGAGCCGCAACCTAGTGACCATGTCGCCTGGAAACAGCCAGGCGCGAGCTTTTATCGAATCCGCGGGGGCGGATGCCGGGATACCATGCCTGGCCAAGGGGCTCGTCGGTGCGGTGCGGGATACCGATCCTGGCGTCTCGCACCGACGAGGCTTTTTCATATTTTCCCATCCTCGTTTTCCGCGGGACCGGCTGAGGCTGGAGCGAAGCCGTGAGCGCCGAAGACCGCATCCGCGCCCTGCCGTGCTGGAACGGCAGCATCGAGATCGAGCCGCTGCCGGGCGGCCTCAGCAACGCCAATTTTGTCGTCACGGATGCAGCCGGGCGGCATGTCGTGCGCTTCGGCCAGGACTTCCCGTTCCACCACGTCTTTCGCGAGCGCGAGGTGATGACGGCGCGGGCGGCGTATGCGGCGGGCTTCGCGCCAGCCGTGCATTATTCCGAGCCCGGCATCCTGGTGACGGAATTTCTCGGCGCCAAGACTTTCCTGGGAGAGGATGTGCGCGCCAATCTCGGCCGCGTGGCGGCGCTGCTGCGCGGCTTTCATCGCGAGATGCCGAACCACGTCTCCGGCGCCGGCTTCATGTTCTGGGTGTTCCACGTCATCCGCGACTATGCGCGCACGCTGGAGGAAGGCGGCAGCCGCAAGAAGAGCGAGCTGCCGCGCTATCTGTCCCTGGCCGACGAGCTCGAGCGGGCGCAGAAACTGTTGCCGATCGTCTTCGGTCACAACGATCTTTTGCCGGCCAATATTCTCGACGACGGCAAGCGGCTGTGGCTGATCGACTTCGAATATGCCGGCTTCAACACGGCGATGTTCGACCTCGCCGGCGTCGCGTCCAATGCCGGCATGAGTGACGACGAATCCTTCGCCTTCATGACCGCCTATTTCATGAAGGAGCCGGACGGCGAAATCCGCCGCTCGCATGCCGCCATGCAATGCGCCTCGCTGCTGCGCGAAGCGATGTGGAGCATGGTGTCCGAGCTCTATCTCGACGCGCCCGGTATCGACTATGTCGCCTATACCGAGGAGAACCTCGTCCGGCTCGACGCGGCGCTGGAGAACTACCGGACGAAATACGGGACCAAACCATGACCTTGCCCAGCCATGCCGAAATCGTCGTCATCGGCGGCGGTATCATCGGCTGCTCCACCGCCTATCACCTGGCGCGCGACCACAAGGCGGACGTGGTGCTGCTCGAGCAGGGCAAGCTGACCTCGGGCTCGACCTGGCACGCCGCCGGCCTGGTCGGGCAGTTGCGCTCCTCGGCCTCGATCACGCGCGTGCTCAAATATTCGGTCGAGCTCTATAAGGGGCTGGAGGCCGAGACGGGCCTGGCGACCGGTTGGAAGATGACCGGCTGTCTGCGGCTGGCGACCAACGCCGACCGCTGGACCGAGTTCAAGCGGCTGGCGACGACAGCCAAAAGCTTCGGCATGGATATGCAGCTTTTGTCGCCGGCGGAAGTGAAGCGCATGTGGCCGCTGATGGATACCGGCGACCTGGTCGGCGCCTCGTGGCTGCCCACCGACGGGCAGGCAAGCCCCTCCGACATCGCCCAGTCGCTCGCCAAGGGCGCGCGCATGCATGGCGCGAAACTGTTCGAGGACGTGCGCGTCACCGGCTTCACGATGAACGACGGCCGCATCGCGGCGGTGAAGACTTCGAAAGGCGACATCGCCTGCGACAAGGTGGTGAACTGCGCCGGACAATGGGCAAGGCAGGTCGGCGCGATGGCCGGCATCAACGTGCCGCTGCAGCCGGTCAAGCACCAGTACATCATCACCGAGAAGATCGAGGGGCTGGCCAACGACGCGCCGACGATCCGCGACCCCGACCGCCGCACCTATTTCAAGGAAGAGGTCGGCGGGCTGGTGATGGGCGGCTATGAGCCCAACCCGCAGGCCTGGGCAACCGGGCTTCCCGGGGGCGATGTCCCCAACGACTGGGAATTCCGCCTGTTCGATGACGATTACGATCATTTCGAACAGCATATGGCCCAGGCGATCGCACGTGTTCCGGCTCTGCAAACCGCCGGCGTCAAGCAGATGATCAACGGGTCGGAAAGTTTCACGCCGGACGGCAATTTCATCCTCGGCGTCGCGCCGGAATGCGCCAACATGTTCGTCGGCGCCGGCTTCAACGCCTTCGGCATCGCGTCGGGCGGCGGCGCCGGCTGGGTGCTGGCGCAATGGGTGGTCGACGGCGAGGCGCCGCTCGACCTGTGGGTGGTCGACATCAGGCGCTTCTCGGGTCTCCACCGCGACCGCGACTGGGTCCGCGACCGCACGCTGGAAGCCTATGGCAAGCACTACACGATCGGCTTCCCGCATGAGGAATATCTATCCGGGCGGCCGCGCATCGTCTCGCCGCTCTACGAGCGGCTGAAGACGCACCGCGCCGTGTTCGGCTCCAAGCTCGGCTGGGAACGGCCGAACTGGTTCGCGCCGGACGGCGCGGCCGCCGAGGACGTCTATTCGATGGGCCGCCAGAACTGGTTCGGCCCGGTCGGCGACGAGCACCGGCATGTGCGCGAGAAGGTCGGCATCTTCGACCAGTCCTCCTTCGCCAAATACGAGCTGGCCGGCGCCGACGCGCTGAAGGCGCTCGACTGGATCTGCGCCAACGACGTCAACAAGCCGGTTGGGCGGCTGACCTACACGCAGCTTCTCAACACGCGCGGCGGCATCGAGGCCGACCTCACCGTGTCGCGGCTCGGCGAGGACCGGTTCTACATCGTCACCGGCACCGGCTTCCGCACGCATGACCTGTCCTGGATAAGCGATCATATCGGCTCCGGCCTCGACACGAGGCTGAAGGACGTCACGGAGAAGTACGGCACGCTGTCGCTGATGGGACCCCTCGCCCGAGAGGTGCTGGCTGCGGTGATGGATGCCGACGTCTCGAACGCCGCCTTCCCCTTCGGCCATGCGCGTGAAATCCAGATTGCCGGCCATACCGTCAAGGCGTTGCGCGTCACCTATGTCGGCGAGCTCGGCTGGGAACTGCATGTGCCGATCGCCGCCACCGGCGAGGTTTTCGATGCGCTGATGGCGGCGGGCAAGGCGCATGACATTCGCCCGGTCGGCTACCGGGCGCTGGAATCGCTGCGACTGGAGAAAGGCTATCGCGCCTGGGGCTCCGACATCACGCCGAACGACACGCCACTGGAGGCGGGGCTCGGCTGGGCGGTGAAGCTTCGCAAGAACACCGATTTCGTCGGCCGCAGGGCGCTGGAGACAGCAGCCGGCAAGCCGCCGACGAAACGCTTTGCCGGCTTCACGGTGGACGACCCGGCGATCGTGCTGGTCGGGCGCGAGACGATCCTGCGCAATGGCGAGCCGGTCGGCTACCTCACCAGCGGCGGCTACGGCTACACGGTGGAGAAGAACATCGGCTACGGCTATGTGCGCAACGCCGACGGCATCAGTGACGATTTTCTTGCCTCGGGCGACTATGAGCTGGTGGTGGCGATGGAGCGCGCGCCGGCAAAAATCCATATCGAGCCGATGTATGACCCGGCCGGAGCAAGGATAAAGGGCTGATCCGCGCAGAGCGGATCAGCTGACGCGCAACACAAGCCCCCTGCTCGGCACGGTATCGGTTTCGCCCGGCATCGAGGCATAGGGCGCCGTTTCCTCGACGCGCTTCAACCTGCCCTGGGTTTCGAGCCCGGCGATGCGCTCGGCGAAGCCGGCCTGCCACAGCGTGTTCTTGACGGTCAGAACGATGACGCCGCCTGGACGGCAGATGCGGATCAGTTCGTCCAGTCCCTCGACCCCGACATGGCCCGAGGTGAAGACGCCCGCCGAAATAATGCCGGCATAGGCGCCGTCGGCGAAGGGCAAAGCGTCGCCCATCGCCAGGCGATGCAGCGCCGCGTAGACGCCCTTGGCGCCTGCCTTGTCCAGCATGCCTTGCGAGATGTCGAGCGCCTCCACCCTCGGATAGCCGGTGATGGCCAGCCATTCGCCGATCAGGCCGGTGCCGGCGCCGGCATCGAGCAAGGGTTCGGCGCCGCGCGGCAGATGCCGGGCCAGCAGCGCCAGGCAGATCGTCGGGTGACGATAGCCGGCGGCCGACATGTCGGCGTCATAGGTCTCTGACCAGCTGTCATAGATCGCAGCCACTTCCTCTGGTCGCTTCGCCGCATAGGCCGCGCTTAGCGAGCCGCTGTGCTTGCCGTCCGTCATTGTCGCTCCCGAAGCCGATTCATGTGCGGAGGATCATAGCCAAGCCCTTAAAACTGTGGAACCGTCCGAACAGAACAATGGCGTGAAGGGGGCGCGACATGACCGACGAGCTGCGCGCGGCGCTGGCGACGATTCCGGCGCTGGCGGGCTATGACGGACCGCTGCAGCGTTTGGGTGGCCTGACCAACATGGTCTACAGGGCCGGCGAAGCGTGCCTGCGCATTCCCGGCAAAGGCACGCAAGAATATATCAACCGCGCCAACGAGGCAGTGGCGGCGCGCGAGGCGGCCAGGGCCGGCGTCAGTCCCGAAGTGCTCTATGCCGATCCGGCATCCGGCCTGATGGCGACGCGCTTTATCGCCGGCGCCGAGACGATGTCGCCCGAGACGTTCAGAACGCGCAAAGGGAGCCCCGCCCGCGCGGGCGAGGCTTTCCGCAAGCTGCATGCTTCCGGCGCGGTGTTTCCCTTCCGCTTCGAGCTGTTTGCAATGATCGACGACTATCTCAAGGTTTTGTCGACCAAGGATGTGGCGCTGCCCGCCGGCTATCACGACGTGGTGCGCGAGGCAGGCGGGGTGCGCGCGGCGCTTGCCGCGCACGCCATCCCGCTCGCCGCCTGCCATTGCGATCCGCTGTGCGAGAATTTCCTCGATACCGGCGATCGGATGTGGATCGTCGACTGGGAGTATTCCGGGATGAACGATCCGCTGTGGGATCTCGGCGACCTTTCGGTCGAGGGCAAGTTCGACGCGGGCCAGGACGAGGAGTTGATGCACGCCTATTTCGGCGGCGAGGCGCGGCCGGCCGAGCGTGGGCGGATCGTCATCTACAAGGCGATGTGCGACCTCTTATGGACGCTCTGGGGGCTGATACAGCTCGCCAACGACAATCCGGCCGACGATTTCCGCGCCTATGCCGACGGCCGCTTCGCGCGCTGCAAGGCGCTGATGGAGACGGCGGAATTTTCGCGTCATCTCGCGGCTGTGCGCCTGGGCTAGTGCTTAATTCACGCCCTTCGGCACGTTCTCAGGCGGCACCACGGTTTCCACCACCTTCTGGCGATGGAAGATGAATATGCCGGCAAGCACGACGATGGCCGCGCCCACCAGAATACGTGGCCCCGGGACATCGCCGAAGAACACGAAGCCGAAGACCACAGCCCACAGAAGCAGGGTGTAGTGGAGCGGCGCCAGCGTCGAGGCCGGCGCCAGTTTCAGCGCCCTTGTGATCATCAGATGGGCGGCGCAAGAGACGACGCCGAGCAACAGCATGGCCCCGAAATCGAGCGCCGACGGCGTATTCCAGGCGCCGATGGTGAGCAGGCCGCCGACAACCAGCGTGCCGATCGTCTGCCAGGTAACCAGTGTGGTGTCGCTGGTGCCGCGCAGGAGACGGCCGAGGATGATGGCGAAGCCGAAGGCGATGCTGCCGACCAGCGCGAAGGCCGAAGACAGCGAGAAAGCCGCCGAGGACGGCTTCAGGATGATCAGCACGCCGCAGAAGCCGACCAGGATCGCCAGCCAACGGCGCCAGCCGACCTTTTCGCCAAGCAGGAGGTGGGACAGCGCCGCGACATAGATCGGCCCGGCCATGTAGAAGCTCATCACGTCGGCCAGCGGCAAATAGACGACCGCAGCGTAGAAAAGCCCGGTATCGGTGGTGGTGGCCACGACGCGCAGGAACTGCAAGAGCGGCCGGTCCATATGAAACAGCCTAGCCGTGCCCTGGTTGGCGATCATCGGACCCAGCACGATGAAGGCGCCGATCGAGCGGATGAGCACCACCTGTCCGACGGAGAAGGAAGCGACCAGCCATTTGCCCATGGCGTCGTTCAACGCGAACATGAAGTCGCCGGCCAGCATCAACAGAATGCCGGCGAGCAACATGTTCCTGATCGTGAAATTGCGGGCGATGGTCTGAGCCATGCCGCTCCGTAGCCGCAAGCGGCCAGTTTGACGAGGGAAAATCATAAGACCAGCGCCGGGCGCCGGAACTTCGTCATCCACGGGCGGAGCGGAAGCGAAGCGGACGCGCAGACCCGAGGATCCATGTCGTGACCTCGCGCGAAGGGCAGAGGCGGCGCAGGGCTTTTCTGCACCGCTGCGACGCTTGGAGGTAATGGCATGGATTCTATGGTCTGCGCTGCGTCGCTTCGCTCCTTGCTCCGCCATAGAATGACGAAGTCACGAGCGTTCCGCCGCTAGTGCGACGGGTCAAACCGGACGCAGAGACCTACGCTGTTTTATGCCTGCGGTTGACGCTCTCCGGCCGGCCGGCGATCGACAGCCGCGTTTCCTGCCTGGTCCGCTCAGCCACGACCTTGCCCCTGGCGATGACGCAGAGGCGTTCGGGGCGCAGGCGAACGGCTTCGATCGCATTGCCGGCATCGAGCACGACGAGGCTCGCCCGCTTGCCGACGGCGAGACCCAGATGATCCAGGCCCATGATGGCGGCGTTGACGTTGGTCACCATGTCGAAGCAGCGCGCCATGTCGGCCGGGCTCGACATCTGCGCGACATGCAGGCCCATGAAGGCGACGTCGAGCATGTCGGCCGTGCCCAGCGAATACCAGGGGTCGAGCACGCAATCCTGGCCCCAGCCGACGCGGATGCCGAGCGCCTGCATCTCCTTGACCCGGGTCAGGCCGCGCCGCTTCGGGAAAGTGTCGTGGCGCCCCTGCAGCATGATGTTGATCAGCGGATTGGGGATCGCCGACACGCCGGCCTCGGCGATGAGCGGCAAAAGCTTCGAGACGTAGTAATTGTCCATCGAATGCATGGAGGTGAGATGCGAGCCGGCCACCCTGCCCTGCAACCCGAGGCGCTGCGTTTCATAGGCCAGTTGCTCGATATGGCGCGACAGCGGATCGTCGGTCTCGTCGCAATGCATGTCGACCATCAGGCCGCGCTTGGCGGCGATCTCGCAAAGCTCCGTGACCGAGCGCGTGCCGTCGGCCATGGTGCGCTCGAAATGCGGGATGCCGCCGACGATGTCGACGCCCATGTCGAGCGCGCGGATGGTGTTCTTCAGCGCTGTCGGCGAGCGATAGAGGCCGTCCTGCGGAAACGCGACAAGTTGCAGGTCGATATAGGGCGCGACGGTTTTCTTCACGTCGAGCAGCGCTTCCGCCGCGAGCAGCCGGTCGTCGCAGACGTCGACATGGCTGCGGATGGCGAGCAGGCCCATAGACACCGCCCAGTCGCAATAGGCGAGCGCGCGCTCGCGCACCGCTTCATGCGTCAGAAGCGGCTTCAACTCGCCCCAGAGCGCAATGCCTTCGAGCAGTGTGCCTGACGCGTTGATGCGCGGGATGCCGTAGGAGAGCGTGGCGTCCATGTGGAAATGCGGATCGACGAAGGGCGGCGCGACCAGATTGCCGCGGGCGTCGACCTCGGTCGACGCGGTGCCCGGCAGTTTCTGCTCGATCGCCCGGATGGTTTCGCCGGCAATGCCGATATCGGCAATCCTGCCGTCCGGCAGCGTGCCGCCGCGCACGATGAGGTCGAAATCCATCCGTCGTCACCCTTTCCCAAGAATCGGCAAATCATCGTGGCCGAAAAGACAGGCTGGCGCAGCCTTTTCTTTCCTCGGCAGCCGAAAGGTTCCATCGCGCCGCAACTCGCTCTATAAGCCGCCTCTCGCCCTCGTGGCGAATCCGAATTTCTCGCAGCCAGACACAGGATCGGCCGTTGTTTCGCTTCTTCCGCTCGACGGAAAACCAGCGCCTCATCGCAAGGCTGGTGAGGGAGTCCTTCCATGAGCACAAGTTCGGCTATGCCGCCGCCATAGCTTCGATGCTCGTGGTGGCCGCCATGACCGGCGCCAGCGCCTGGATCCTGCGCGAGATCACCAACGAATTCGTCGTCTTCAAGAGGCTCGACCGCGTCAACATGATCGCGGCGGGCGTCGCGGGGATCTTCCTGCTCAAGGGCTTCGCAACGTTCGTGCAGGCCTATTGCATGAGCCGTGTCGGCAACGCCATCATCGCCGACCGGCAACGCAAGATCTACGATCGCATCCTGGCGCAAGGCATCGAATTCTATCATTCGACCTCATCGGCCGACCTGATCGCCCGCATGACCAACAACGCGCAGGCCGCGCGCGGCGTGCTCGATCTTGTCGTCACGTCCTATGTGCGCGACCTGGTGACGCTGGTCGTCCTGGTCGGGGTCATGATCTGGCAACAGCCGGCGCTGTCGCTGATCTGCTTCGTCGTCGGGCCGGTGGCGATCTACGGCGTCAACCGCATCCTGAAGCGGGTCCGCAGCATCGCTGCCATGGAGTTCCGCTCGCTTGGGCAGATCGTTCATGTCATGCAGGAAACGGCGATCGGTGTACGCGTTGTCAAATCCTTCAACCTTGAAGGCGCGATGCGCAAACGCATGTACCAGGCCGTCTCCGACGTCGAGAACCGCGCCAACAACATCGCCACGCTGGAGGCGGCCACCAGCCCGGTGATGGAAACCATTGCCGGCCTGGCAATCGCCGGCGCGGTCTTTGTCAGCGGGTTCCTGGTGCTGCAGGGCGGGCAGATGCCGGGCAATATCATGGCCTTCATCGCGTCGCTGCTGCTCGCTTATGAGCCGGCAAAGCGGCTCGCCCGGGTACGCATCTCGCTCGAGACCGGCATCGTCGGCGTGCGCATGATGTTCCAACTCGCCGACCGGCCGCTGACACTCGCCGAGAAGCCCGGCGCCACGCCGCTGCAACCCGGCCCGGGCGAAATCCGCTTCGACGATGTCAGCTTCGCCTATCCGGAAAGCGCGCCGGTGTTCGAAGGGTTCGACCTGACGCTCGAGGCCGGCAAGATGACGGCGCTGGTCGGGCCGTCGGGCAGCGGCAAGTCGACGATCCTCAACCTGATCATGCGCATGTACGACCCGCAGACCGGCAAGGTGATGTTCGACGACCAGGACATCTCGTACGCGACGCTCGATTCGCTCAGGCAGAAGATCGCCTATGTCAGCCAGGATACGTTCCTGTTTGCCGGCACGGTCATGCACAATATCCGCCTCGGCCGCGAGGGCGCGACGGATGAGGAGGTGATCGCCGCCGCCAAGGCCGCCAACGCGCATGAGTTCATCAGCGCCATGGCCAAGGGCTACGACACGGAGGTCGGCGAGAACGGCTCGCTTTTGTCCGGCGGCCAGCGCCAGCGCATCTCGATCGCGCGCGCCATGCTGCGCAGCGCCGAGATCCTGCTGCTCGACGAGGCGACCAGCGCGCTCGACGCGGAATCTGAAGCGTTGTTCCGCGACGCGCTGCAGCAGCTTACCGTCGGGCGCACGACCATCGTGATCGCACACCGGCTTTCCACCGTGCACCAGGCCGACACCATCGTAGTGCTGGAAAAGGGCAAGGTGGTGGAAAGCGGCCCGCACAAGACCTTGCTCAAGCAGGGCGGGCTCTACCAGAAGCTTTACGAATATCAGCTGATGCCGTGACGGCGGCGGCTCTCCTTCTCCCCTTGTGGGAGAAGGTGTCGCCGAAGGCGACGGATGAGGGGTGTTCGAGGGAATGCCGGCGCCTCGCTCCGCTGGAGCACCCCTCATCCGTCTCGGCGCTATCGCGCCGATCCACCTTCTCCCACAAGGGGAGAAGGGAAGATCTCTCACTCCGGCACTTTCCTGACCGCGCCCTTGTCGGCGCTGGTGGCGAAGGCAGCGTAGGCGCGCAGCGCCGTCGTCACCCTGCGCTTGCGCTTTTCGGCCGGCTTCCAGGCGTCGGCGCCCTTGGCGTTCATCGCAGCCCGGCGAGCTTCGAGCTCGGCGTCGCTGACCGCCAGGCGGATCGTGCGGTTGGGGATGTCGATCTCGATCGTGTCGCCTTCCTGGACCAGGCCGATCGCGCCGCCTTCGGCGGCTTCGGGCGAGGCATGTCCGATCGACAGGCCGGAGGTGCCGCCCGAGAAGCGGCCGTCGGTGATCAGGGCGCAGGCTTTGCCGAGGCCCTTCGACTTCAGATAGCTGGTCGGGTAGAGCATCTCCTGCATGCCGGGGCCGCCGCGCGGGCCCTCATAGCGGATGACGACGATGTCGCCGGCCTTGATCTCGTTGCCGAGGATCGCCTTGACGGATGCGTCCTGGCTTTCGAAGACGCGGGCCGGGCCGGTGAATTTCAGGATCGACTCGTCGACGCCGGCGGTCTTCACGATGCAGCCGTCGAGCGCCAGATTGCCCTTGAGCACCGCGAGGCCGCCATCCTTGGAGAACGGCGTCTTGGCCGAGCGGATGACGCCCTTCTCCCGGTCGGTGTCGAGATCATCCCAGCGGCGGTCCTGGCTGAAGGCAACCTGCGTCGGCACGCCGCCGGGAGCGGCGCGGAAGAAGTCACGGACGTTCTCGGCGGAGGTGCGCGAAATATCCCAATGGTCGAGCGCTTCGCCGAGCGTGGCGGTATGCACCGTCGGCAGGTCGCGGTTGATCAGGCCGGCATGGTCGAGCTGGCCGAGGATCGCCATGATGCCGCCGGCGCGATGGACATCCTCCATGTGGACGTCAGACTTGGCCGGCGCCACCTTGCACAGCACCGGCACTTTGCGCGACAGCCTGTCGATGTCCTCCATGGTGAAATCGACCTCGCCCTCGTGCGCGGCGGCAAGGATGTGCAGCACCGTGTTGGTCGAGCCGCCCATGGCGATGTCGAGCGCCATGGCGTTCTCGAAGGCGCCCTTGGAGGCGATGCTGCGCGGCAGCGCCGTTTCGTCGTCCTGCTCGTAATAGCGCTGGGCGAGATCGACGACGAGATGGCCGGCCTCGACGAACAGGCGCTTGCGGTCGGCATGGGTGGCAAGTGTCGAGCCGTTGCCGGGCAGCGACAGGCCCAGCGCTTCCGTGAGGCAGTTCATCGAATTGGCGGTGAACATGCCGGAGCAGGAGCCGCAGGTCGGGCAAGCCGAGCGCTCGATGACCTTGACGTCCTCGTCGGAGATCTTGTCGTCGGCTGCCGCGACCATGGCGTCGACCAGGTCGAGCGCCTGCGACTTGCCGGCCAGCACCACCTTACCGGCCTCCATCGGTCCGCCGGAGACGAAGACGGTCGGGATGTTGAGACGTAAGCTGGCCATCAGCATGCCGGGGGTGATCTTGTCGCAGTTGGAGATGCAGACCATGGCGTCGGCGCAATGGGCATTGACCATGTATTCGACGGAATCGGCGATCAGCTCGCGCGACGGCAGCGAATAGAGCATGCCGTCGTGACCCATGGCGATGCCGTCGTCGACGGCGATGGTGTTGAACTCCTTGGCAACGCCGCCGGCCTTCTCGATCTCGCGCGCCACGAGCTGGCCGAGGTCCTTCAGATGCACGTGGCCCGGCACGAACTGGGTGAAGGAATTGACCACCGCGATGATCGGCTTGCCGAAATCACTGTCCTTCATGCCCGTGGCGCGCCACAGGCCGCGGGCGCCGGCCATGTTGCGGCCATGGGTGGTGGTGCGGGAACGATAGGCAGGCATTGGATTGTCCTTGGCTTGGCTGGCCGCGCCGATGCGCGGCGGGCGGCGCTTAAATTTTGGTCGGCAGCGGTTATAGCGATCACGGCCCGGCATGACCACCATTTTGCACTGCGCCAGATTCTTACGAAAAAACCGCAGGCCTGTGTCGGGTCGCGGGCCGCATAGCCGTCCTTGGGCAGACGGGACGGCACCATTTACGCAGTCAGCCGTTTGACCTTAACCGCAAAAAAGAAGCATTCGGAGGAAGACGCATGCAAAAGATCACCACCTGCCTGTGGTTCGACGGCCAGGCCGAAGAGGCGATGAACCATTACACCTCCATCTTCAAGAATTCGAGGGTACTGAGCGTCATGCGCTGGCCAAAAGGCCACGCTGACGAGGGTAAAGTGCTGGTGACCACGTTCGAGTTGGACGGCGTGCCGTTCCAGGCGCTGAACGGCGGGCCGCAGTACAAGTTCACCGAAGCGATCTCGCTGTCGATCGACTGCAAGGCGCAAGCCGAGGTCGATCATTTCTGGACACGGCTTACCGAAGGCGGCGGCGAGCCCGGACCGTGCGGCTGGCTGAAGGACAAATTCGGCGTTTCGTGGCAAGTGGTGCCGGAGCAGCTGCCCCGGCTGCTCCAGGATCCGGACCGGGCCAAGGCCGGGCGCGTGATGGACGCCATGATGAAGATGGGCAAGATCGAGATCGACAAGCTCGAGGCGGCGGCGAAGGGGTGAGCATAGGTAGTGAGTGGTGAGTAGCGAATGGTGAATGGTGAATGGTGAATGGTGAATGGTGAATGGTGGTGAAGATTAGCTGACCTTTCCCTACCAACTACCAACTACCTACTATTCACTATTCACTATTCACCAGAATCACGCAGCCTTATCACGCACCTGATAGTCCTTCACCGCGGTGAAGCGGATCGCTTTCCAGCGCTCGGCTTCGTAATTCAGCGAGAAGGCGTGCTGGGCGAGGAAGACCGGATCGTTGTCGAGGTCGCGGGCGATGTCGCCGCGATGCGCCTCGATGAAGCGTTGCACCTCCGCCTTGTCGTCGGCCGCGATCCAGCGGCAGACGGAAAAGCGCGACATCTCGAAATCCACCGGCAGCGTGTATTCGATGTTGAGCCGCTCCTTCAGCACGTCGAGCTGCAGCGCGCCGACGACGCCGACGATGGCCGGCGAGCCGTCTTCCGGCGAGAACAGCTGAACGACGCCTTCCTCGGCCATCTGGTGCAGCGCTTCCTTGAGCTTCTTGGCCTTCATGGCGTCGCCGAGGCGCACGCGGCGCAGGATTTCCGGGGCGAAGTTCGGCACGCCGCGGAACAGGATCTCCTCGCCCTCGGTCAACGTGTCGCCGATGCGCAGCGTGCCGTGGTTGGGGATGCCGACGACGTCGCCGGCGAAAGCCTCATCGGCGGTGACGCGGGTGCGGGCGAAGAAGAACTGCGGCGCCGACAGGCTCATCGGCTTGCCGGTGCGCACCAGCTTGGCCTTCATGCCGCGCTCGAGCTTGCCCGAACAAACGCGGACGAAAGCGATGCGGTCGCGATGGTTGGGGTCCATGTTGGCCTGGATCTTGAACACGAAGGAGGTCATTTTCTCCTCGGTCGCTTCCACCGTTCGCTCATCGGCTTCCTGGGCGCGCGGCGGCGGGCCGTAGGCGCCGAGCGCCTCGATCAGGTCGCGCACGCCGTAATTGCGCAGCGCCGAGCCGAAATAGACCGGCGTCAGGTGGCCCTCGCGAAACGCTTCCACGTCGAGCGGACGGCAGGCTTCCCGCGCGAGTTCCAGTTCCTCGATGAAGGCTTCGCGCTCGTTATCCGGCAAAAGCCCGGCGACGCGGTTGGAATCGGGGCCGTTGACCGGCGTGCGCTCCTTCTCGTCGTCGCCGCGGCGCACCGCGTTCTGGGCCAGGTGGTAGGTGCCCGAAAAGGTCCTGCCGCGGCCGATCGGCCAAGTGACGGGCGCGGTGTCCAGCGCCAGCTTCTGCTCGATCTCGTCGAGGATCTCGAACGGATCGCGGCTCTCGCGGTCCATCTTGTTGACGAAGGTGATGATCGGGATGTCGCGCAGGCGGCAGACCTCGAACAGTTTCAGCGTGCGCGGCTCGATGCCCTTGGCGGCGTCAATGACCATGACGGCAGAATCCACCGCCGACAGCGTGCGGTAGGTGTCGTCGGCGAAATCCTCGTGGCCGGGCGTGTCGAGCAGGTTGAAGACGTTGTCGCCATATTCGAAGGTCATCACCGAGGTGACGACCGAGATACCGCGTTCGCGCTCGATCTTCATCCAGTCGGACCGCGTCTGGATGCGGTCCTTCTTGGCCTTGACCTCGCCGGCGAGCTGAATGGCGCCGCCGAACAGCAGCAGCTTTTCGGTGAGCGTGGTCTTGCCGGCGTCAGGGTGCGCGATGATCGCGAAAGTGCGGCGGCGCGCAACCTCTTCAGGTATCGTTTCAGGCATTTCTATTAAGGCGTTCCGTGTGACAGGCGGCGCTTCTACCAGTGTGGCGCCGGCCTGTCGACATGGGTGGGCACGCCTCGTGCCTGCCGCTTCGGCTCAAGCGAGTTCGGCCGCGCTCTCCGCCACGGCAATCTGAGGCAGCCAGCCGGCAATGGCCTTGCCGATCGCATCGGGGTGGTCTTCCTGCAGATAATGGGCGCCCGGCCCCAGATCGATGAAGCGGCAGTTCTTCAGTCCCGCCGCGAATTCCATTGCCGCCTGGGCCGAAATCAGAGCGCCTGGATCGCCGGCGAAAAGCAGCTTTGGATATGAGGAGAGCCGCAGCGCCCGGTGGTCATGCGCGCTGATCGCGGCGACATCCGCTGGCTGGTTCTCGATCGGCAGTTCCCGCGGCAAGCGCAGGGCCGGCTTGCGCGACTGCGGGGTCGGGAACGGCGCCCGGTAAGCATCCATCTCCTCCTCGCTCATCTTGCGCAGGACGGAAGCAGGCAGGATCTTTTCGACAAAGACATTGTCCTCCAGCACCAGCTTCTCGCCGGCACCAGGGGTGCGCAACGCCTTGAACAGCTCGCGCGCCTGCGGACGCTGGTGGAAATCCTCCCAGCGCTCGAAGGGCCGGATGAATTCCATGAAGGCAAGGCCGAGGACACGCCGTGGCCGCCGCGCCGCAAAATGGAAGGCCAGCGCCGTGCCCCAGTCCTGGGCGACGATCACCAACTCCTTGAGGTCGAGTGCCTCGATGAAGGCGTCGAGATAGCGGACCTGATCGAAGAACCTATAGTCGATATCGGGCTTGCCCGACTGGCCATAACCGATCAGATCTGGCGCGATGCAGCGACCGAACGGCGCGACATGCGGTATGATGTTGCGCCATATGTAGGAGGAGGTCGGATTGCCGTGCAGGAACAGCACTGTCGGTCCGGTCGTCCCGGCCTCCAAATAAGACATGGTGGAATCGAGCACGGCGACTTCAGAGCGCCGCAGCGGTTGTTTATCAGTCGTCGAATTCATCCGTATCACTCCCTTCCGAACACAGTGCTGAAGATGATTTTCTTGAACCGCTCGAGCGGTTCCGGGCTGCGCTGGACCTTCATGCGCAGCATGGCGCCCTGCCAGGACGACAGCAGGAAATCGGCAAGGTCCTCCGCATCGAAGGCCGTGGTAATCTCGCCGGCCGCCTGACCCTCCGCGATGCAGGCCGCGAAGGGCCGGCGCCAGCGCTCGAAAATGTCGACCAGCCTGAGCCGGAGCGGTTCGCTGTGGACGGCCGTTTCCAGGCTGAGATTGCCGATCATGCAGCCGCGCGCCCAGTCATGCGCCTCGAGCTTCGAGGTGATGACGTCGAGATAGCGGCGCAGCCTGCCGACGGGCGGCGTGCCGTCACGCGCCAGCGCGCTTTCCACCAAGCCGCTGACATAGGCGAAGTAGCGTTCCAGCACCTCGCCGGCGAAGTCTTCCTTGGAGGCGAAATGGTTGGTGAACGAGCCCGGACGGGCGCCGGCCGCGGCTACGATGTCGCGGACGCCGGCTGCGGTGTAGCCGGAATTCCAGATGGTCTGGAAGCCGGCCTGGAGAAGGTTTTCGCGGAGTGATTGTCTAGCCATGGCGGTATAATACGTACGTACGTATTTGTGTCAAGCGCAGAAGTTTGCGTTGGCAAAAGCTCCCGCAAATGGCAGGTGGAAGACCTCACCGGGAAGAGAATGGAGAACAACTTGGCAAAAGAAATCATCGTCATCGGCGCCGGCATCATCGGCGCTTCGATCGCCTGGCATCTGACGAAGGCCGGCGCGCGGGTGACGGTCGTTTCCGAGAGTGGGGCCGGCGGAGTCGCCACACCCAATTCCTTCGCCTGGATCAATGCCAGTTGGGGTAACCCGGAAACCTATTTCCGGCTGCGCATCCGCGCGCTGGCCGAATGGAAGAGATTGGCAACCGATCTGCCGGAACTGCCGCTCACCTGGTGTGGCGGCCTGTGCTGGGACCTGCCGGCGGACAGGCTCGAAGCCTATGCGGCCGAGCATTCGTCCTGGGGCTACGGCATCGAGCGCGTCGACCGCGAACAGGCGGCGCGCATCGAGCCCAACCTTACAGAGCTTCCCGATTTCGCCCTCCATATCGCCGAGGAAGGCGTGGCCGAGCCGGTTGCGACCGCGGCGGCACTGCTGGCCGATGCCGAACTGCGCGGCGCGCGGATCGTCACGGAGACCGTCGATGCCTTGGCGCTGGTCAACGGCAAGGTCACGGGCGTCGTCGTTTCGGGCGCGAGCATCTCCGCCGACGAGGTGGTGATTGCAGCGGGCGCCGGTGCTCCGGCGATCGCCGCGACGGCCGGCGTCAAGCTGCCGATCGAGACGCCGCCGGGCCTGATCGTGCATTCGCGCCCCTACAAGAAGCTGCTCAACGGCCTGGTGCTGGCCGAAAGGCTGCATATGCGGCAGACTGCGGAGGGCCGGATCATCGCCGGCTCGGATTTCGGTGGCGGCGACCCGGGCGACAGCCCGGAGGGCACTGCGCGCGAGCTGTTCGCGGGGATGAAGGCGATGCTCCACGGCGCGGATGGACTGGAGTTCGACTTCCATACAGTCGGCTACCGCCCCACCCCTGTCGACGGCTTTCCAATCGTCAGCCGAGCCGATGGCGTCGGCGGTCTCTATATCGCCGTCACGCATTCGGGCATCACGCTGGCGCCGGCTATCGGATTGTTCGCCGCCCGCGAAATTCTCGACGGCGAGCGCGATGCGCTGCTTGCGCCTTACGCCTTGTCGCGCTTCGCTCAGTAGCCCGGCGGCCGGCGGAAGCCGCCGGTGAGCGGCGCGATCGCCGCCGCAATGCCAAGCAGCCGCGCTTCCGACCAGTGGCGGCCGACCAGTTGCAAACCGATCGGCAAGCCATTGCTGTCCTGCCCGCTGGGTATCGCGACTGAGGGATGGCCCGAATAATTGAACACTGCGCCATAGGCGGGCAGCATCCAGTAGCTCTCGTCCTTGCCGTCGATCTTGAGCGGGCTTCCCGGCTTGCAATGCGGGAAGGCGGTCGTCATGGCGACGGGACACAGCAAAGCGTCGCAACCTTCGAAGAAGCGCTCCCAGGCCAGGATAGACCGATCCCGGCGGGCGAGCGCAGCAAACCAGTGCGACACCGGTGTCGGTTGTTCGGGCGGCTCCGGCTGCGCGACCTCAAGCATCATGCCGATCAACTTGCCACCCTCGGCGAGGTCGTCATGCAAATCGAGCTTCGGCAATCTTGCTTCCTCGACTTTCGCTCCAGCGGACGCGAGTTGCTTGGCCAGCCTCTTCACCGCCGCGCTGATTTCGGAGGCAACCGGAAATCCGGGGAAAGCGTCAGCAAAGGCAATGCGAAGAGATTTCAGATCGAGCTTCGGCATCATCTCTACGGAAACCGGCGGCAAATCAGTGTCCGCTCCGTCCGGCCCGGCGATGATGCGATAAATCAGCGCCAGATCCTCGGCGCTGCGCGCCAGCGGGCCGACGCAAGACATCAGCCGGACGCTGCGTGGCGCACCGTCCGGATCGGGAAAAGCTCCGGCGAGCGAGACGCGATGCTCGGTCGGCTTCAGGCCATAGACGCCGCAGAAGGCGACGGGCAGGCGGATTGAATCCTGCATGTCGGTGCCGACCTCGAAAGGCGTCATCCCCGCCGCGACCGCCGCCGCGGCACCGCCGCTGGAGCCGCCTGCGGTGCGCGACAGGTCCCAGGGGTTGCCTGTGTGACCGAAGAGCGGATTGTCCGACTGCCAGTCGCCCAGCATCGTGGCGACGTTCGTTTTGCCGACCAGGATGGCGCCGGCTGCCTTCAATCGCGCGACGACCGGACTGTCCTGCCTAGCCGTATGGTCGGCGAAAGGCGGAAAACCGGCGGTTGTCCTCACGCCCGCCGTCTCGTGCGCGTCCTTCAGGGTGAAAGGCACGCCATGCAGCGGCCCGAGCGTGTCACCGCGAGCCTGCGCCGCATCGGCTTGCCTGGCCCGTTCGTGTGCTCCCTCCCGATCGAGGATGACGACGGCATTCAGCGCCTCGTTGTGCCGGTCGATCTGCGCCAGATGCGTATCGAGCGCCTCGACTGCCGATATTCTGCGCGCCGCGATCGCTGTGGCGATTTCGGCGATCGAAGAGAAGACAAGGTCCATGGCGAATGCTCCGGCTTCGGCCACTCGCTACCAAAATGGAGGATCGTGCGACGGCTTCAAGCCAAGTTCAGCATCGGCAAGACGGCGCCGCTTGATCGAAATTGCGGTTCAGCCGACCAACGCGAGCGAGGCCACTGCCGGCGCGAACGGCCGAATGCCGGTGCCGCCCCCCGTCATGGTGACGAAGCTCGCCGGAGGTATCGCCTGCCACTCGCCGCCGTTGCGGTCGAACGGCTCGGACACGATGCAGCGGCCGCCGTTGCGGAAGACAGAGGTGTAGAGCGTGGGCGCATGATCGTCGGTAGCATAGCGCACGGCGTATAGCGCCTCGCCATCCGAGAACGCGGCGGTGAGTTTCAAAGAGGGCTCGATACCGGCCCGGCGCGACGTCTCGATCACGCGGCTGGTCGCCCGCGACACCGCGCCCTGCGGATCGCCGGACAATCCTTCGTCGAGCATCAGCAGGAAAAAGAGCTCGGAATCCGTGGTGCCCTCGCGCTGGTCGAAGACCGCGTCGGACAGCGAATTTTCCAGCGCGCGGCGGATTTTTTCGAAACCGCCGATCTGGCCGTTATGCATGAACGACCAGCGGCCGGAGATGAAGGGATGGCAGTTCATGCGGCTGGTGGCGCCGCCGGTCGAGGCGCGCACATGGGCCAGAAACAAGCCGGATTTTATCTGCCGGCACAGGCTCTTCAGGTTGGGATCGGACCAGGCCGGCAGGATGTCGCGGTAAAGGCCGGGCTCGGGCCTGTCGCCATACCAGGCAAGGCCGAAGCCATCGCCATTGGTCGGCGACTTGGCTTCCTGCGCGCAGTGGCTTTGGGCGATCAGTGAGTGGCAGGGCGCGGTGATGATGTCTTCGAGGAAGACCGCTTCACCAAGATAGGCCGCCCACCGGCACATCGCATTCCACCTTTATCAGGCGCGATCCATCAGAGCTTGAGGCTCCTTGGCCGCGTGTGAGCCTCTGTTGTGCGTGCGTTCATAGAGCTCGCGAACGATTCGGCTCGCCGTAGTTTCGAACAGAAATGGCAAGAAAGCGTGAACAAGCGCAGCACCCGCGGCCATCGACAAGCGCGAACAGAACCAGGCGGCGAAGGCCATGTGGCCGAAATAGGTCTCGCCGACCTTCTCCGGGTGAGACGTGAAGAGCGCCGTAAACCGTGTCGTCATGGTGATCCCTCCTGCCGGGATGAGTCCCGATGATGAGTATCTTGCCACAAGGCTTTGGTTCATCGGTCCCAAATCGTCCTTGCTTTTTGCTATTTTGTGGGACATTCATCCCAATATGTCACCAGAAATTGATGAGATCGATCGAAGATTGCTGGCCGAACTGCAACGCGACGGCACGCTTTCGGTCGACCAGCTGTCGGAACGGGTGGCGCTGTCGCGCAATGCCTGCTGGCGGCGCGTCAAGCGGCTGGAGGTAGATGGCGTCATCACAGGCCGCGTCGCGCTGGTCGACGCCGAGAAGCTGGGCCTCGGCCTCTCTGTCTTCATCCTGATCCGCACCTCCAACCACGACCCGGACTGGCTGCAGAAATTCCGCGCCGCGGTCACCGGCTTTGCCGAGATCACCGGCGTCTACCGCATGTCGGGCGACCTCGACTATGTGCTGAGGGCCCGCGTCGCCGACGTGAGGGCCTATGACCGGCTCTACCAGCGGCTGATCGCCAAGGTGGCGCTGTCGGACGTATCGGCCTCCTTCGTCATGGAGGAGATCAAGGAGACGACCGTGGTTCCGGTGGAATTGCGGTAGGTAGCCAAGGCCTCTCAACTTCGTCATCCACGGGCGGAGCGGGAGCGAAGCGGACGCGGAGACCCGAGGATCCATTCCGTTACCTTGATCGAAGGGCGCAGTGGAGCAGAATTCTGCACCGTGGCGGTGCGTCGAAGTCACGGAATGGATCCTCGGGTCTACGCGCGTCGCTTTGCTCCTTGCTCCGCCCGTGGATGACGACGTGATTGGCGTTTCTCGCCAATCGCCAAAGTAGATGGCCAGGTCATAGTCACGCCAGAAAGAAAGCCGTTGATAGCATGGCGGGCGAGTTGACCGAATCGCCGCTCGCGCCGATAGGATCGATTTCATGCGCACCGCTGTCTATCCTTCTTCCGTCATCGGCCCCACCGTCGGTTTCGTCAGGCTTCCGCATGGCGAAGGCTTGCCTCTGCCGGCCTATGAGAGCGCCGGCGCCGCGGGCGTGGATTTGCGTGCCGCGGTGCCGGAAGACCGGCCGCTGCTCATCCTGCCTGGAAAGCGCGCCTTGGTGCCGACCGGGCTTGTCCTGGAAATCCCAGAAGGCATGGAAGGACAGGTAAGGCCGCGTTCCGGCCTCGCCTTCAAGCACGGGCTCACCGTCCTCAACACGCCCGGCACCGTCGACAGCGACTATCGCGGCGAGGTGAAGGTGCTGCTTATCAATCTCGGCGACGAGGATTTCGCGGTGACGCGCGGCATGCGCATTGCCCAGATCGTCTTCGCGGCCGTGACCCAGGTTTCGGTCGAGGAAAGAGCGCTGGCGGGCGGCACGGCTCGCGGCGCAGGCGGCTTCGGGTCGACCGGCACGGCGTAATGCAGGTTCCAAAGCTGATTATCTTCGATTGCGACGGGGTCCTGGTCGACACCGAGAACCTTGCCAACAGGCGCCTTGCCGAATGGCTGACCGCCGCCGGTTTTACCACCACATTCGAATATTGCCGCAAGAACTTCTCCGGCCGCAGCATGGCCTCGGTGCAAAAAGAGATCGAAGAGACGACCGAGATCAGGCTCGGCGCCGACTTCGTCGAGCGCTGGAATGCCGGCCTGCCGGACCTTTTCTCGCATGGTGTCGAGGCTATCCCCCATGTGCGCGAGTTCATCGAGACGGTGCGCAAAGCCGGCATCGCCTATTGCGTCGCCACTTCGGCGCGGGTCTCCAAGATGCACATCACGCTTGGGCAGACCGGGCTTTTGTCGCTGTTCGAGCACGCGATGTTCTCCTCGACCATGGTCGCGCGCGGCAAGCCGTTCCCGGACCTCTTCCTGCATGCGGCAAGGACGATGGGCGTCGCGCCGGCCGACTGCATCGTCATCGAGGACAGCGTCGCGGGCACCCAGGCCGGCATTGCCGCCGGCATGCGGGTGTTTTCCTATTACGCCGATCCGTTCTCCGACCGCGACGGCCTGGAGGCGGCCGACGGCATCCTGTTCGACGACATGCGCGAACTGGCAGGGCTGGTGCCTATCCGCTGACCGCACCCGGCTGCGCACCGCAAAACGACGTGCTAGCCTAAGCGCATCCGAGGGGCGCGGTCGATGATTTCCAAATTACGCCGGTTCACGCTTGCAGGCCTGCTGCTGCCTTTCATGTGGACGGCCGCGCTGGCCCAAGCGGTCAGTTTTCCGGAGCTGAACAGCGCCGTTCCCGGACATCAGGACGTTACCTATTTCGACCTCGCCAAAATGATCGTGCCTGATCTCAACGCCGGCGATGACGGTTTCTACAAGGGCAGCGCGCCGATCGAGATGCGCGACATCCTCGGCGGTGATGACGGTGGATCGCCACCCGAAACGATCAACCTGCCGAATGCGGCGGTGCTTGCCATCAGGGCCGGCGGCAAGGAGCGGCTGACGATGCTTCTCGACCTCGGCCAGGCGCAGGACAGCGCCGAAGGGTTTGCCGTGCTGGCGCTCTACGATCTCACCGGCAAGCCGAAGCTGCTCGACGCCGTCAATGTCGGAACCGACCGGAGCACCTATTTTCGCGATCCGGGCAAGCTCGCCTTGAGCGCCGACGACAACGCGCTCATAACCATGAGCACGCATTTCAATTCGAACCAGGGCTATGTCGGGACGATCCTGATCCTGGTCCGCAACGACCGTTTCGAGCCGATCGACCAGATCAACACGTTCGACGAGAATGTCTGCGCCTATAAGCGCACGCAGGATCTTTCTTTCCAAACGCGCGGCGGTGGGAAGCCCTACGCGGCGATCAAGGTGACGGTGACCGACGCCACAGTGCCGAGCGGCGAGAGTTGCGAGGAACCGGCGCCCAAAGCCGTCTCGCACGATATTTCCGTTACCTATCGCTGGGACGCCAAGGCGTCGCGCTACGTCAAGGATTCCGACGCCTTCGAGAAATTGTCAGCAGAAAACGCCGAACGCTTCTGAGCCGGACGCATTCGTTTGCCCGGTTCGAGCGGCCGCGATAAATTCCCCGCACGACCTCCACTCATGATCGAGGACCCGCCATGGACAAGGGCAAGATTTTTCGCGACCTGCATGCCTCTACCTTCGTCATGCCTAATCCCTGGGATATCGGCACGACCAAGCTTCTTTCATCCTTCGGTTTCAAGGCTCTGGCCACGACCAGCGCCGGCTTTGCCTTCTCGCGCGGCCTGCCGGACGGCGCCGTGACCTTCGACGCCATGATCCATCATTGCCGCGAGGTGACGGCCGCGACCGACCTGCCGGTTTCGGCCGATCTGGAGCGCGGCAAGGGCGACAGCCCCGAGCAGGCGGCCGAGACCATCTTCGCGGCCGAAGCCGCGGGCCTCGCCGGCTGCTCGATCGAGGACCACACCGGCGACGCCGCCAATCCGATCTACGATTTCGCGCTGGCGACCGAGCGCGTCGCCGCCGCCGTCGAGGCCGCCCGCGCGCTCAAGCACGATTTCGTCTTCACCGCGCGGGCCGAGAACTTCCTATGGGGCAAGAGCGACCTCGACGACACCATCAAGCGGCTGCAGGCCTTCGAGAAAGCCGGCGCCGACGTGCTCTACGCGCCGGGGATCAGCGACGTCGAAATGGTGCGCACGATCTGCTCGTCGGTGAGCCGGCCGGTCAATGTGATGGTGCGGCCCGGTTTCACCGTCGCCGACCTTACCATGGCCGGCGTCAAGCGCATCTCGCTCGGACCGTGGCTGACCAATTTCGCCTATGGCATGCTGGAGACGGCGGCGCGCGAAATCCAGCAGGACGGCACTTTCGGCTTCACCAGGGCGGCGATGCCGTTCGGCAAGCTGCAGGCGCTGTTCCGGGAGGACAAGGAGCAGGGCTAGACCGGCTCCCGCGCCGAAACCGCCTTGTGCAGATGCACCATCATGGCGGCCGCGAAAAGCGGCGTCAGCAGGTTGAGCAGCGGCACGGTGAGGAAAAGGGCAATGACCAGCCCGGCCAGGAACACCGTGCCGGCATATTTGCGGCGCAACGCCTTGGCCTCGGGTTCGGGGCGAAAACGCATGGCGGCGAACTCGAAGAATTCGCGGCCGAGCAGATAGCCGTTGACGATGAAGAAGGCGGCAATGTTGATGCCGGGCACCAGGAGCAGCAGCAGCGCGACGATGTTGCCGAAGACCACCACACCGAAGAATTTGATCGCCAGCACAAGCGAATGCAGCGCCGGCACTGGGCGGCCGGGCGGATCGTTGGGATAGTCGGTACGCTCGACCACTTCGGCAATATCGTCGAGGAAGAGACCGGCGACGATCGCCGTCACCGGCGCGATGAGCAAGGCCAGGCCCACGGCCAGAACGATGCCGGCGATGATGCCGCCCAGCCATCCGGCCCAGGACGGCAAGCCCGGCAGCAGCGTTTGCAGCCAAGGCCAGGCCAGCCATTCGAGCAGGCTCTCGAGGCCAAGCCAGAGCGCCACCAGGGTAAGCAGCGTCAGCCCCAGCGTCTTCAGGAAGACGGAGCGGAATTCAGGCGAGAACAGCCGGCTGGCGGCGGCGCGGGCGGCGTCTAGGATCACGGCGGGTCCAGGCTTTCATCGAGAAACGACGCTTCGCAGATAGGCGGGCTCTATCCCTCGCGCAACTATTGGGCGAGCCTGGCCTGCCTGGCCGGAATCGTCATTGCCGCGACGCCGGCGACGACGAAGGCCATGCCGAGCCAGGCGGCGGGCCCCAGGCTTTCGCCGAGGAAGACGGCGCCGATGCCGACGCCGATCGGCACGCGCAGATAGGCCTGCGAAGTGGTGCCGACCGAGCCCAGCGTGTGGATCAGGCGGAAATAGATGACGAAGGCCAGCGCCGTCGAAAAGATCGACAGGCCGAGCAGGGCCTGGATCGATGCCGTCGACGGCGCAAGCGTCCAGGGCCGGTCGACGATCAGGCTGAGCGGCACCAGTATCACGGCGCCGCAGAGCATCGAACCCGCCGCGGGTATCATCGGGTCGAGGCCCTTGAAGCCGCGGCCGAAGATCGCCGCTCCGGCATAGGAGATCGTCGCAATGACGATCGCAAGCTGCGCCCACAGCTCATGGCCAAGTCCGCCAAGCGCCTGCGTGCCGATGATGAGACAGATGCCGACAATGCCGGCGCCGACACCGACCAGCTTGCGCGCCGTGACGGGCTCATGGCGCGTGATCAATGCCGTCAGCAGGAAGGTGAAGATCGGCGATGTCGAGTTGAGGATGGTGGCAAGACCGGCATCGACCGAGCGCTCGGCGGCGGCGATCAGCGTGAACGGCACGACGCTGTTGAGGCAGGCCTGGAAGGCGAACCGGCGCCATGTCGCCGCGTCGGCGGGCATGGCGAGGCCGCGCCAGCGGATGATGGTGAGGAGAACAGCTCCGGCAATCAGCGTCCGGGCGGCGATGAAGGTCACGGGCGGGATCGTCTCCACGCCGATCTTGATGAAGGTGTAGGAAGCGCCCCACAGCACCGCCAGGACGCCAAGCAGCGCCAGGTCGGTGGGTATTTCAGTCTTCTCGGACATTTCTGCGCCTTCTGTTGCGGGGACGACCATTTCTAGCCCAGGCGGCGCGGAAATGTTTCGATCGCCATGAAACCATAGCGGCGAAGACCGCAGTCGATATGGGCCAGCTCGACACGAACGCTGCCGCAGCCGGCGAACAATCGGCGCCGAGGCCGGCGCCACAGAAGACAATGGCGATTTTCGGGGTAGGCAAAACAGTGCCAAGTCGCTAGACCCGCGCCCGGCCGGCATGCCAGATAGCCGGGTAGTGCTTGGCGGAGATTTTGATGCCGGAATATGACGTGCTTTGCATCGGCAATGCCATTGTCGACATCATCGCTCAGTGCGACGAGGCCTTTCTCGAGACCAACGGCATCATCAAGGGCGCGATGAACCTCATCGACGCCAGGCGTGCAGAGTTGCTCTACAGCCGCATGGGACCGGCGATCGAGGCTTCCGGCGGCAGCGCCGGCAACACGGCGGCAGGCGTCGCCAGCCTCGGCGGACGGGCAGCCTTCTTCGGCAAGGTGTCGAACGACGCGCTGGGCGACATCTACATCCACGACATTCACGCTCAGGGCGTTGCCTTCGACACCAGGCCGCTCGCGGGCGAACCGCCGACCGCGCGCTCGATGATCTTCGTCACGCCCGACGGCGAGCGTTCGATGAACACCTATCTCGGCGCCTGTGTCGAGCTTGGCCCCGAGGATGTCGAGGCCGACAAGGCCGCCGGCGCCAAGGTGACCTATTTCGAGGGTTATCTGTGGGATCCGCCGCGTGCCAAGGAGGCAATCCGGCAGACCGCCAAGCTGGCGCACGCGGCAGGCCGCGAAGTGTCGATGACGCTGTCGGATTCCTTCTGCGTCGACCGCTACCGCGACGAGTTTCTCGAGCTGATGCGTTCGGGCACCGTCGACATCGTCTTTGCCAACAGCCACGAGATCAAGTCGCTCTACCAGACCGCCTCCTTCGAGGAGGCGCTCGCCGCCATCCGCAAGGATTGCAGAATAGCCGCCGTCACCCGTTCGGAAAAAGGCTCGGTCATCGTGCGCGGCGACGAGACCGTCACCATCCAGGCGACGAAGATCAAGGAACTGGTCGACACGACCGGCGCCGGCGACCTCTATGCCGCCGGCTTCCTCTACGGCTACACGACCGGACGCAGCCTCAAGGAATGCGGCGACCTCGGCTCGCTGTCGGCCGGGCTGGTGATCCAGCAGATCGGCCCGCGCCCGCGCCAGAATCTGCGTCGCGAGGCCGAGCAGGTCGGGCTTCTCTAGGGCGATTGCAGGAACACCGGCCTACGGTCTGGCTCGGCGCCGTTGCGGTGGCCTTTCGGCTGAAAAGCATATCGAAACAAAAGGATAGAGCGGAGTCACCCTTCCCGTGAAGGATGCCGTTGCGTCATCGCCGGCAGCCTCCAAGCAAGGCCGGCTGTCGCGGACCTGTCACGTTGGACTTCTAAGATGCAAGATAAGGCGTTTCGTGACTGACATTTCGGCACGCCAAACCAGGGGTGTGAAGATGCAAGCCAGCAAGCTGCAGGGCCATGGCGTCCGCTGCCGTCGCGTATTTTACTTTCCGCTATAGAATTTCAGCAATCGCCGCCGCCTGGGGAGGAGCGCGGGCCGCAAGACAGATTCATGACCAGATTCCAGAACCCGTCCGAGGGGATTTCACAAGAGGCACTGGCAGGCCTTATAGCCGAAGCCGTGCAACATGCGCTGATGCAGCATGGCGTCATGCTGGACGCCGAGGCGCTGACGTCGGCAAGCAACATCGCCGGCCATGTGGCTGCCGCCCTCCCCTTCCTGCCGCCGGCGCAGCGCCTTGCCATCGGGTCCTTCAAGGGTGAGTGGACCAACCTTGCCTCCGACTTTCTTCGTGCGGTGACGGACAAGGTTGTGAGCGACGGTTCGGCCATATCCGACCGCGCCTTCGAGCGCTCGCCGCCGAGATCGGAGACAGGGGGGCCGACAGCCCAGCCACTCGCCGAGCGGGCCGCGGACCTGCAATCGATGCTGATCGAGGATTGGGCCGGCGAGGTCGCCGGCTCGACCTATCTGGAAGAGAAGCTCCGCATCCCGCGCTCCACGCTGCATCGCTGGCAACGACGCGGCGAGGTCGTCGCCCTGCGCAAGGGCGGCCGCAAGCATGTCTTCCCATTGGCACAGTTCATCGACGGCAGGCCGGTCCCAGGGATCAGCGAGGTGCTTTCGGCGATCACCAATCCGAGGCTAGCCTGGTTTTGGTTGAGCCGGGCCGCGCCTGAATTGGATGGTCGCGTCCCCATCGAGATGTTGAGGGATGACGTGGTCGAGCACGTGGTACGCGCCGCCCGCGGCCTATCCTGACCCGGAGCCTTTTTTCTACGCTCGCCCGCTCCTTTAGAAATTTATCTGGCAAACCTTTCGTCATAAAACTGTAATATTGGCACATTTGGCACATTCCCATGTCTTTCTGCGCGTTTCGATTGTATAGATTGTGCAATCTGTCCCATTTTTACAAATATATGACGTGATATTTGGGCAACAATAACTTCACAAGATTCGAAAAGCCGCCTTTACGACACAATCTCTGTTGTACGTGACGACCGATTAAGCCATGTCCAAGGCGAAGAAGCGGCGCCGGTGCGCGCACTTTTTCAAGATGGGGACGGGGGTGGCAAAAGCCGAACGGCATGTCAGGCCTGTCTTGAACCTTTGACTGGAGATTCAAGAAAATGAACATCAAGAGCCTTCTACTCGGCTCCGCTGCGGCCCTGATCGCAGTTTCGGGCGCCCGTGCCGCCGACGCGGTGACCGTCGCCGAGCCGGAACCGGCCGAATACGTGAAGATCTGCGACGTCTATGGCGCTGGCTATTTCTACATCCCCGGCACCGAGACCTGCCTGCGCATCGGCGGCTATATCCGCTACGACGCCGGCTTCGGCGATGTCGGCTCGATGGACGGCCGCAAGACCACCGACGTTCTGGACGGCGACTCGCAGAACAGCTGGAAGAAGAACGCCCGCTTCGCGCTGAAGACCTGGACCGGCCAGGAAACCGAGCTCGGCACGTTGAAGACTTATACCGAGACGCGCTTCAACTTCCCGAACGGCGGGCCGACGACCACGTCGCTGAACTTCGCGTGGATCCAACTCGGTGGCCTGCGCGTCGGCAAGGACGAGACACCTTATGACCAGTTCATCGGCTATGCCGGCAGTGTTGTACAGGACACCATCATCCCGTACGGCATCAAGGACACCAATGTCGTCAGCTACTACTTCGACGCGGGCAGTGGCTTCTCGGGCGTTGTTTCGCTTGAAGAAGGCGCGGACGACAAGGGCATTCACGGTACGATCGACAGCTATGTTCCGCATGTCGTCGGCGGCCTGAAGTACAAGGGCGACTGGGGTGCGATTACCGGCGTCGTTGCCTATGACAGCGCTTACGAAGAAGTGGCCGGCAAGGTTCGCCTGGACGTCAACGTCACCAAGGAACTGTCGCTGTTCATCATGGGCGGCTATGGCACCGACGACAATCTCAACGACCCCACCAATGCTCTTAACGCGCATGGTCGCGGCTTCTACAAACCTTGGGGCGGCAACTGGGCTGTCTGGGGTGGTGGCACCTATAAGTTCAACGCAAAGACCGCCTTCAACCTCCAGGTTTCGGCCGACGATGCCAAGAACGTCGCTGTCGCGGCAAACGTTGCTTATACGATCGTTCCCGGCTTCACGATCACAACCGAAGTTGACTATGCTCACGACGGCAAGTTTGGCGAAGCCGGCGATTTTAACTTCGCAAAGGCGGACAAGAAGAACAGCGTCGGCGGCATCGTCCGCTTCCAGCGCAATTTCTGATCTGGCCTTCAAACCTAAAGAAAGGGCCCGCGGCGATGCCGCGGGCCCTTTGCTTTTGGATTGGCGAAAGCCGGCGCGCCTTAGTTCCCCGCCGTATAGGCCGCGATCGCCGCCATGTTGACGATATCCGAGTCCTTGGCGTTCAACGACACGATCTGGACCGGCTTGTTGAGGCCGACCAGCAGCGGGCCGATGACGGTCGAGCCGCCGAGCTCCTGCAGCATCTTGGTCGAGATCGAGGCCGAGTGGAACGCTGGCATCACCAGCACATTGGCCGGGCCGGTCAGCCGGATGAAGGGATACTGCGCCATGGCGCGCGGGTTGAGCGCCACGTCGGCCGCCATCTCGCCGTCATACTCGAAATCGACGCGGCGCTTGTCGAGGATGCGCACCGCCTCCTGCACTCGCTCGGAGCGTTCGCCCTGCGGATGGCCGAAGGTGGAATACGCCAACATCGCGATTCTCGGCTCATAACCCATGCGGCGGGCAAAGCCTGCCGCCTCCTCGGCGATGTCCGCGATCTGTTCAGCGTTCGGCATGTCGTGCACGGCGGTGTCGGCGACCATCACGGTGCGGCCACGCGCGAGCACGATCGACACGCCGATGACGCGGTGGCCGGGCTTGGCGTCGATGATGCGGCGCACGTCGTCGAGCGCCGTCGAATAGTTGCGGGTCACACCCGTGACGATGCCGTCGGCATCGCCCAGCGCCACCATGCAGGCGGCGAAATGGTTGCGGTCGTTGTTGATCAGGCGCTGGCAATCGCGGAACAGGAAACCCTTCCGCTGCATGCGCTCGTAGAGATAGTCGGTGTAGATGCCGTTGCGGCGCGACAGCCTGGCGTTGATGATCTCCAGCCCCGGCTTGTTGAGGTCGATGCCGGCATTGCGGGCATTGTCCTTGATGACGTCGTCGCGGCCGAGCAGGATCGCCGTGCCGAGCTTCTGGTTCACATAGGAGACGGCGGCACGCATCACCTGCTCCTCCTCGCCCTCGGCAAAGACGATGCGCTTGGGCTGGCGGCGCACGCGGTCGTAAATGCGCTGCAGGGTCGAGGCGATCGGATCGCGGCGGGCCGACAGTTCCTGCGCGTAGCGGTCGAGATCGAGGATCGGCTTGCGGGCGACGCCGGATTCCATCGCCGCCTTCGCCACCGCCAGCGGGATCGCCGAGATCAGGCGCGGATCGAACGGCACCGGGATGATGTAGTTGGGGCCGAATTTCGGCCGGTTGCCCTGATAGGCGGCGGCGACGTCGTCCGGCACGTCCTGGCGCGCCAGCTCGGCCAGCGCCCTGGCGGCGGCGATCTTCATCTCGTCGTTGATGGTGGTGGCGCGCACATCCAGCGCGCCGCGGAAGATATAGGGGAAGCCAAGCACATTGTTGACCTGGTTGGGGTAGTCCGAGCGGCCGGTGGCCATGATGGCGTCAGTGCGGATCTCGGCCACTTCCTCCGGCGCGATCTCGGGATCGGGATTGGCCATCGCGAAGATGATCGGATTCTTCGCCATCGACTGCACCATGGCGGGGGTGAGCGCTCCCTTGGCGGACAGCCCGAGGAAGACGTCGGCGCCGTCCAGTGCGTCGGCCAGGCTGCGTGCCTCGGTCTTGACCGCATGCGCCGACTTCCACTGGTTCATGCCTTCGGTACGGCCCTGGAAGACCACGCCCTTGGTGTCGCACAGGGTGATGTTTTCCGGCGAAAAGCCCATCGCCTTCATCAGCTCGATGCAGGCGATGCCGGCGGCGCCCGCGCCGTTGCAGACCATCTTCGTGGTCTTCATGTCGCGACCGGTGACCTCCAGGGCGTTGATCAGGCCGGCGGCCGAGATGATCGCCGTGCCGTGCTGGTCGTCATGAAAGACGGGGATGTCCATCAACTCGCGCAGCCGCTGCTCGATGATGAAGCATTCCGGCGCCTTGATGTCCTCGAGATTGATGCCGCCGAAGGAGGGGCCAAGGAAGCGCACGCAATTGACGAACTCGTCGGCATCCTCGGTATCGACTTCAAGGTCGATCGAATCGACGTCGGCGAAGCGCTTGAACAGCACCGCCTTGCCTTCCATCACCGGCTTGGAGGCCAGCGCGCCGAGATTGCCGAGGCCGAGGATTGCGGTGCCGTTGGAGATGACGGCGACCATATTGCCGCGCACCGTATAGTCGAAAGCGCGGCTCGGATCCTCGGCGATGGCGCGCACGGGAACGGCGACGCCCGGCGAATAGGCAAGGCTCAGATCGCGTTGCGTCGCCATCGGCTTGGTGGCGACGATCTCCAGCTTCCCGGGCCGTCCCATGGCGTGGAATTCCAGCGCCTCCTCGGGACTGACGGAGGGGCCGCTGCTTTCGGTTTTCCTGGCCATGATGCTTTTGGTTTCCTCGCCTTCGCGCACCCTTGAGGCAGGTGCGTGTTATGTCTCTTCGGATTAAGGCTACACGGCAGCGCTGTAAACGGCCAAGCGGTCAGGCGCGGTCCGGCTCGCTGACGAGCGCGGCAATTTCCCGCACCGTGGCCCAGCGCATCAAGCCCTCGGTGCCGGAGAACGGCCATTTCTCCAGCGGGGGAGCGCTGCTGCCCTTGCGCCGCAGAAGCGCCGACAGGAACGCGGTGAGTTCCAGCCGCTGGGCGCGAACCTTTTCCAGTGTCCTGCCGCGGATTTCCTCGCGCGGTATGGCGCGATCGCGAAGCCGGTCGACGGCGCGGCGAATGGCCGTCGGCTCCGGCTCGACGATCAGGCAATAGTCCGGATCGAAATAGACGTCGCGCCCGCCGAGGCTCGGCGTGCTGACGATCGGCAGCCCGGCCATCAGATATTCCATGCTGGAATACATCGCCCCTTCGGCGGCGGACAGGCAAAGGCCGACGGCGGCCTGGTTGTAGACAAGGTTGACCTCGGCGGAGGTCAACCGGCCGGGCAGACCGTCCACGATCGGATTGGCGATGCGATGGCGTGGCGATTGTGCCTGGAGGCGGCGAATGAAGGCGCGGGCGGCCGGCGGCGTCAATTCGCCGATCGAATAGGTGACGTGAACCAGCCGGTCGATCTCGAAGGCGAGATAGTGGCGTTTCATCGGCGAGATGCGGCCATTGTAGACGGCATCGAATACGACCGGCACATCCGGCAGCGGCCGGAAGACATCTTCCGATATCATCAGGTTGTGATTGGAGAACATGGCATTGCCGCCGACGCCGACGATGAGCCGACGCTCCTCCTCGTTGTTGCAGAGGAAGATGACCTCATGACGAGGAAAGCGCGCCGCATACCAGGCGAGATCGCGGCCCATCTGGGCGACGATGGCCGGCCTCTCCATCGTCCACATCGGCATCAGCAGGAAGGTGGCGCGACGCGCGGCAAGGCGCCGGCCGACGGCCGCCAGCGGATGCAGCGGACGGGGTCCGCCCACCGGGATATACAGCACCAGCGGGTCGCGGCTGAATATGTGCGCCGACATCTCGATGCCGCCGTCGAGATCGGACAAGGGACCGCGCGCCGGCAGGATATAGGGAAAGCGCTTGCGCGCCGAAACCCTCAGCTTGTTCGCCGTTCGATGGGCGCGCCGCGTTGCCAGCAGCCAGAGGCGCTCGGCGGTCGAGCCGACCGGGCCGACCATCTCATCGAAAGTCTCCTGCTTGTCCTGATCCACCAAAGTCCCCGCCGCACTTTCCCCTCGGGAACCATAGAGTGCCAGGCTGGCCCGGCGCAACCGGCCCGTCACGGCAGGCCGCCGCCGGTCTTCCCCTGCTTTTCGCGCCGCCGGCATTAAACCGGGCTGCCACTTCTGCTAGCGTTCGGGCATGAACATGCATATGCCGACGGATACCGACGCCCAGGAGACGACGACGCCTGCGCCCGCCACGGGCGGCGTCACGCCGATGATGGAGCAATTCATCGAGATCAAGGCGGCAAACCCGGATTCGCTTTTGTTCTACCGTATGGGCGATTTCTACGAGCTGTTCTTCGACGACGCGGAGAAGGCAAGCCAGGCGCTGGGCATCGTTTTGACCAAGCGCGGCAAGCACCAGGGCCACGACATACCGATGTGCGGCGTGCCGGTGCATGCGGCGGACGACTATCTGCAGAAGCTGATCGCGCAGGGCTTTCGCGTTGCCGTCTGCGAGCAGATCGAGGACCCGGCCGAAGCCAAGAAACGCGGCTCCAAATCGGTGGTGCGGCGCGACGTGGTGCGGCTGGTCACGCCGGGCACCATCACCGAGGACAAGCTGCTCGCGCCTTCGGAATCGAGCTTCCTGATGGCGCTCGGTCGCGTGAAAGGCGGCGGCGCCGCGACCAGCCAGGCCGGCTTCGCGCTGGCCTGGATCGACATTTCGACCGGCGCCTTCCGCGTTGCCGAAACGAGCGCCGAGCGGCTGCTTGCCGACATCTTCCGCGTCGACCCGCGCGAACTGATCGTCGCCGAGCCGGTTTTCCACGATCCGGAGCTCCGGCCGGTCTTCGACGTGCTGGGCCGGGTCGCCAACCCGCAACCGCCGTCGCTGTTCGATTCGGCTTCGGCCACAAGCCGCATCGCCCGCTTCTTCGAGGTGGCGACACCGGACAGTTTCGGCACGTTTTCGCGCGCCGAGCTGTCGGCGATCTCCGGCGCCATCGCCTATGTCGAGAAGACGCAGAAGGCCGAGCGGCCGCCGCTGTCGCGCCCCGAGCGCGAGGAGCAGGGCTCGACGCTGTTCATCGACCCGGCGACACGCGCCAATCTGGAATTGCTGCGCACGCTGTCCGGCAGCCGCGACGGCTCGCTGTTCAAGGCGATCGACCGCACCGTGACCGGCGGCGGCGCGCGATTGCTGGCCGACCGGCTGATGGCGCCGCTGACCGATCCGGCCGCGATTTCCGCGAGGCTGGATTCGGTCTCCTTCTTCCGCTCCGAGACGCGGCTTTGCCAAGGGTTGCGGGCGAGCCTGAAAGGCGTCGCCGACATGCCGAGGGCGCTGTCCCGGCTGGCGCTCAACCGCGGCGGGCCGCGTGATCTTGGCGCGCTGCGCGCCGGCTTCGAAGCGGCGGGCGCGATCGCCGACTTGTTCGGGGCGGCGGCCCTGCCCGCCGAGCTCGCCGCCGCGCTTGCCGCGATCCGATCCTTGCCCGAGGCGCTCGCCCGCCACCTCAGCGAAGCGCTCGACGACGAGCTGCCGCTGATCAAGCGCGACGGCGGCTTCGTGCGGTCGAGCTACAATGCCGAGCTCGACGAGATGCGGGCGCTGCGCGACGAATCGCGAAAAGTGATCGCCGGGCTGGAGCGCTCGCTGATCGAGGAGACCGGCATCCGCTCGCTGAAGATCAGGCACAACAATGTGCTGGGCTACTACATCGAGGTCACCGCCAACCACCACTCGATCATGACCGGCAGCGACGCCGCCAAGGCGCGCTTCATCCATCGCCAGACCATGGCCAACGCCATGCGCTTCACCACGACCGAACTGGCGGAGCTGGAATCGAAGATCGCCAACGCCGCCGACCGGGCGCTCGGCATCGAACTCGCCGCCTTCGACCGGCTGACGGCGGAAGTGGTGGGTGAGGCCGAACGGATCCGCGCCGGCGCCGACGCGCTTTCGGCTCTGGATGTTTCATCGGCGCTGGCATTGCTGTCCGAAAGCGAGGGCTGGTGCCGGCCGCTGGTGGATTCGAGCCTCGCCTTCGACATTGCCGGCGGGCGCCACCCAGTGGTCGAACAGGCGCTCAGGCGGTCCGGCGAAGGGCCGTTCGTTGCCAATGATTGCGACCTGTCGCCCGAAGGCGGCGCCAAGGCCGGCGCGATCTGGCTGCTTACCGGCCCCAATATGGGCGGTAAATCGACGTTCCTCAGGCAGAACGCGCTGATCGCCATCCTTGCCCAGACCGGCTCCTTCGTGCCGGCGCAAAGCGCCCATATCGGCGTCGTCGACCGGTTGTTCTCGCGCGTCGGCGCCTCGGACGATCTGGCGCGCGGCCGCTCGACCTTCATGGTCGAGATGGTGGAGACGGCGGCGATCCTCAACCAGGCGGGCGAGCGGGCGCTGGTCATCCTCGACGAGATCGGCCGCGGCACCGCGACTTTCGACGGGTTGTCGATCGCCTGGGCGGCGGTCGAATATCTGCATGAGAAGAACCGCTGCCGGGCAGTCTTCGCCACACATTTCCATGAGATGACGGCGTTGGCCGGGAAATTGCCCCGGCTTCACAACGTCACCATGCGGGTCAAGGAGTGGGAAGGCGACGTCGTCTTCCTGCACGAGGTCGGCAAGGGAGCCGCCGACCGCTCCTACGGCGTGCAGGTGGCGCGGCTGGCCGGCTTGCCCGAGGCGGTCGTCGCCCGCGCCAAGGAAGTGCTGCACCAGCTCGAGGAAGGCGAAGTCTCGGGCAAGACCAACCGTCTCGTCGACGACCTGCCGCTGTTTTCGGTGGCGGTGAAGCGCGAAGCGCCGAAGCCGGCAAAGAGCGACGCGCTGGGCGACGCGCTCGGCGCGATCAATCCCGACGAGATGACGCCGCGCGAGGCGCTGGAGGCGCTCTACCGGCTGAAGGGGCTGGCGACAAAGCAATAACAGCTGTCTCGCCGGTCACTGCGGCCATTGACTCATTGTACCGATCGGTACAATGTCGGTTATCGACGATCGGAACCGACAGGAGATTTTCATGAGCCGCCCGCCCTTGCCGCCCTTCACCGCCGAGACAGCGGCGCAAAAAGCGCGCCTTGCCGAAGACGCCTGGAACAGCCGCGACCCGGAGCGGGTTTCGCTCGCCTATACCGAGGACAGCATCTGGCGGAACCGGGCCGAATTCATCTCGGGCCGCGGCGAGATCGTCGACTGCCTCAAGCGCAAATGGGCGCGCGAGCTGGACTATCGCCTGATCAAGGAGGTCTGGACCTGGAACGAAAATCGCATCGCGGTGCGCTTCGCCTATGAATGGTGCGACGACAGCGGGCATTGGTTCCGCTCCTACGGCAACGAGAACTGGGAATTCGACGAAGCCGGGCTGATGCGCCGGCGCGTGGCGAGCATCAACGACCTGCCGATCACCGAAAGCGAGCGGAAGTACCATTGGCCGCTCGGCCGCCGGCCGGACGACCATCCCTGCCTTTCGAAGCTCGGGCTATAGAGCATGATCCCAAAAAGTGTGTAGCGTTTTGTTGGAAAAGATCATGCTCGAACGAGAATACTAAGCATGCGACGGATCGCGCCCGACCGCGACCGGTTGCTGGGGATCGTTGCGGAAGTTTTCCGCGAGCATGGCTATGAGGGCGCCAGCCTGGCGTTGATCGGCGAGGCGACGGGGCTGGGCAAGGGAAGCCTCTACCACTTCTTTCCCGGCGGCAAGGAAGAGATGGCGAGAGCCGTCATTGCCCATATCGACGGCTGGTTCGAGGACAATGTCTTCGCGACCCTGCGCGACAGCGCCGATCCGCTGGCCGGGATCGAACAGATGCTCGCGGCGACGGACAGCTATTTCCGCTCGGGGCGTCGGGTCTGCCTGATCGGCGCCTTCGCGCTGGATGAATCGCGCGACCTCTTCGCCGGCCAGATAAGGGACTATTTCGGCCGCTGGGTCACACATCTCGCCGATGCGCTGGAGCGATCCGGGCACCGGCCGGGCGAGGCCAGCGAACTGGCCGAGGAAGCCGTCGCCGCCATCCAGGGCGCGCTCACGCTTGCCCGCGCCGCCAATGACCTCGATGTGTTTTCAAGGGCATTGCGGCGGCTGCGCATGCGGCTTGAGCTGCCGGCCAAGATGTAGCACCGGCGCGCCGTCGAAGAGCGGCACCTGCGAGAGGAGATCGTCGCCGAAAGGCTTGTCTCCTGGCTGGCGCAGCCGCCGGACCGGCATGTCGACATAACCGTCGCGCAGCGAGGTGACCTTGATGTCGCCGACTTTGTAGGTCGCGTGAAGGGACCCGTCTGAAACTCGTTCCACCGCTTGCCTTCCGTTCGGTCGCAGATCCGGATTGAAGTTTTCGGCTAGTGCGTTTCACCGTTTCACGGAAACAGTGAAACGCACTATCTCCTTGTTTTTACGCAATTCCGGACGGAAAACCGCTCTCACACTTTTCCTGGAATTGCTCTAGATCATCTCCAGCCCGCGCTTACGCGTCGGCGGCGGAAAGGCGCGGTCGAGCTCGGCAAGGTCTTCCGCCGTCAGCTCGATGTCGAGCGCGGCGGCGTTCTGGCGAACATGCTCCTGGCGACCAGCCTTCGGAATGGCGATGACGCCATCCTGCGCCATCACCCAGGCAAGCGCGATCTGCGCGGCGGTGGCGTTGTGCCGGGCAGCGACGACTTCCAGCTTGGCGTCGCGCGCCAGCGCGCCCTGCTCGACCGGCGAATAGGCCATCAGCGGTATGCCGCGCTCCGCGCACCACGGGGCCAGATCGAAGTCGGGACCACGCCGCGACAGATTGTAGAGCACCTGATTGGTCTGGACATTGCCGCCGTTTCGCAGGCCGACCAGATCCTCCATCTCGTCGGTGTCGAAATTGCTGACGCCCCAGTGGCGTATCTTGCCTTCGGCCGTCAGCGCCTCGAACGCCTCCACCGTTTCCGACAGCGGCACGCTGCCCGGCCAATGCAGCAGATAAAGATCGATGCGGTCGGTGGCGAGCCGCTTCAGGCTGTTTTCGCAGGCGCGTTTCACGCCGGCGCGCGAGGCGTTGGAGGGCAGCACCTTGGAGACCAGGAACGTCTCGTCTCGGCGCCCGGCGATGGCCTCGGCGACCACCTCCTCGGCGCCGCCGCTGGCATACATTTCAGCCGTGTCGATGAGCGTGATGCCGAGATCGAGCCCGAGCTTCAGCGCCGCGACCTCGTCGGCGCGCCGCCGCCGGTCCTCGCCCATCTTCCAGGTACCTTGGCCGAGAACCGGAACCATTTCGCCGGACGGCAGCTTCAGGGTTCTGATCGACGAGGGCATCGCTTCCTCCACGTGAAGCTGGATCGCTGCACAAGCCAAAGTCGGGAATCCAGACCGAAGCCGCGCGGCTGTCCGGATTTCCCGCAGCGGCTATTTCGCCGGATGCTTGGCGAGCCAGTCTTTCATTTCCTTGATCTCGGCTTCCTGTGCCGTGACGACGCCTTCGGCGAGCTTGCGGATTTCCGGATCCTTGCCGTTGGCGATCACGACCTTGGCCATGTCGATGGCACCCTGGTGATGCGGGATCATGCCGCGGACAAAGTCGACATCGGCATTGCCGGTGTATTTGATCATCATGTCCTTGTGCATCTTCTTCATCGCCGCCTCGTAGCCGACGGTGGCCGGGCTCTGGGCGCCCATCGCCATCTTGGACATGTCATGCTTCATCTCTTCCGACGAAGCCGGCACGCTTTCGAGGAAGACGGCAAGCAGCATTCCAGCCGCCATCAAAAGCAGCACGATTTTCTTGGCCAAGGTCATTCAGGTCTCCTTCTGTTGGATAGCGTATCTGGGGGCTTTGCTCAGAGTTTCAATGTTCTCAACCGCAAGGCGTTGGTGATGACCGACACCGACGACAGGCTCATCGCCGCCGCCGCCAGCATCGGCGACAGCAGCGTGCCGGTCAGCGGGTAGAGCACGCCGGCCGCGACCGGCACGCCGAGCACGTTGTAGAGGAAGGCGAAGAACAGGTTCTGGCGGATGTTGCGTATCGTCGCCTGGGCCAATGTACGCGCCCTCACGATGCCGTTGAGGTCGCCCTTGACCAGCGTGATGCCGGCGCTTTCGACCGCGACATCGGCGCCGGTGCCCATGGCGATGCCGACATCGGCGCCGGCCAGCGCAGGCGCGTCGTTGACGCCGTCGCCGGCCATGGCGACGGCGGCGCCCTTGGCACGCAGTTCCTCGACCAGCGCGCCCTTCTCGTCCGGCAGCAATCCGGCGCGGACCTCGTCGATGCCGAGCTTGCCGGCGATCGCCTTTGCCGTGCGCTCGTTGTCGCCAGTGGCCATGATGATGCGCAGGCCCTTGTCGTGCAGGGCCTTGATCGCCTCGGCCGTCGTTGCCTTGACGGGATCGGCGACGGCGACGATGCCGGCGAGTCCGCCGTCGACGGCCACGAACATGGCCGTCTTGCCTTCGGCCTGCAGCGCCTCGGTATCGGCCCCCGACGTCCCGACGCCGAGGTCCACCATCATCGCCGCATTGCCGAGCGCGACCTTCCTGCCTGAAACGGTGCCCGAGACGCCCTTGCCGGTGACGGCTTCGAAATCGACCGCGTCGGCCAGCTTCAGGCCGCGCGCGGCGGCGCCCTCGACGATCGCCTCGGCCAGCGGATGCTCGGAACCCTTTTCGAGCGCGGCGGCGAGGCCGAGCAGCTCGTTCTCATCGATGCCGCCGGCCGCGACGACATCGGTAAGCTGCGGCTTACCCTCGGTCAGCGTGCCGGTCTTGTCGACGATCAACGTGTCGACGGAGGCAAAACGCTCCAGCGCCGCCGCTTCCTTGATCAGCACGCCGGCATGCGCGCCGCGCCCGGTCGCCGTCATGATCGACATCGGTGTGGCAAGCCCAAGCGCGCAGGGACAGGCGATGATCAGCACCGACACAGCCGAGACGATGGCGAAGATCAGGCTGGGCTGCGGGCCCAACACCGCCCAGGCGATGAAGGCGATGATGGCGACCAGCACGACGGCCGGAACGAAATAGAAGGACACGCGGTCGGCCAGCCCCTGGATCGGCGCGCGCGAGCGCTGCGCCTTGGCGACCATCTCGACGATGCGCGACAGCGTGGTCTCGGCGCCAACCTTCTCGGCGCGCATGACCAGCGAGCCGTTCTTGTTCAGCGTGCCACCGGTGAGCGTGTCGCCTTCGGTCTTTTCGACCGGCAGCGGTTCGCCGGTGATCATGGATTCGTCGATCGCCGAGCGTCCCTCCAGCACGGTGCCGTCGACCGGCACGGCGTCGCCGGGGCGGATGCGCAACTTGTCTCCGGTCTTGACGCTGTCGAGCGGCACGTCGTTCTCGGAGCCGTCGGCGCCGATCAGCCGCGCCGTCTTCGGCGCAAGGTCGAGCAGCGCGCGAATGGCCGAGCCGGTCCGCTCGCGGGCTCTGAGTTCCAGCACCTGGCCGAGGAAGACCAGCGCCACGATGACGGCGGCAGCCTCGAAATAGACCGGCACGGCGCCGTCATGACCGCGGAATTGGTGCGGGAAGACACCCGGGAACAATGTCGCGACGAGGCTGAAGAGATAGGCAGCACCCACACCCAGCGAGATCAGCGTCCACATGTTGGGGCTGCGGTTGAGGATCGATTCCCAGCCGCGATGGAAGAACGGAAACGCCGCCCACAACACCACCGGGCTGGCCAGCGCCAGCTCCACCCAGGTCTTGGTGCGGCCGTCGATGAGGTTTTCGAAGCTGAAGCCCAGCATCGGCGCCATTGCGATGACCAGGAGCGGCACGGAGAGCGCCGCGCTGACCCAGAAGCGGCGCGTGAAATCGACGAGCTCGGGATTCGGGCCTTCCTCGCCTGTCGGCACGCCCATCGGTTCCAGCGCCATGCCGCAAATCGGGCAGGAACCGGGCTTGTCGCGGACGATCTCGGGATGCATCGGGCAGGTGTATTGCGTGCCCTTCGGCATCGGCTGCGGCTCGGGCCGGCCGGCTAGATACTTTGCCGGCTCGGCCTCGAACTTGCCCTTGCAGCCGGCGGAGCAGAAGTAGAAGCCCTGACCTTCGTGGCGAACGAAGTGCTTCGCGCTCGCACGGTCGACGCTCATGCCGCAGACGGGGTCGGTGGCGGAAAGATACGCTTCCGGCTCGGCCTGGAATTTCGTGTGGCAGCGATCGCTGCAGAAATGAAACGTCCGGCCGCCATGCCCGGCCGTCGGTTTGCCCGCCGCGGGATCGACCGTCATGCCGCAGACAGGATCGCGAATCACCGCTTCGGCGGCGGGCGCGACATCCTTCGCGGAGCAGCAGCCCCCGCCATGCGCATGATGGTGGTGATGGTCTGAATGGGTCATGGCCAAGCCTCTGAATTTCGAACTTGAGGCCGAGGTAGTGCTTCCAGTAACTGGAAGGTCAAGGGGCGGTCTGGATTTTTCCGGTTTTCGCCATCCGGCCCCGCATGGCGTCCGTCGCGCGCCGCTGGAAACGCGGCGGCCCGCCCCATACACAGAGCCGCGAAAACAGGCTATAGACGCCGCCGAATGGCAAAGATCTCCCTGAAACTCGACGAAATCATCGATGGCGACGCCTTGCGCCGCGACTTGACCGCGTTGACGGCGGCAAGCGCCGGCGACGGCTCGGGCCCGGCCGTCCGTACCGCCGTCCTCCAGTTGCTCAAAGGCCGGATGGCGGAAGGTCGAAAGATCGCCGAGGCCATGCTCAAGCAGGATGGCGGCGGCAATGCCTGCGCCGAGCGGCTCTCGCATCTGATGGATGAGCTGATCCGGGCGCTTTATGATTTCGCCGCCACCCATGTCTACCGCGTCAAGAACCGGTCGGCGGCCGAGCGCATGGCTGTCGTTGCCGTCGGCGGCTACGGCCGCGGCACGCTGGCGCCGGGCTCCGACATCGACCTGCTTTTCCTGCTGCCCTACAAGCAGACGCCGTGGGGCGAGCAGATTGTCGAATACATGCTCTACATGCTGTGGGACATGGGGCTGAAGGTCGGCCATGCCACCCGCAATATCGACGAGTGCCTGAGGCTCTCGCGCAGCGACATCACCATCCGCACCTCGATCCTGGAAGCGCGTTTCCTGTGGGGCGAACACAAGCTCTATGACGAGCTGCTCACCCGCTTCGACCATGAAGTGGTGCGCACGACCGGACCGGAATATGTGCAGGCCAAGCTTGCCGAGCGGGACGAGCGCCACGCCAAGGCCGGCGAAAGCCGCTATCTGGTCGAGCCCAACGTCAAGGACGGCAAGGGCGGCCTGCGCGACCTGCAGACGCTGTTCTGGATCGGCAAATATTTCTATCGCGTGCGCACCGGCGAGGAACTGGTCGAGAAGGGCGTCTTCACCGACGCCGAATACCGCGAGTTCCAGAAGGCCGAGGATTTCCTGTGGGCGGTGCGCTGCCACATGCACTTCCTCACCGGCAAGGCGGAAGAGCGGCTGCATTTCGACATCCAGCGCGAGATCGCCGAGCGCCTGGGCTATACGACGCATCCCGGCCTGTCGGCCGTCGAGCGCTTCATGAAGCACTATTTCCTCGTCGCCAAGGATGTCGGCGACCTCACCCGCATCTTCTGCGCGGCGCTCGAGGAGGAGCAGGCCAAGCACGTGCCGGGCTTCAACCGCATCTTCCTCACTTTTTCGCGGCGCAAGCGCAAGCTTGCGGGAACGTCGGACTTCATCGTCGACAACCACCGCATCAACATCGCCGACGACGGCGTGTTCGAGCGCGATCCGGTCAACCTGCTGAGACTCTTCTGGTTCGCCGACAAGCACGGGCTGGAGTTCCACCCCGACGCGCTGAAGCTGCTCACACGCTCGCTTGGCCTCGTCAACAAGTCGCTTCGGCGCGACGAGGAAGCCAACCGCCTGTTCCTCGACATATTGACGTCGGACCGCAACGCCGAGCTCAATCTCAGGCGCATGAACGAGGCGGGGCTGCTCGGCAGGCTTATCCCCGACTTCGGCAAGATCGTCGCCATGATGCAGTTCTCGATGTACCACCACTATACGGTGGACGAGCATCTGATCCGCTGCATCGGCGTGCTCGCCGAAATCGAGCGCGGCGACGGCGCCAAGGTGCATCCGCTGTCGCATTCGTTGATGCCGGGGCTGAAGAAAAGCCGCGAGGCGCTCTATGTCGCCGTGCTGTTGCACGACATCGCCAAGGGCCGGCCGGAGGACCATTCGGAAGCCGGCGCCCGGATCGCGCGGCGCATCTGCCCGCATATGGGGCTATCGGCCGCCGACACCGAGACGGTCGCCTGGCTGGTCGAGAACCATCTCGTGATGTCGATGACGGCGCAGACGCGCGACCTCAACGACCGCAAGACCATCGAGGATTTCGCCTCGATCGTGCAATCGGTCGAGCGGCTGAAGCTGCTGTTGATCCTCACCGTCTGCGATATCCGGGGCGTCGGGCCGGGTGTGTGGAACGGCTGGAAGGGGCAGTTGTTGCGCACACTTTATTTCGAGACCGAGCTGCTCTTGACCGGCGGTTTCTCCGAAGTGTCGCGCGCCGAGCGCACTTCCGCCGCGCGCGAACGGCTGGCCGAGGCGCTGTCGGCCTGGCCGGCCAAGGAGCGCAAGCGCTATGTCGCGCAGCACTACGAGAATTACCTCTTGGCCGTCGACCTCAACGACCAGCTGCGCCACGCCGAATTCGTCCGCGAGGCGGATGCGGCGGGCAAGAAGCTAGCCACCATGGTCAAGACGCATGAATTCGAAGCGGTGACCGAGATCACCGTGCTGGCGCCGGACCATCCGCGCCTGCTTTCGATCATTGCAGGCGCCTGCGCCGCGGCCGGCGGCAACATCGTCGACGCGCAGATCTTCACCACCTCGGACGGACGCGCGCTCGACTCCATCCTGATCTCGCGGGAATTCGACCGCGACGAGGACGAGCGCCGCCGCGCCGAGCGCGTCGGCCGGCTGATCGAGGACGTGCTTTCGGGCAAGAGCTGGCTGCCCGAGATGATCGAGAAGCGCACCAAGCCGAAGCGCGGCGCCAAGGCTTTCCGCATCCCGCCGCGCGCCGAGATCCGCAACACGCTGTCGAACCGGTTTTCGGTGATCGAGGTCGAGGGGCTGGACCGGCCAGGCCTGCTCTCCGAGATCACCGGGACGCTGTCCGACCTTTCGCTCGACATCGCCTCGGCGCATATCACGACCTTCGGCGAGAAGGTCATCGATACGTTCTACGTCACCGACCTCACCGGTCAGAAGATCGACAGCCCGACGCGCACCGCCGCCATCCACAAGCGGCTGATCGATACGCTCGAAGGCAATTCGACCGAACGCAACGGCAAGGCCAAGGCGGCGGCCGAGTGACCATCCATTTGACGCAATTTCCCTGGCAGTCGTCTCCAGCATGAGCCTCGTCAAGAAATTCGCCACCGTCGCCTCCGGCACGCTGATGAGCCGCGCGCTGGGGTTCGGACGTGAGATGCTGATGGCGGCAGCACTGGGCACCGGGCCGGTCGCCGATGCCTTCAACGCGGCCTTCCAGTTTCCCAACACCTTCCGCCGATTGTTCGCCGAGGGCGCCTTCAACGCCGCTTTCGTGCCGCTGTTCGCCAAGGAGATCGAGCAGCATGGCAATGAGGGCGCCAAGCGCTTCTCGGAGGAAGTGTTCGGCGTGCTGTTCTCGGCGCTACTGGCGCTGACCATCGCGATGGAGCTCGCGATGCCGCTGATCGTGCGCTACCTGGTGGCGCCGGGCTTTGCCGACATTCCGGGCAAGTTCGAGACGACCGTCCGGCTTGCGACGATCATGTTCCCATATCTGATCTGCATGTCGCTCGGCGCCATGATGGCCGGCATGCTGAACTCGCTGCGCCGCTATTTCGCGGCGGCGATCGCGCCCGCCTTCCTCAACATCATCCTGATCGGCGTGCTGGCCTATGCCTGGTATCATGGGCTCGACGCGCATGATGTCGGTTTCGGGCTCTCCTGGGGCGTGCTGGCGGCGGGTATCGTGCAGCTCGCCATCGTCTGGATCGCTGTACGCAATGCAGGCATCTCGATCGGTTTCCGCCGGCCGAAGATGACGCCCAACGTCAAGCGGCTCCTGATCCTGGCGCTGCCGGCGGCGATCACCGGCGGCATCACCCAGATCAACCAGCTGATCGGCACGGCGATCGCCTCTGCGCAGAACAGCGCCGTGTCGTCGCTGGCCTATGCCGACCGCATCTACCAATTGCCGCTCGGCGTCGTCGGCGTGGCCGTCGCCATCGTGCTGCTGCCGGAACTGTCGCGGGCGCTGAAATCGGGTAATTTGATCGAGGCCGCCAATCTGCAGAACCGCTCGGTCGAGTTCACCTTGTTCATGACGCTGCCGGCGGCGGCGGCGCTCTGGGTGATGTCGGAACCGATCGTGCGGCTGGTCTATGAACGCGGCGCCTTCGCCGCCAATCACTCGACGCCGATCGTCGCCTCGATCCTGGCGATCTTCGGCCTCGGCCTGCCGGCCTTCGTGCTGATCAAGGCTTTCACACCAGGCTATTTCGCGCGCGAGGACACGCGCACGCCGATGATCTTCGCGGCCATCTCGGTCGGCGTGAACGTCGCCACCGCGCTCACCTTGTTCCCGTCGATGGGCGCGCCGGGCATCGCGGTGGCCTCGGCCGTCGCCGGCTGGGTCAACGCGCTGATGCTGCTCGCCATGCTGATCCGGCGCGGCCATTGGGGCCGCGACATCCCCTTGCTGAGGCGCATCCCGAGGCTGGTGTTGTCGGCGGTGATCATGGCCGTGGCGCTTTATTTTGCCGAGCGCCACTTTGCCACGCAGATCGGGCCTGGCTCGCCGCTGGTCGTGAAGGCGACGACCGTGCTTGCGCTGGTCGCCGGGGGCGCTGCGCTCTACTTCATCGCCGCGTTCGGCACCGGCGGCGCCGATTTCGGCATGATCCGCAGGAACGTGAAGCGCGGGTCGAAGGCACCGCCTATTACGGGACAGTCTCCAGATCCGTGACTGCCGTCGATAGGCACCCGTCTTCGCCAGACAATTCGTCATAGGCCGAGCGTGGCAACGGTTCACGTGCTTGCACACTCAGCTTGACTCCGAATTCGGCCCGAAGCCGCGCCGCCGTCTCCAGCGGCCCCTCGTGGACCGGCCTGCGCTTCGGGGCTTTCCGTTCGTCGACCGCGACAGGCATTCATTCTCCATCTGGATCACGGGACACATCTCACCATATCACACATTTCGATGTCAGTGCCGCCCGCTCTTGATCAGCCCACGGCGTTGGTCCATAAGCGCGCCGTCGAAAGACTTTCGCCTCGCGCGAAACGGCCCTCCACAAGCCATGAGGAAACAATGTCCGCCTTCAAGCCACTCGTCTTTTCGGGCGTCCAGCCTACCGGCAATCTGCATCTCGGCAACTATCTCGGCGCCATCAAGAAATTCGTCGCCCTGCAGGAACAGTCTGACTGCATCTACTGCGTCGTCGACCTGCATTCGCTGACGGCGCAGCTCGTTCACCAGGACCTCGGCGACCAGACCCGCTCGATCACCGCGGCGTTCCTGGCCTCCGGCATCGACCCGAAGAAGCACATCGTCTTCAACCAGTCGCGCGTCATGCAGCACGCCGAACTTGCCTGGATCTTCAATTGCGTGGCGCGCATCGGCTGGATGTACCGGATGACGCAGTTCAAGGACAAAGCCGGCAAGGACCGCGAGAACGCCTCGCTCGGCCTGCTCGCCTATCCGAGCCTGATGGCGGCCGACATCCTGCTCTACCGCGCGACCCACGTGCCGGTGGGCGAGGACCAGAAGCAGCATCTGGAGCTGACCCGCGACATCGCCCAGAAATTCAACAACGACTTCTCCGAGAAGATCGCCGCACTCGGCGTCGGCGTCGAAATGCAAGTCGGCGAAGAGACGGTGAACGGCTATTTCCCGATCACCGAACCGGTCATCGGCGGCCCGGCGGCGCGCATCATGAGCCTGCGCGACGGCTCCAAGAAGATGTCGAAGTCGGATCCGTCCGATCTCTCGCGCATCAACCTCACCGACGATGCCGACACCATCTCGAAGAAGATCCGCAAGGCCAAGACCGATCCGGAAGCCTTGCCTAGCGAGATCGACGGGCTGGCAAGCCGGCCCGAAGCGGAAAATCTCGTCGGCATCTATGCCGGCCTCGCGGAGATCTCGAAGGAAGATGTGCTGAAGGAATATGGCGGCCAGCAGTTTTCCGTGTTCAAGCCGGCGCTTGCCGATCTTGCCGTGGAGAAGCTGGCGCCGATCGCTTCCGAGATGCGCCGCATCGAGGGCGACCGCGCCTATGTCGACGCCGTGCTCAAGGATGGCGGCGACCGCGCCCGCGCGATCGCCGAGGGCACGATGAAGACGGTGCGCGACATTATCGGCCTGCTGCAGGACTGATCCAAAGCAATTCCAGGAAAAGTGTGAGCGGTTTTCCGTTCGGAATTGCGTCAAGGCAAAAAAAGATAGAGCGGTTCGCCGTTTCCGTGAACGGTGAAACGCTCTGGCGACCTCGTCGGACCATTGCCGTATCGGCCGGCGGCTTGCCGCCGGTTCGCGGCAGTGGCAGATTGCGGTCGAAACCATACCGAGCAGATAGACATGGTCTCTAAACGCCTCAGCCGCGAAGTCGGCCATCGCCGCAAATTCCTGGCGATCATCGACGACACGCCCGAATGCGAGCGTGCGGTCGCCTATGCCTCGAAGCGGGCGCAACACACCAGCGGCGTGCTGGTGCTGCTCTACGTCATCGAGCCGGACGACTTCCAGCACTGGCTGGGCGTGGAAAAGATCATGCGCGAGGAAGCAAACGCGACGGCGCGCGGAGCACTCGACGGCTATGCCAACAAGGTGCGTCAAAGCGTCGGGATCGAGCCGGAGCTGGTGGTGCGCGAAGGCAAGCCGCCCGAAGAGATCCACAAGCTGATCGAGGAAGACCAGGACATCGCCATCCTGGTGTTGGCGGCCGGCGCCGGCAAGGAAGGCCCCGGCCCCCTGGTCAGCGCGGTTGCCGGCCGGGGTGCGGCCTTCCCCATTCCGGTCACGGTGGTGCCGCAGAATCTGTCCGACGAAGAGATCGACAGCCTCGCCTGAGATATGTTGAGATTCAGGTGAGGCCGGCCTGCGAACGGCGGTTTCCTGCGCTTCCGGTGCTCACGTACTTCAAGTACGCTCCGCTCCGGTTCTCGAAAACCACCGTTCTCGACTCGGCCTGACCTGAATCTCAACACATCTTAAGTGGATGAAGGGTCGAAAAACATTCCGCCAGCCAGCCGTTCGGGCGACGCGTTTCGCTTGAATGTCCAGCCGATAGAGCCTATTTAGAACTATTCCAAACTATCGGCCCGGGAAGGGCCTGGAGATACCCATGTTCATCCAGACCGAATCGACGCCGAACCCGGCGACGCTGAAATTCCTGCCGGGCAAGGAAGTGCTGCGCGAGGGCACAGCCGATTTCCGCAACGCCGAAGCCGCTGCGGAGGCCTCGCCGCTGGCCGGTCGCCTGTTCGAGATCCCCGGCGTCACCGGCGTTTTCTTCGGCTATGACTTCATCACCGTGACCAAGGACGGCCCGGACTGGCAGCACCTGAAGCCGGCGATCCTCGGTGCCATCATGGAGCACTTCATGTCCGGCGCGCCGGTCATGGCCGCGGCCGCTCCGGCGAGCGGAGCTGGCGAGACCGGCGAGTTCTACGACAAGGCCGACGAAGAACTGGTGCTGACCATCAAGGAGTTGCTCGACACCCGCGTGCGCCCGGCCGTTGCCCAGGACGGCGGCGACATCACCTTCCGCGGCTTCGAGAACGGCACCGTGTTCCTGCACATGAAAGGCGCCTGCGCCGGCTGCCCGTCATCGACGGCGACGCTGAAGCACGGCATCCAGAACCTGCTTCGGCACTTCGTTCCCGAGGTCCAGCAGGTCGAGCAGGTCGGCTGACGCCCATTGATAGTTCTACCCTGCCGACCATCTGGCCCGGTTTTCTGCGCTTCGTGCTCACGTACCTGAAGCAGGTCGCGTGAAAAAGGATTCACGCAACCTGCTTTAAGTCTTTGATCTTAAGCATGTCTTTGTCCCG
>NZ_JAVIIV010000022.1:0-119213 GCF_033977215.1 Mesorhizobium humile
TCCAGCCCGCCGAAGATCGCGCCGACGATCGGCATGATGATGTCATTGACAAGCGATTCGACGATCTTGCCAAAGGAGGCGCCGATGATGACGCCGACGGCCAGGTCCATCACATTGCCCTTGGAAATGAATTCCTGGAATTCTTTCAGCATCCCCATCTCCTCTTAGCCATTTGCCTGTTGCCGCCGTCAGGCGAAGACGCTCTCGCGCCTGAAATGCTTGACGAGCAGATAGTAGAAGACCGCGCGATGTTTGTTGCGGTTGGTGCGGCCGTACTGGTCGATGACCCTGGCGAGCCCCGCGTCCAGGCCGGCATCGGCCGCGAGCCCCAGTCTTTTGACGAGAAAATTCTGCTTGACCCGTTCCAGCTCCTCCTTGTCCGAAGCCGAAACGGTGGATGCATCCTTGTCGTAGATCGCCGGGCCGCAGCCCTTCGTCACCTTCGTCAAGAGATCCATATCCGCCGTAAGGCCGCACTTCACCCTCAGGTCCGCCGCATATTTGCTGATCAGTTCGTCTTGCTTGCTCACACGCTTGCCCTCTCGTTTCCGGCTGAACAGCGACGTTGCCGTCGAGCCGCGCGGCCTGGTTGCCGCAAAGCCATGTCCGGATTTGTCTTGTCGCCCGTGGTGTCAGCCGCGGCGCGTCGCGAGCACCCCGTCGGGGCTGGCCTGGTCGACGGCGGCCGGAAGATGCTGTGCCAACACGGCGGCCACCTGATCCAGCGGAATCCCGAACTGGCTCGCCAGTTGCTGAAGACGTTGGTCGCCAAGAGCCGACTTGATCTCGTCGGGCGCGATCGGAAGATTGGCGCCGTTGGTGCTCAGCCAGGATTCGACGCGGTCGCCGAGACCTGACTTCTGCAGCATGGCAAGCACCCCCTGATAACCGCCAACACTGGTCAACGCATCCGCCAGGAGGTTCGAGCCTCCGCCCCGCTGCCCGCCCTGCAACGCGCTTTGCAGACTGTCCAAAAATCCCATCCGGAAACCTCCCGTCGAAAATCACGTCCGCCGTCGCGCAGCGTTCAGTCGTTCTGATCTAGGTCGTTTCGTCGGGTCGCGACACCTGACGAAGGTCAGGACCGGAGATGACGAAGGTCATGTTCGGCGGCAGCCGGACAGCCTCGATCCGATCAGGCTCGAAGGATGACTGGCGTGAGGGTAGTCATTGCGATAGGTGACGATGGACATGGCGGCGCGAATGCCACGCTCGACCTATGACAGCCCGGCGACGGCAATAAGTCGATTGCCTGTCGCACGAATTAGGAATTGATATAACGATCGTCACAGTGTCAGTGAGCGTGGAAAACCGGGGAACGAACATGAAAGCCGCCGAGCAAGCTGGAAAAGCCAAGGATGGAGCCGCATCCGCCAACGGATCGGAAGCGACAATCCATCCCGACGCGACGATCGATCAGGTTCGCAATCTCCTGTTCGGAGGCGCGCAGCGATCGATCGAGAGCAACCTTGCCGGCCTGCGCGAGGAAATGCAGGCCACCATCAAGCAGCTCCAGGCGGACTTTGCCAAAGAGCTCGCGATCCTGCAGGCGCACATCCTGGAACTTGAGCGGGAGACCGAACAGAAGCGGCTCGCCTCGCAAAGGGACATCGGCGCCGCGATTTCGGAGCTTGGAGCAACCATCAGCGGGCTAGGGTCCGGCCGCGCGGGAAAGTAGCATGACGTCCGCCGCCGGCCAGAACCGTGAGATCGAGCAGCTTAGAAAACTGCTCTTTCAAACGGAGGCGGCGCGTCTCGAGGCGCTGGGGGCGGACGTCGCCCTGCTTCAGCAGTATATAGGCAGCCCCTCCCGCCTGGAAACGGCAACGGCCGACATCCTCGTCGCAGCGCTGGAGCGCGCCGAGGTCGTTCGGCCGCGCGAACTGGCGAACGTCATCGCGCCATCGGTGGTCTCCGCGATCCGCAGCGAGATCAGGAACTCACGCGACCTCATGGTCGATGCGCTCTACCCGATCACGGGCAGGCTGGTCAGCGCGGCCGTGGCAAACGCTTTCAAGGAACTCGTCGCGCGGCTGGAGCAGCGCCTCAACGCCCTGACATCCACGGAGCTGTGGATCGGGCGCATCAAGTCGCTGGCGACGGGCCGTCCGATCAGCGAGTTCGTTCTGGCAAATGCCAGTCCGCCGCGCGTCAACCGGCTGCTCATGATCGAGCGCGGCAACGGACGCCTCGTCGCGGACTGGAAGCGCCAAGAGACCTCTGACGAGCGGGCCGACCTGCTGAGCGCGATGGTCGCGGCGATCCTGGAATTTTCCGTCCAGGCCCTGGCGGGAGAGGGCAATCTGCAGCAGCTCGATTTCGGCGGACGCGAGATCGTGCTGCGCGCCTCGCCCCGGTTCATCCTGGCGGCGGAATGCATCGGCCCCCTTCGCCCCACCGACGACGCCAGGATCAATTCGCTTTTCTTCGACACGATCGAGACCATGGATGGCGGCATCGGCTGCGACGCGGCCATGCTGGCGTCGCTGGCCTCCTCCATAGAAGCGGGTCGTGCCGTGGAGCCGAAGCCGCGTCGGAGCGCAAAGGTCGTTCTGTTCGTGCTCGCGGCTCTCGTCGCCGCCGGGTTGGCATGGCTGGCGAGCGTCTATTGGACCCGCACGATGCTGGAGCGCCGCACCAACGATGCGCTCCAGGAACTGGCAGGCAAGGAACCGCTGCTGGAAACGTTTCCGCTGCGTCTGGATTTCGACCACGGCAACCGCAGCGTCTCGGTCTCCGGCATAGAGCCAAGCCAGGTGCAGACGACTCCGCTGATCGACGCCCTGGCCAAGGCCGCCACGCCCTATCGGGTCGTCGGCCGGATCGGCGTCGTGCCGGGCACGGAACAATTGGCGACGCTCAGCGCCGACATCGACGCCCTGCGGCAATCGGCGACCGGCCTCCAGGCGGGCATCGACGAAAACCGCCGGGCGCTCGCTGAACTGCGGCAATCTCTCGCCGGCTTGCAGAGGTCCGCCGGCGAAACCGGCGAAGCGGTTGCCGGTCAGCGGCAGTCCCTCGCCAGCTTGCAGGCCCGCATCGATCAGGCGCGCGTGCCGAGTGAAGAAGAGGCGAAATCCCTTGCCGGCCTGCAGGCAGGCCTTGACCAGACACGGGCAGCGCTCACCGAGGAAACAAAATCCAGGAACCAGCAATATGATGCCATGCGGTCGATCGCCGACGGCCCCGCCGAGCGGCTCGATCGCTTCATGACCGCGACGGCAATCTTCTTTGGCGACGCCGACGCCTTTGCCGATGACAAGGCGGCCGACCAGCAGATCCGCGATCTGGCCGGACTTCTTGCGGGCAACGACCTGAGGATCCGGGTCGTCGGGCACGCGGATGACACCGGAACGGAAACGACCAACCGCGCGGTCGCCCGCAAGAGAGCGGATCAGGTGGTGAGGAAATTGACCTCGCTCGGGATCGAGCCGTCGCGGTTGTTCGTGGTTTCGCGCTCGTCATCGATGCCGATTTCCGACGTGCCGAGCGAAGGCAACCGCCGCGTCACCTTCGAAAACGTGTTCCGCGCCGAGCGCCCTCAATGATGCTCAGCGCAAAGGTCATGCTGCTTGGCGACATGGGTGTGGGCAAGACGTCCATCATGTATCGCCTCGTGCACGATCGCTTCGACGGCGAATACAAATCGACGCTCGGTGTCGAGGTGCTCAGCTACGATGTTCCGGCCGATCCGGTCCGCGGCGGCGACGCGGCGCGCCTCGTGCTATGGGACACCGACGGCGATTTCGGGACGCGCATCTTCGACACCGTCTACGTGACCGGCGCGTCGGCCGCCATCGTCGTGTCGGACGTGACGCGCCCGCAAACCGTGACGCGCATGGTCGAGCTGGTTCGCAGCTTCGAGACGAGGTTTCCGGGCAGGCCGTACAGGGCCCTCGTGAACAAGATCGATCTCGCCGAAGCCCCCGGCAGCGCCGAAGAGATCGGCCAGCTGCCGCGATCGAGCGTCAAGTTCGTGAGCGCCAAGAACGGCGAGGGAATCGTGGAGGCCTTTGCCGAGCTCGCCGAAACGATACGGCGCCGACAGCTTTAAATTTAGATCGGTCGGTGTGGCTTTGCCTTGACGGTCGCGGCTAACGACCTCAGCCGGGTCAGTTCGAGACAATTTCGTAGTGAAGAAGCTGGGCGTCGCCGAGCGACGATGTCCGTCCTGGCGAGATGACGCCGGAGCCGAAGAGCAGAACATCTTCACGGCGCACGAATACTTCATGGCCGGGTCCCATCGACAAAAATGTGCCCGACGAGCTTCGCTCAATAAACCGGGCCTTGCCGTTCGAAATGGTGAAAGTCGCGTGGTGCCGTGAGACCCAGGGCCGCTGGACGACGATATTGCATTCGGGAGATCGGCCGATCGTCACCGATTCGTTGTTTCGGCAGGTTCGCAACTGATCTCCATAGCGGATGACCAGATTGATCTGCCGCGGCAGGGCGGAGCGCCTGTCGACAAAGGTGCCCCGGCTGGTGATGTGCGTGCTGGGAACCCCGTCGTCTCTCCCCAGCGTATAGACATCGAAGAGTTCTTGCTTCCCCTTGAAGGCCATTTTGTCGAGAAGCCGCAAGGCACCGCGGCTGCCTGCGGAAAGGGCTTCGAAGAAGCTCTGGCTGATCAACACCTCCCCGGGATTGGCCGTGCTGGACAATCTTGCGGTGACATTGACAACGTCGCCGAATAGCGCGCCCCGGGCGCGAATGACCGCCCCGAAATGCAAACCGATACGGGCGCTCAACGGTCCTTTCGTCAGTTGGCTGCTGATTTGGCAGACAGCCCCCAGCGCCGCCTCCGGTCTCTCGAACAGGCTGAGCACGTCATCGCCCTTCGAGTAAATGAAATCACCACCGTGCCGGCCGGCGATCTCGCGTATCACGTCCAGGCAATCCGACACCTGCTGCAGGGCGGCATCGTCGCCGATGCGCTCATAGAGCGGCGTGCTGCCCACGACATCAGCCAAGAGGACTGCGGCTAGAAGTCTTTCCTGATCCATCGACCCGTATCCGCCCCGAGAACGCGGCGTGTATAACATAACAAAGTTGCCCTTGACCTATCCATGCAGTTCTCGGTGACGGGAATGGATTCAGGGCCGGGCGTTCATGACGCGGCTCGATTGTTCGAGATAACAGCTTGGTGCTTGGCGAGCTACTCGGAAGGGCTCCGCTGACGCTGTTCCTGCGTAGGCAGTTCGCGCAGCGTTGCGGCTTCATGACCTCCAAACCGAATGCTTTGGTAGCGCCGATCCACGAGAAGGCCATGCCGGTGATCCTGACTACGCAGGAAGAGATCGAGACGTGGATGACAGCGGCATGGTCGGAAGCAAAGGCGCTCCAGCGCACGACCCCTGATGACGCGCTGGTCATCGCCGACAAGCCTGCGACGCAGATCAAGTTTCCGCAGCAGGCGCAAGCACAAGGTTCGATGTTATGAGACGGACCAACCCGTCGAGGGCTCCGGCCAAAACGGGCGAAAACGCCGCGCAGGGTATTGTTGCGGGATCGCTAATACTACGGTCTGGTTTTAGCCGTCTTGCCCCCGAGTTGACTAGGCTCAGCGGTCAGCCCAACTCACCCCAACGCGGACTGCCGGGCCGCATCAGGGCAAACCCTTTTGCCAGTGTCTGTCTAAGCCGTTGCAGGGGTTTTCTGCAATCGGGCGGCGGCAGTGTAACGTCCTCCGTTCGTACGGCGAGTGAATTAGCAGTCCCTGATATAATGACATTCAGGTCGGCGTTTTGTTCCTACCCCTAACCCCGCGCCGGCCAGGCCCGGCTTGCGCGCGGCACCCCCCGCCTTACGCGGCCGGGCCGCCCTAGGGCCGCTACTGTTACCCCGATGGACTGCCCACCCGATGCGCGGTCGAGTGTCGCTCGAAAATTGCGAGCTTGTGCCTATAAGTCATTCGCACAGTTGCAGAGCAACCCTCACATCTGAAGGTTGCGACGCTCTTGATCCAAGAGCCTTTCTTTACAATCTTCCTATGGCACTCCGGGCAATCAAACATCAGGTTCTTGTCGCCCAGGTCATTTGATAAGGGCATCCCCATCCCCCAGCCAAGCACGTACCCCAACACCTTTGCTCGGATTGATCGCATACACGATACTTTACAACTGTAAGCTTCGTCACACTGGCGCGCATGCGGCCAGGATTGAGCGGCTGCGGTCCAGCACAAGCTTGTGTGGGCGCTCGCCAGTGGCGCAGGCAGACCGCCCGGCGTGATCTTATGCCGGTCGTTTCGTGAACGAAAAAGGCGGGCCTTCCGGAGCCCGCCGCCGGCTTGAGGGCGCCCCGCGACGGGCCGGCAGACGGGTACGCACCCGTTGTTTCCGCTCAAGCTCTCGGGTTGCTAACCGCCAACTCGTCCAGTTCCCGACTATTGGCTCGAGCACCTCATCACAATGAAGGGCGACATGCGCAGGCAGCTATGGGATCCATTCTGAAATATTCACGGGGAATTTCTAAGATGGACGCAGTAGGCCTTTATCGATGTCCTGGAAATCCGCCCTTTGCCTGCATCCTGGATAAGGCCAACTGCAATTACATGGCCCAGGACGCCTACCGTGCTGGGGGGATCAAGCCGGACTTTGACGCATTGCCGTGGGAAGCTGACTACAGGGCCGCAAAGCAAAATTCTAGAAAGGCATGACTGTTGGAATGCGGCCTCGCCAGCCACCGGCACGCTTGCCAAGGGCTTCCGCGATCACACCATTTCTGGCATCCGCCACTTTAGTCATACTGCATATGCGGCGGACCACGGTTCGCCAGGCCGGCGCACCCTTAGGCAATCTCCAACGAGAGGCGCCGGCCACCCCTAGCCCGCTGCGGGTGATGGTGGCACATCTTGCAGCGGGCTATCGGCGAATATCAGCAATTTCTTGACTAAGCCGCCTGCCGTGCCAGAGTCCATAGGATGGACATTCCGTTAGCGCCTACTAAAAAAGCGCCAATGACGGGCGGAACGATTCTCCATGTTTGCGCTTTCTGGGTGCATGGCCCCGCTGCAACCAATCCAATCGCCTCTGCTTCCTGATGGGAGCCCCGACCGCCCCATCAACTGCGAAGTTGCCCTTGAGCCCGCGTTTGAAGCTTTGGTGAAGGCCTCCCTTGTTAGAGGCTGGTCGGCGCAGGAAGTCTCCGAAACGCTGCTCAAACTCGCGACAGAACATGCGGAAACGGTTATGGGGCGCGAAAGAGTGGCCGCGCGGCTGTACCGTTGGCGCGTCAGCAGCTTGCTGGATATGTACGTTAGCCAATTCTTCGGCAGACTTAGGTGAATGCCTCGCCCGTCTACTACTAATGCATGTCGCGCAAAAGTGACCTCGGTTTTGCGGCAACGACATGCATCAACGAAGGACCTAAAGCGCGTCGCCTGAATCCGTTCCAGCGCGACGCGCTTTAGACCCTCGCCACATTTTTTGGAGCATTCTCCGTCGCGGGGAAAAGGGCTTGGACAAAGTACGACAGCCGGTTCCGACCAATGGCCCAGGCGCACCGGAGCTAGGTGCTCCCGCCGACTGCGGTTGGCGAGCGTACCGCGTGGCCTGATCTTCGTCGCCGTAGCCGCTGCAAGCGCCTTCGTCACCGGAATGGCAGCGTCGTCGCGACGCATCTTACATTGCAAAATTGCAGCGCTCGGAAGGCTTATTTGACCGTTTTTGACAGTTCCGTCCGCCGTATCGCTAAGTGATTGAAAATATTTGGTACGCCCAAGGGGAATCGAACCCCTGTTCCCGCCGTGAGAGGGCGGTGTCCTGACCGCTAGACGATGGGCGCGCTCAAGAACCGGCTACATAGGCTGGCGGCGGGGAAAAAGCAACCGAGCAGATTCCGGAAAAGTGTCGTGCGGTTTTCCGACAGAAATCCGCGACAAACAAAAAGACCCAAGCGGGGCATTCGTTGGCTTGCCAAGGAATGCCCCGCTTGGGCTTTCGACCGCTTTGCGCTTTGACGAGTGGCCTTGGTCAGCCCTGCCGCTTCGGCTCGATCAGGTCCCAGAGATTGCCGTGGAGATCGGCGAACACCGCCACCGTGCCATAGGCCTCGTGGCGCGGCGCTTCGCGGAACTCGACACCCCTGCCGAGCATCGCTTGGTGGTCGCGGGAAAAATCGTCGGTTTCCAGGAACAGGAAGACCCGGCCACCGGTCTGGTTGCCGATGCGGCTTGCCTGCTCCTCGCCGGAGGCCTCCGCCAGGAGCAGCCGCGCACCCTGGCCGTTCGCCGGCGCGACGGTGACCCAGCGCTTGCCGCCGCCGAGATCGACATCTTCGGTGAGCACGAAGCCGAGCCGCTCGACATACCAGGCGATCGCCTCGTCGTAATTGCCGACGACGAGCGCGACGGTCGCGATGCTGCGGTTTACGGCAAAGCCGCTCATGTCCGCGGCAAACTCGTTTGTCCGCATTGCGGGCTCATTTGTTTCGGATTGGGAACTGGCCGATGACGCGGCGCTCTGCGATGTCGTAGACGAAGATCGAACGGCTGCCGTCGGCAAGCTCGGCGTCGATCGACAGGCGGTTGCCGGAGAGCGACTGGCTGACCACCCTGGCGCCGACCGGCAGCACGATGTCGCCGGAGAGCGGCGCTCCAGAGGGCGCCTGGACCTCGCCGGCCGGCGCCGGGCCGGCGACAGGGGCGTTGCGGGCTTTGTAGACAAGCGCCCCGATCACCACCATAAGGGCGAGGAACAGAAGGCCGAGATTCACGATCATGAAGCGGACGAGCTTGCGGCGCACGTTCTCGGCCGCGGGGTCGAGCGGCTTTTCCTCATCTTCATCGGCGATCGGCCGGGCCATGGCTAAACAATCCCCAACGGGTTTCGATGAGCGCTCATAACGAAGAGACCCCGATATTGATAGAGGACGAATTGGCGGACGAGGAATCCGGCGAAGCCGTCGTGCTCGAAGCCGGCACGGACGCCGCCGGCCAGCGGCTCGACCAGTGGCTTGCCAGCCGGCTCGGACCGGAGCTCTCGCGCAGCCGCGTGCAGGCGCTGATCAAGCAAGGCGCGGTCTCCATCGCCGGCAAGCCGGTGCTGGAAGCCAAGCGCAAGCTGATCGCCGGTGAGCGGATTGAGATCCTGGTGCCCGCGCCGGAGCCGGCCGAGCCGCAAGGCGAAGACATTCCCCTCGACATCCTCTACGAGGACGACGAGCTCATCGTGATCGACAAGCCCGCGGGACTGGTCGTCCACCCCGGCGCCGGCAACTGGACCGGCACGCTGGTCAACGCGCTGATCCATCACTGCGGCGACAGCCTGTCCGGCATCGGCGGCGTCAGGCGGCCGGGCATTGTCCACCGGCTGGACAAGGAGACCAGCGGCGTCATGGTCGTGGCCAAGACCGACCGGGCGCACAAGGCCCTGTCGGAGGCCTTTGCCGATCACGGCCGCACCGGCGATCTCGAACGCGCCTATCTGGCGCTGGTCTGGGGCATCCCGCAGCGGCCCGCCGGCACCATCGACGCCGCGCTCGGCCGCGCCGCCGACCGCGTCCGCCGCGCCGTGGTGCCGGAAAGCCGTGACGATGCCCGCCATGCCGTCACCCATTTCAGCGTCGTCGAACGCTTCGGCGAGGACCAGCAGGCTTTCGCCAGCGCAAGCCTGGTCGAATGCCGGCTGGAGACCGGCCGTACCCACCAGATCCGCGTCCACATGGCCCATATCGGCCACCCCGTGATCGGCGACCCGGATTACGGGCAGGCCTTCCGTACCAAGGCCAACCGTCTGCCCGAACCCTTGAAAACCAAGGTCACCGCCTTTCCGCGGCAGGCCTTGCATGCCTGGCTCCTTGAATTCCGGCATCCGACCACCCATCTGACGATGAGGTTCGAAGCGCCGATGCCGGCAGACATGGAGGAACTCGTCGGCGACTTCCGAAAAATTTGAACCGACCCGCCACCAACAAGCTGCAATCCAGCCACCAAAAAACCTGACCGGCGTTGTTCACTTCAGCGTGACAGACTGTTTAGCGTTGAACAAATGCCTGTCTTTTCTGGTTTTGTTCCTATATATAGAGGTTGTCATGGATGAGCCTTTGGCATCCGTGACGAATGCCCGCCGCGTTTCGGGGGCATCCACTCCAAAGAGAGAGGGGGCGCTATCATGGCCCAATCATTACCCAGTATCGTTTCCGGTGAAGGCGGTCTCGCCCGCTACCTGGAAGAAATCCGCCGCTTTCCCATGCTTCAGCCGCAGGAAGAGTACATGCTCGCCAAGCGTTATGCCGAGCATCAGGACACTACGGCTGCCCACAAGCTCGTCACCAGCCATTTGCGGCTCGTCGCCAAGATTGCCATGGGCTATCGCGGCTACGGCCTGCCGATCGGCGAGGTGATCTCGGAAGGCAATGTCGGCCTCATGCAGGCCGTTAAGAAATTCGAACCGGAGCGTGGTTTCCGGCTCGCCACCTATGCAATGTGGTGGATCAAGGCCTCGATCCAGGAATACATCCTGCGCTCGTGGAGCCTGGTCAAGATGGGCACGACCGCCAATCAGAAGCGCCTGTTCTTCAACCTGCGCAAGGTGAAGGGCAAGATCCAGGCGCTCGACGATGGCGACTTGAAGCCCGACCAGATCGCCGAGATCGCCACCCGCCTCAATGTTTCCGAGGCGGAAGTGGTGTCGATGAACCGCCGCCTGTCGGGCGACGCTTCGCTCAACGCCCCGATCCGGGCGAGCGAGGGGGAGTCCGGCGAATGGCAGGACTGGCTGGTCGACGACCACGAAAGCCAGGAAGAGATGCTGATCGAGCAGGACGAGCTGGAAAACCGGCGCTCCATGCTGTCGGGCGCTCTGTCGGTGCTCAACGAGCGCGAGCGGCGCATCTTCGAGGCACGTCGCCTCGCCGAGGAGCCGCTGACCCTGGAAGAGCTGTCGGCCGAGTTCGATATCAGCCGCGAGCGCGTGCGCCAGATCGAGGTGCGCGCCTTCGAGAAGGTGCAGGACGCGGTCAAGGCCGCCGCCAAGCGCCAGACCCAGGCGCTGCGCACCATCGAGGCGCAGCCTGCGGCGTAACAAGCTCAAGGTATCAATGGATAAAGGCGGCGCTTCGGCGCCGCCTTTTTGTTTGGCGAAAGCGGCGAATTAGCCCTTTCTCCCCGTTCACGGGGAGAAATGTCCGGTTCATCCTCCGTAGCTGCAGCGCAGCTGCTGCGAAGGAGGGCAGGACAATGAGGGGCAGCGCCGACGCTGCGAGGTTAATTGCTCAGCACAGATCTCCGAGCAGCTTGGCGCTCCATCCTCGACCGCCGCGCCGCCCCTCATCCGCCCTTCGGGCACCTTCTCCCCGTGGAACGGGGAGAAGGAAAGGCTCACGCCGCCGGCTGCTTGGTCTTCCTCAGATAAGGCAGCACCGTCTCGTACGCCCCAAAACGCTTGATCGCGTCCTCGTTGGAGACGGCGGCGGTGATGATGACGTCGTCGCCCTGCTTCCAGTTCGCCGGCGTCGCCACCTGGTGCTTGGCCGTCAGCTGGATGGAATCGATGACGCGCAGGATCTCGTCGAAGTTGCGGCCCGTGGTCATCGGATAGGTCAACACCAGCTTGATCTTCTTGTCCGGACCGATGACGTAGACCGAGCGCACGGTGGCGTTGTCGGCCGGCGTGCGGCCCTCCGAGCTCTCGCCGGCACCGGCCGGCAGCATTTCATAGAGCTTGGCGACATGGAGGTCTTTGTCGCCGATCAGCGGATAGTTCACCGTATGGCCGGTGGCGGTCTTGATATCGGCCTGCCACTTGTCGTGGCTGGACACCGGATCGACCGAGATGCCGATGATCTTGACGTTGCGCTTTTTGAAGTCGCCTTCGAGACCGGCCATGGTGCCGAGCTCGGTGGTGCAGACCGGCGTGAAATTCTTTGGGTGGCTGAACAGCACCGCCCAGCCGTCGCCGATCCAGTCGTGGAACTTGATGGTGCCCTGTGTGGTCTCGGCCGTGAAATCCGGCGCGATATCGTTGATACGAAGACTCATGGCCTATCCCTACCCTATTTTGAAAAATTGTAGCCGGCTTGCGGCTGGCCGTTGCCGACTCCGAAGCCTAGCACCATCACGGCACCGGTAAAACGCCGCACACGATGGCGGCGGCTCTTACGGAACAAAAATTTTCGCTGCCATCGGTGAGCCGCGGCAGGATTTTCTACTTCCGATAGAGGAGAAGCCGCTCAGGCCTTCTTTAACGCCAGCGTCGCCGCGAGATCTTCCATGCGCTGCGCCAGCGCGCCGAGCGCCGTGGTCAGCACGCTGTCGCTTTTGTCGGCCTTGGTCAGCGCCTCGTCGCGGGTCTTGCGCAAGGTCAGCACTTCGCTCTCCATGCCCTTGACGCGCTTGGTGAGCTCCGAGAGCTCGTCCATCACCATGATGCCGGCCATGACGGTGAGCCGCTGGTCGCCGATCTCGCCAAAGGAATCCTTCAGATGCGAGACATAGCGGTCGAAGCGCTCGGCAAGGTCGATCAGATGCTCTTCCTGGCCCTCGTCGCAGGCCATCCGGTACTGCTTGCCGTCGATGGAAACGGTGACCTGTGCCATTGACCCTACCTGTCCAGAACCGCCCGGATGGTTTCCATGGCGGTCACCAGCCGGCGCGACACTTCCTTGTTGGCATCTTCCAGCCGCTCGGCGCGCGCTTCGGAATTGTCGAGCTCCTGCGCCAGGCGCGAACGGTCGGCGTTCATGCGCTGCACCTCGGCCTCGGCTTCCGAATAATCGCGCTCATGCTCAAGCTTCGCCGCCACGGCGTTTTCCAGCCCTTCCATGGCTTTGCCCAGCCTGGCGATGACTTCCTTGAGGGTCGTTTCCCCGGTCATGGCCTCGTCCTATGCCCTGCCCATCACCGAATCGCTCGCGTTCAGAACGCGTTACCTCGGAAAGATTAGGCACCGGGTGAAGGGCGCGTCAACAAAGCTCTCGCGACTGTCCCCCGCTATCGCTAATGTAAGGCGCTCGATGCCATCACAAGCCCGGCAAAATCCACCCCGATTTGTTGACTAAAAGGCCGTGCCTGCTATGTGTCGCGGCATCTTTTCCAAGGGCTCTCCCCAGGCTCCAACCCACTTCCGGAGGAAGCATGACGTCGCGTGAACAACATGATCGGATGGCCAACGCGATCCGTTTCCTTTCCATGGATGCCGTCGAGAAGGCCAACTCCGGTCACCCCGGCCTGCCGATGGGCTGCGCCGACATCGCAACGGTGCTGTTCAGCCGTTTCCTGAAATTCGACGCCAAGGCGCCGCACTGGGCCGACCGCGACCGCTTCATCCTGTCGGCCGGCCACGGCTCGATGCTGCTCTATTCGCTCCTCTACCTCACCGGCTATGAGGATATGACGATCGACCAGATCAAGCATTTCCGCCAGCTCGGCTCCAAGACCGCCGGCCATCCCGAATACGGCCATGCCGCCGGTATCGAGACCACCACCGGTCCGCTCGGCCAGGGCCTTGCCAATTCGGTCGGCTTCGCGCTCGGCGAGCGCATCATGAACGCCGCCTTCGGCAACGACCTCGTCAACCACTACACCTATGTGCTGGCCGGCGACGGCTGCCTGATGGAAGGCGTCTCCCAGGAAGCCATCGCGCTGGCCGGGCATCTGAAGCTGAACAAGCTGATCGTCTTCTGGGACAACAACAACATCTCGATCGACGGCCCGGTCTCGCTGGCCGACAACACCGACCAGGTCGCCCGCTTCCAGGCTTCCGGCTGGAACGCCAGCCATATCGACGGTACCGATCCGGAAGCGATCGCCTACGCCATCGAGGCGGCGCGCCATTCCGACAAGCCGACGATGATCGCCTGCAAGACCACCATCGGCTTCGGCGCTCCGACCAAGGCCGGCACCAACAAGGCGCATGGCTCGCCGCTGGGCGCCGAGGAAATCGCCGGCGCGCGCAAGTTCTTCAACTGGGAATCGCCGCCCTTCGAAATTCCCGCCGACATCCTCGACGCCTGGCGCGCCGTGGGCAAAAACAGCACCAAGGCGCGCGCCGACTGGGAAGGTCGCCTGGCCAAGGCCGAGCCGACGCTGAAGGCTGAGTTCGAACGTCGCCTCGCCGGCAAGCTGCCGTCGAATTTCGACGCCGTCATCGCCGACTACAAGAAGAAGCTCTCGGCCGACAAGCCGAAGGTCGCCACCCGCAAATCGTCGGAAATGGCGCTGGAAGTCATCAACGGCGCGGTGCCGGAAACCATCGGCGGCTCGGCCGATCTCACCGGCTCCAACAACACCAAGACCAGCCAGACCAAGAACATCACGCCCGACGATTACGGCCAGCGCTATGTCCATTACGGCATCCGCGAGCATGGCATGGCGGCGGCGATCAACGGCCTGACGCTGCATGGCGGCCTGATCGCCTATGGCGGCACCTTCATGTGCTTCTCCGACTATGCCCGCCCCTCGATGCGACTGGCCTCGCTGATGGGCATCCGCTCGATCTTAGTCATGACGCATGACTCGATCGGCCTCGGCGAGGACGGCCCGACCCACCAGCCGGTCGAGCATCTGGCGGCGCTGCGCGCCATCCCGAACCACAATGTCTTCCGCCCGGCCGACGCGGTCGAGACGGCCGAATGCTGGCAGATCGCGCTCGAATCCGAAAAGACGCCGTCGACGCTGGCGCTGACCCGCCAGAACCTGCCGACGGTGCGCACCGAGCATTCGGCGAAAAACCTCTCCAACCAGGGCGCCTACGAGCTGGCCGCCGCCAGCGGCGAGGCCGTGGTGACGATCTTCGCCACCGGCTCCGAGGTCGAGATCGCCCTCGGCGCGCGCGACCTGCTCGAAAAGCACGGCCATCCGACCCGCGTCGTCTCGGTGCCCTGCTTCGAGCTGTTCGACCAGCAGAGCGAGGATTATCGCAAGAAGACGATCGGCAACGCCAAGGTGAAGGTCGCGATCGAAGCCGGCATCCGCCAGGGCTGGGACCACCTGATCGGCACCGACGGCATCTTCGTCGGCATGCACGGCTTCGGCGCCTCGGGCACGATCGAACAGCTCTATCCGCATTTCGGCATCACCGCCGATGCCGCGGCCAAGGCGGTCGAAGCCCGGCTGCACGGCATGTAGGAATTGCCTCGGGCCCGGCAGCGCCGATAGACGGTTTTGCCGGGCTGGACCAACCTAATCGATTTAAATGCGACGTTCTGCGGCTGGATTCTTGGGCCTTCCGCCGTTATGAAGCTGCGGACCCATCCGCTTTCCAGCCCCCAAGGGAGAGAACAATGACCGTCAGAGTTGCCATCAACGGATTTGGCCGCATCGGCCGCAACATCCTGCGCGCCATCCATGAATCCGGCCGCAAGGACATAGACGTGGTCGCCGTCAACGACCTCGGCCCGGTCGAGACCAACGCGCACCTGTTGCGCTACGACAGCGTGCATGGCCGCTTCCCGCATGAGGTGAGTGTCGATGGCGACCAGATCTCGGTCGGCAAGGAGAAGTTCAAGGTCACCGCGATCAAGGATCCGACCCAGCTGCCGTGGAAGGAGCTCGGCGTCGACATCGCGCTCGAATGCACGGGCATCTTCACCGCCCGCGACAAGGCCGCCGCGCATCTGACCGCCGGCGCCAAGCGCGTCCTCGTTTCGGCTCCGGCCGAAGGCGCCGACCTCACCGTCGTCTACGGCATCAACCACGACAAGCTGACCAAGGACCACATCGTCATCTCGAACGCGTCCTGCACCACCAACTGCCTGGCGCCGCTGGCGGCGGTGCTGCACGAGACCGTCGGCATCGAGAAGGGCATGATGACGACGATCCACTCCTACACCGGCGACCAGCCGACGCTGGACACCATGCACAAGGACCTCTACCGCGCCCGCGCCGCTGCGCTCTCGCAGATCCCGACCTCGACCGGTGCTGCCAAGGCGATCGGCCTCGTGCTGCCCGAGCTCAAGGGCAAGCTCGACGGCATTTCGATCCGCGTGCCGACCCCGAACGTCTCGGTCGTCGACTTCAAGTTCATCGCCAAGCGCTCGACCACCGCGCAGGAAATCAACGAGGCGGTCATCGCCGCCTCCAAGGGCAAGCTGAAGGGTGTTCTGTCCGTCACCCATCACCCGAACGTGTCGATCGACTTCAACCACGATCCGCATTCCTCGATCGTCGCGCTCGACCAGACCAAGGTGATGGACGGAAACTTCGTTTCGGTGCTGTCCTGGTACGACAACGAATGGGGCTTCTCGAACCGCATGGGCGACACCGCCGTCGCCTTCGGCAAGACCATCGCCTGATCGCTGCCGTCAATTTACAGTTCAAGGCGCCCGGCTTCGGCCGGGCGTTTTCGTTTAAGGTCACGGCGGATCCGCGCACCATGGAGATTGGCCGGAACACTGGTCGCGTCGTCATTCTAGGGCGAAGCAAGGAGCGCAGCGACGCGCGCAGACCCTAGAATCCATTCCGTGACGTCTGTGCTCCGCGGCAATCCAGAACGACCTCTGTTCTGCATCGCCTTGCCGCTCGGCCTAAGTCACGGAATGGATTCCTGGGTCTTCGCGACGGAGCTTCGCTCCTGCTTCGCCCTGGAATGACGAAATCGGAAGCTTTGGGCGAAAAACCACGCTGTTGCCTTGCACTGGTCACGTCTTCGCCCCACTCTCCCGCAAAGCCACGGATAGAGGGATTCTGGAGGGGCAATAGCGGATGGAGCATGCGATCTATCTCGTGACGCTGGTCGGTACGGCGCTCATTGTCGCCGCCGCGTTTTCGAGCCTGATCGCCTTCCGCTTCGGCGCTCCCCTGCTGCTGCTCTTCCTCTGCATCGGCCTTGCCACCGGCGTCGACGGCCTCGGCATCGAATTCGACAATGCCCGGCTGGCTTATTTTGCCGGCTCATTGGCCTTGGCCGTCATCCTGTTCGATTCCGGTTTCGGCACGCCGCTCAACGCGCTCAGGCAAGCGGCCGGGCCGGCGCTGTCGCTGGCGACGATCGGCGTTATCCTGACCACAGCCATCTTCAGCACCGCCGCCGCCTATGTTCTCAAGCTCAGCTGGCTGGAATCCTCGCTGCTTGGCGCCGCGGTCGCCTCCACCGACGCGGCCGCCGTGTTCTTCCTGCTGCGCGCCGGCGAAATCCATCTGCGCGAGCGCGTGCGTGCGACGCTCGAAGTGGAATCCGGCACCAACGACCCGATCGCCATCTTCCTCACCATCACCCTGGTCGAGATCATCGCCGCGCATGCCAACCCCGAAGCCAATGTGCTGGCCACCAACCTTTTGCTCGGCTTCCTCGCCAATATGGGGCTCGGCGCCGTCATCGGCGTCCTCGGCGGCTTCGGCATCGTGCGGCTTGTCGAGCGGCTCAATCTCGACCACGGCCTGCTGCCGATCTTCGTGCTGACGCTGTCGCTGATGGTGTTCGCGGCAGCCGGCGCCATCGGCGGCTCGGGCTTCCTTGCCGTCTACCTTGCCGGGCTGATCGCCGGCAATTCCGACATCCGCGCCGTCACCATCCTGAAGCGTTTCCAGGACGGCATGTCGTGGCTGGCGCAGATCATCATGTTCCTGATCCTCGGCCTGTTCGCCACGCCCTCGCAATTCCCGGCAATCCTGGTGCCCGCGGTACTGCTCGGCCTGTTCCTGATCTTCGTGGCGCGCCCGGTGGCGGTGTGGCTCTGCCTGGTCCCGTTTCGCCTGCCGCGGCCGGAGGTCGCCTTCGTCTCCTGGGTCGGCCTGCGCGGCGCGGTCTCGATCCTGCTTGCCATCACGCCCTTGCTTGGCGGCCTCGAACATGGCCGCCTGATCTTCAACGCCGCCTTCATCATCGTGCTCGTGTCGCTGGTGGTGCAGGGCTGGACGGTCGGTCCGCTGGCGCGCCGCCTTGGCCTGATCGTGCCGGCGCGTCTCGGGCCGCTGGACAAGGTGGAGCTCGAATTGCCGGGCTCGGCGCATCATGAGCTGCTCGCCTATCGCGTCGCGCCCGGCAGCCCGGTGGCGCGCGGCGAGCGCATCCCGCGCTGGGCCAGGCCCTCCCTGGTGCTACGCGACGGCCGCTCGATGCGCTTCCAGGACATGGGCCGGTTGGCGGCCGGCGATCAGGTCTACATCTTCGTGCCGGATCGCTATCCGCGTCTGCTCGACAAGCTTTTCGCCAGCCGCGCCGTGGTCGACCCCGAGGATGCCGATTTCTTCGGCGCCTTCGCCCTCGATCCGGCCCGCTCGGCAGCCGAACTGGAAGCAGCCTATGGGCCAGGCCTGACCGAAGCCGAGCAGAAGCTCACCGTCGCCGCGCTGGTTTCGGACCGGCTCGGCGGCCATCCCGAATATGCCGACCGCGTGGTGATCGGCCCGATCGAGCTGATCGTGCGCGATGTCGATGAAAAAGGCAGGATCACCGGGCTTGGCCTATCCTTCGAGCCGACCGCGCCGGTGGCGCGCGTGCCGGTTTTCATGAGCGCCGGCGAGATCGGCGACCGCATCGCAGCCATCATCCGCAACTGGCGCAGGCCGGCGGAAGAACAGGCGGTCGAGGACCTGCCAATCGAGACCGTGGCGTCCGGGCCGGACGGGCGGAAGGCAACCGGCGAAGGCTGATGTCTCACGGCGACATCATTTTTGCGCGTGCGCCGTCAACGCGACCCTTGCATCGTCCTTCGCGCCGGGTATGGTCGCCGCGTTTTCGCTAGAGCAATTCCAGGAAAAGTGTAGGCGATTTTCCGTCTGGAATTGCGTCAAACGCACTAAGAAGGAACGACCATGGCCGGCTTCAAGACACTCGACGATATCGGCGCCGTCAGCGGCAAGCGCGTCCTGGTGCGCGTCGACCTCAACGTTCCCGTCGCCGACGGCAAGGTGACCGACGCCACCCGCATCGAGCGCATCGCGCCAACCATCGCCGAGCTCTCGAAAAAGGGCGCCAAGGTGATCCTGCTTGCCCATTTCGGCCGCCCCAAGGACGGCCCCTCTGCCGAGTTCTCGCTCGAGCCGATCGCCAGGGCCGCGGCTGACGTTCTCGGCCGCCCGGTCGGCTTCGCCGCCGACTGCGTCGGCGACAAGGCTGCGGATGCCGTCGCCGCCATGAAGGACGGCGACGTGCTGCTGCTCGAAAACACCCGCTTCTACAAGGCCGAGGAGAAGAACGAGCCGGGCTTCACCGAAAAGCTCGCCGCCAATGGCGACATCTATGTCAACGACGCCTTTTCCGCCGCGCACCGCGCGCATGCCTCGACCGAAGGCCTGGCGCGTCATTTGCCGGCCTATGCCGGCCGCACCATGCAGGCCGAGCTCGACGCGCTGGAAAAAGGTCTCGGCAATCCGGTCCGCCCGGTGGTGGCCATCGTCGGCGGCGCCAAGGTCTCGAGCAAGATCGACCTTTTGATGAACCTCGTGAAGAAGGTCGACGCGCTGGTGATCGGCGGCGGCATGGCCAACACCTTCCTGGCAGCGCGCGGCACCGATGTCGGCAAGTCGCTCTGCGAGCATGACCTCGCCGACACCGCCAAGCAGATCATGATCGAGGCGGCCGAAGCCGGCTGCGCCATCATCCTGCCCGCCGACGGCGTGGTGGCCAAGGAATTCAAGGCGGGTGCCGCCAGCGAGACCGTCGCCATCTCGGACGTGCCGGCCGACGGCATGATCCTCGATGTCGGCGCAAAGACCGTGCAGAGCGTCAACGACTGGATCGACCGCGCCGCGACGCTGGTCTGGAACGGGCCGCTCGGCGCTTTCGAGATAGAGCCCTTCGACCGCGCCACGGTGGCGGCGGCAAAACATGCGGCGGCCCGCACCAAGGCGGGCAAGCTTGTGTCGGTCGCCGGCGGCGGCGACACGGTGGCCGCGCTCAACCATGCCGGCGTCGCCGACGACTTCACCTATGTCTCGACCGCCGGCGGCGCTTTCCTCGAATGGATGGAAGGCAAGCCGCTGCCCGGCGTCGAGGTGCTGAAGCGCTGAGCCGTCAAGACTTGGCGAGCGGGCACAGCGATCGAGGACTTTCAATCGATTCGAGCTTTTCGGGGTCATTCCTTTGGCAGTAGTGTTCTGCTAGCGCGGAACAAACGCACCGTAGGAGAAGCCCCATGAGCGAACGTCTCGAAGATATCGCCGCCGCGATCGTGGCCGATGGCAAAGGCCTTTTGGCCGCCGATGAAAGCTCCGGCACCATCAAGAAACGCTTCGACGTCATCGGCGTCGAATCGACCGCCGACAATCGGCGCGACTACCGCGAGATGATGTTCCGCGCCTCCGACGCGATGACGAAGTACATCTCCGGCGTCATTCTCTATGACGAGACCATCCGCCAGAAGGCCGCCGACGGCACGCCGCTGGTCGATATCATCAAGGCCGCCGGCTCGATCCCGGGCATCAAGGTCGACGCCGGCGCCAAGCCGCTGGCCGGTTTCCCGGGCGACACCATCACCGAGGGCCTGGACGGGCTGCGCGAGCGGCTTGCCGACTATTACAAGCTCGGCGCCCGCTTCGCCAAATGGCGCGCGGTGATCGATATCGACACCGGCAAGGGCGTGCCTTCGGCCAATTCGATCGCCTCGAACACCCACGCGCTGGCCCGCTACGCCGCGCTTTGCCAGGAGGCAGGCATCGTGCCGATCGTCGAGCCGGAAGTGCTGATGGACGGCGCCCACTCGATCGACACCTGCTACGACGTCTCGAAGGCGACGCTGGTCAAGCTCTACGACGAGCTTTACGCGGCGCGCGTCGTCCTGGAAGGCTCGATCCTGAAGCCCAACATGGTCATCTCGGGCAAGAAGTCGGGCAGGACCGACAGCCCCGAGGAAATCGCCGAGAAGACGATAAAACTGTTCCGCGAAGTGGTGCCGGCCGCCGTGCCGGGAATCGCCTTCCTCTCCGGCGGGCAGGAGGACGAGGAGGCGACCGCCAACCTCAACGCCATCAACGCCATCGGGCCGCATCCGTGGAAACTGACCTTCTCCTATGGCCGCGCGCTGCAGGCCGCGCCGCAGAAGGCATGGAGCGGCAAGGCCTCGAACGTCGCCGCCGGCCAGGCCGCCTTCACCCACCGGGCCCACATGAACCATCTGGCGGCACTCGGGAAATGGAAGCCGGCGCTGGAGAAAGCCGCCTGACGCTATCCCTTCGCAGTGCTTAAGAACCCGGGCCGATGGCCCGGGTTTTGCTTTTTGCGAGCCGCATTCCCACTTGTGGGGCTGCGACCGCTATCGACCATGTCGGATCGCGCCGATGTCGAACGTCCTTGGCAGGAGAGGACAGGAGATGGTCATGCATCGCAATGCCGTGGTTTCGCGGGAGGACTGGTTTGAGGCGCATCGCAAGCACCTCGAGCGCGAGAAGGAACTGACACGGCTGCGCGATCTCGTCGCCGCCGAACGGCGGCAGTTGCCCTGGTTCAAGCTGCGCAAGGACTACGTCTTCGAAACCGAAGCAGGGCCGAGGCGCTTTGGCGACCTGTTCGCCGGCAAGAGCCAGCTCATCGTCTACCATTTCATGATGGCGCCGGGCTGCGATCACCGCTGCCAGGGCTGTTCGTTCCTCGCCGACCATATCGACGGCGCCGACCAGCATCTGAAGCATCACGACGTATCGCTGGTCGTCGTCTCGCGCGCGCCGCTGGCCGAGATCCTGCCTTACAGGCAGCGCATGGGCTGGAAGTTCGACTGGGTGTCGTCCTACGCGTCCGACTTCAACTTCGACCTGCAGGTCTCCTTCACCGACAAGCAGATCGCTAGCGGCGAAACCACCTACAACTTCGAGAAGCGACCGCTACGCTCCAAGGACCTGCCCGGCACCAGCATCTTCTATCGCAACGAGTGCGGCGACATCTTCCTCACCTTCCTGTCGCGCGCTCGCGGCGGCGACGCGCTGATCGGCGCCTATCATTATCTCGACATGACGCCGAAGGGCCGCAACGAGACCGGCCCGTATCACAACCTGATGGACTGGGTGCATCTCCACGACGAATACCTGGACAAGAGTGGAGAGCGACCAGACTGCTGCGAGTAATCGGCCTCGTTCACCTCAGCCGAAACATGCGCTAGAGCATGATCCCGAAAAGTGGGAACCGGTTTTCGGAGAAGATCATGCTCCAACAAAGAGTTAGATCGTGATGGCGATTCAACGAAACGCCATCACGATCTAATGGCTTTGTCTTTACGGTAACGGAACCGCCATGCAGCGTCTGCTTGCCCTTCTCACCTGGCTCGCTTTCCCGGTCTATGTCTGGCAGGGCCTCGGCGTGCGCCGGCGCACCAGCCGCATGCTGCCGGCGCGAGGCCCGGTCCTGCACGAAATACCGGGCGAGGCGCCACCGGTCGCGTTGCTGGTCCTGGGCGACTCCTCGGCAGCGTCGGTCGGCATCGAGCAATCCGAATACGGGCTTGCCGCGCAGCTTGCCGGCCTGATCGCTGAACGCACCGGCAGCGCCGTGCGCTGGCGCGCCGCCGGCTTCAATTCGGCGACCTCCGGCCAGATCCGCGACCATGTCCTGCCCAACCTTTCGGCCGATCCCTGGACGCATATCGTGCTTGCCATCGGCACCAACGACACCAAGAATTTTCACTCCGTGCCGCGCTTCAAGAAGGAGTTCGGCGGCCTGCTCTACGCGCTGCGCGCCAAATGGCCGGAAGCGCGTGTCGTGTGGTCGCCGGTGCTGGAGTTCACCCGCGCGCCGGCAATGCCGCCATTGCTCGGCAGGATCCTCGAGGTACGCGCCACGGAAATGAACCGCATGGGCGTGCGGCTCTGCAACGAGCGCGGCGCCATTGCCGCCGCGCGCCTGCCGATCACCAATCCCGAGGCCGGTTTCGCCTCCGATGGCTTCCACGCCTCCGAAGCAGGCTATCGCGCCTGGGCGGAGCATCTGCTGGATTTCGTGCTGGGCGACGAAGCGAGCAACCTGACTTAGGTCCAATGGCCTAAGACAGCGGCAAGCGAGATCGCGGCCATCGCAAGCAGCGCCAGCTTCCAGAAATCGCCGCGCCGCTTCAGTCCCGGCCATCCCAGCGGCTTGATGACCTGGATCAGCATGATGCCGCAGATGACTAGGGCGAGCAGTTTCGTCATGCCGCCTTTGACCAGCATCGATGGCGGCTGTCAAAGCCGTTCTTAAGGGGCGCCTTTCGGGCGCAACACTCCTGACAGGAATAGGGCTCGCTCGAACCCCCGAAGCGGCACCGCATCGCCTTCTTCGGCACCCTGCCAACCTCCTGACAGACTGCTGTCAGGAGGGGTGTGAGATACTCTCCTCATCAAACAGAGAGGAGTCAGGTCATGAACGGTTTTACCATTCTGCGTAGCGTGCAGCATTATGTCGGCAGGATTCGCACCGTGCGCAACGAGATCCGCACCCAGCGTTTCCTGAACACCTTGCCGGCGGACATCCGCAAGGACATCGGCTGGCCGGACCTTTACACCGGCCGCGTCCGCGAAAACTGAAATTTTGCCGCCCGCGACTTGGATTGTGGCGGCACCGCGCCCAGATGTAATGGCGGCCAGTGATGTTGAGTTCAGGGAAGAAGCCTTTGTCCGCCGGTAGTTTCGCCGCAGCTTCCTGACAGTATGTTGTCAGGAGGGGTGCGGTAATTGGAGCGGCTTCGATCCTGACAGCAACGAACATGATCCGACGATCCGGAGTAATCCGCGCATGGTGAAAAGCTGGAACGACAAGCTGAACACACCGGGCATCAACGGCATCAAGCCGTCGCCGCGCACGGTCGGCGATGTCGTGGAAGGCCAGCCGATGCTGGTGCCGACCGCGCGCCAGGTCGACGACTTCATCCGCTCGATCCCAGAAGGGGTCGAGATGGATGTGCGCGCGCTGCGCACCGCTTTGGCCATCGAGCACGGCGCCGAAGTGACATGCCCGGTGACGATCGGCTATCATCTGCGCACGGTTGCCGAGGCTGCTCACGAGGATCTCGATCGCGGCATGGCGCTGAGCGACATCGCGCCGTTCTGGCGTGTGCTGGATGCCGAGACGCCGACCACGGGCCGATTGTCCTTCGGCGCGAAATTCGTTGCCGCACAGCGCAAGCGCGAAGGGCTTAGGCCATAAACCCCGGGGGATCTATCGATGCGTCGTGCCGACAGGCTTTTTCAGATCGTGCAACATTTGCGGGGCGGCCGGCTGGTCACCGCGCAGAAGCTCGGCGCATGGCTGGAAGTTTCCGAACGCACCATTTACCGCGACATAGCCGACCTGCAGTCGACCGGCGTGCCGATCGACGGCGAAGCGGGCGTCGGCTACATGATGAGAGAGGGTTTCGACCTTCCGCCCCTGATGTTCACACGTGACGAGATCGTGGCGCTGGTTGCCGGCGCCCGCATGGTGCGCGCCTTCGGCGGCGCCGCAATGGCGAGGGCCGCCGACGAGGCGCTGGTCAAGATCGGCGCCGTGCTACCCGATACCGAGAAGGATCGCATTGCCCGCACCGAAATCCACACGCCGATGTGGGTGGTGAGCGACGCCGCGCGCGAAGCCATCGATTTGATCGAGCGCGCCGTCGAGAAACGCCAGGTGCTGACCATCGACTATTCCGACGAGGCCGGCCGCGGCACCGCGCGCGACATCAGGCCGCTCGGCCTGTGGTTCTGGGGCAAGGTCTGGACGCTGGTCGCCTGGTGCGAGATGCGCGACGACTTCCGCGCCTTCCGCATCGACCGCATCGCCTCGGTCGTCATTGCCGGCCGCATCTTCAAGCCGGAGCGCGGCAAGCAGCTCGCCGATTTCTACCGCGCCGTCGAGCGCAGCGAGGATTACGGCATGGCGCCCGACCGCGCCGCGCGGACGTGACTTCCTCCCAAGCCATTGTCCAACAAAAAAGCCCGCTCGAAGCGGGCTTTTTTGTTGGAGCGCCGGGAAGGCTTACTCCTGGTCGTCTTCGTCCTTGTCCTTCGACTTGAGCGCCGAAAGCTTGGCGAAGACGGCATTGGCGTCGAGCTCCTGATCCTCGTCCTTCGGCTTCTCCGGCGCCGGCACCAGCCGTTCGGTGAGCGCGGCGGGCAGCAGCGTATCGCCGACGGGCTGCGCCGGCTCGCGGCCACGCGAGGCGCGGTTGACCTCAAGGTCGAGGTCGATCTGCGAGGTAAGGCCGAGCGTCACCGGATCCATCGGCTGCAGATTGGCCGAGTTCCAGTGCTTGCGCTCGCGGATCTGCTCGATCGTCGACTTGGTGGTGCCGACAAGACGCGAGATCTGCGCGTCCTTGAGCTCGGGATGGTTGCGCACCAGCCACAGGATGGCGTTCGGCCGGTCCTGGCGCTTTGACAGCGGCGTGTAGCGCGGGCCCTTGCGCTTCGATTCCGGCACCCGCACCTTCGGGTCCGACAGCTTCAGCCGATGGTTGATGTCCTTCTCGCCACGCGCGATCTCGTCGCGCGTCAGCTGGCCGGTGATGATCGGGTCCATGCCCTTGATGCCCTGCGCCGACTCGCCGTCGGCGATCGCCTTGACCTCGAGCGGATGCAGCCCGCAGAACTGCGCGATCTGCTCGAAGGAGAGCGCGGTGTTGTCGACCAGCCAGACGGCGGTCGCCTTGGGCATCAGCAGCGAATTGGCCATATCAAAAATCCTTCTCGTTCGCCCGCGTTCCCGCGCGGGCGGTGGTTTTAGAGCCACCAAAATGGGAAATTCGCGGCCTGTATAAACGCTCCCTCAAATTTTCGCAATGTTTTTGGGAAAGGGCTGGTCCAATGCATGTCGCCCAAAAAGTGTTCGGCGGTTTTGGGAGAACGACGTGCACAAAACAAAGTTTTAAAGCGCGTCGCCCGAATCCGTTTCGGCGCGACGCGCTTTAAGGCCCGAAAAAGACAAAACCCGCTGGACGAGGTCCAGCGGGCTTGGAACCGGAAACAAAGCAAGCGTCTCGACGGCTCTGGCTTGCATGTCCAGCCCGGCCTTGCGGTCGGGCCGTGTCTGATTACACCGCCTGGCGGGCGATGCGCTCGATGTCGGCGCGGTTGATGCCGAGATCGCTCAGCTGGCGGGAATTGAGCTTGTTCAGCTCGCGCACGGTCTCGTTGTACATGCGCCACTTACGGAAAGCACGGATCGGGTTCATTTGAATTTCTCCAGTCGTTTGATGAAATCGTTTGATGCCGTGTAAATAGGCACGACTGCCCAAGAAATGAACGGACGCTTTTGCATGGCCGCAATGCGTTTTGTGCATTGCACCATTAAGCCTTCGTTCAGCTTGGAACCGGGGACGCGCGAGGGCCGAGATGTAGAGAGTTTCAGGTCAGGCCGAGTCGAAAATGGTGGGCTTCGAGAACCGGAGCGGAGCGTACTTAAAGTACGTGAGCACCGGAAGCGCAGAAGACCGGCATTTGCAGACCGGCCTCACCTGAAACTCGATACATCTCACCCGACGTCGAGGACGATCTTGCCTATGTGCTCGCCCTCTTCCATGCGCTCATGCGCGCGCCAGGCTTCGGTCAGCGGAAAGATCATGTCCATGACGGGAGCAACCTTGCGCGTGCCGAGCAGCGGCCACACCTGGGCCTCCAGCGCAGCGGCGATGGCCGCCTTGAACTCGACGGTGCGCGGCCTGAGCGTCGAGCCGGTATGGGTCAGGCGCTTGACCATGAGCGTTGCGAAATTGGTGCTTGCGACAGCGCCGGCCTGCACGGCAATCTGCACGATGCGCCCCTCGACGGCCGCGGCATCGTAGTTGCGCGCGACATAATCGCCACCGACCATGTCGAGGATGACGTCCGCGCCCTTGCCGCCGGTCGCGTCCTTCACCGCGGCGACGAAATCCTCCTCGCGGTAGTTGATGGCCCGGTCGGCGCCGAGCTTCAGGCAGGCGTCGCATTTCTCCTTGCTGCCGGCGGTGGTGATCACATAGGCACCGAAGGCCGAGGCAAGCTGGATGGCGGTGGTGCCTATGCCCGACGAGCCGCCATGGACAAGCAGCGTCTCGCCCTTCTTCAGGCCGCCGCGCTCGAACACATTGTGCCAGACGGTGAAGTAGTTTTCCGGAACCGCGGCGGCCTCCGAATAGGTGAAGCCGGCCGGGATCGGCAGCACGCTGCCGGCATGCACCTTGACATATTCGGCATAACCGCCGCCCGGCGTCAGCGCGCAGACCCGGTCGCCGATGCGCCAGCGCGATATCTCGTCGCCGAGCGCCGCGATTTCGCCGCCCACCTCGAGGCCGGGCAGGTCGGAGGCGCCGGGCGGCGGCGGATAGGCGCCGTTGCGTTGCTGGACGTCCGGCCGGTTGACGCCGGCCGCGTGCACCCGGATCAACACTTCGCCGGGGCCGGGTACGGGCATGTCACGGGTTTCCGGCTTGAGCACCTTTGGCCCGCCGGGTTGCGAGATCGCGATGGCCGTCATCGTGGCCGGTATCTTCTGTCCGTTTGCCATGGCTTTCTCGTCTCCTCGGATGCGTGTCGTCGCTCGTGGTTTGCATCGGCGCCCCTGCCCTATGTATGCTGATTGCCAAATCAGGCAAATGGCCAAGTAAGGGAGGAGCGACGGATGGCGATCTTCGACGACGAACCCAGGAAGAAGCCGCGCCCGCACGAGATCGGCCAGGACCTGTCGCTGCTTTCCGTGGACGAATTGTCCGAGCGCATCGCATTGCTGCGCGACGAGATCGCCAGGCTGGAAGCCGAGCGCACCGCCAAAGGCGCCACCAAATCCGCCGCCGAGTCGCTGTTCCGCCGCGGATAAATTTTTCGGCGTGCTCGCTCGCCGCCGAAAAGCCCGAATGCATCTGTCTTCAGACCCTGCGTCTCGAACCCGGATCAAGCGATGTTTGCAACCTATCGACCGATACTCTCGCTGCTGCGCGGCACGGCCTTCCTGCTCGCAGCATCCGGCCTGCACGGCCTGCTCCTGCCGCTGCGCGGCCAGGTGGAGGGTTTTTCGACGGCATCGCTCGGCCTGATGGGCACGGCCTGGGCGGGCGGCTTCGTCACCGGCTGCTTCTTCGCGCCGCGTCTCGTGCGCCGCGCCGGCCATGTCAGGGCCTTCGGCGCCTTCGCCGCGTCGGGCGCTATCATCGCGCTGCTCACCGGCCTCATAATCGACGAGTATTTCTGGATCCTTTTGCGCGCGTTCACCGGCTTCACCATGGCCGGCGCGTTCATGGTCATCGAAAGCTGGCTGAACGAGAAGGCGACCAACGAAAACCGCGGCACCGTCTTCGGCCTCTACATGATGGTCACCTATGCCTCGATCATGGGCGGCCAGATGATCGTCGCCGGCGGCGACGTGCGGTCGGCCTCGCTGTTCATGATCACCGGCATCCTGTTTTGCCTGTCGCTCATTCCGACGGCGGTGTCGACGCAGTCGCATCCCAAGCCCCTGCAGGACGTCAAGCTCGACGTCAAAGGCCTGTACGCCAATTCGCCGGTGTCGGCGGTGGCCTGCGTCCTGATCGGCATCGCCAACGGCGCCTGGGGCACGCTTGGCGCCGTCTATGGCGCGCGTATCGGCATATCGACCGCCGAGATCGCGCTGATGATGAGCCTTGTCGTCGTCGCCGGCGCCGCCATGCAGCTTCCGGCCGGACGCCTGTCGGATACAACCGACCGCCGCTTCGTGCTGGCCGGCGCGGCCTTCGGCGCGGCCCTGGTCGCGGTGCTGATCTTCCTGATCGCGCCGCGTTCGGGTGTCTTCGTCATCGTGATGACCGCCGCCTATGGCGCTTTCGCCTATACGCTCTATTCGATCGCCGTCGCGCATGCCAACGATCACGCCCGCTCCGAGGACTTCGTCAAGGTTTCCGGCGGCCTGCTCTTGCTCTACGGCTTCGGCACGATGATCGGCCCGCTTTTGGCCGCGGCGCTGATGGGCTCGGTGCGTCCGGAGGGGCTTTTCCTTGCAACCGCGCTCGCACATCTCAGCCTTGCCGGCTACACGCTGCTGCGTATCCGCGCCCGCGCGCCGGTGCCGATCGAGAACCGCGATGCCTTCAAGACGCAGCCCGCGGACCGCGCGGTCACGCCCGAGGCCACGCGGCTCGATCCGCGCAGAAAGATTGAAACCAATAGTTGAGATTCTGAAGACTTTGCCTCACAAATAAAGGCATGATGTTTTCTGACGCCTTCGTGGCGATAGCCGATCCCAACCGGCGCTATCTCTTGGAAGAACTCCGGCGCGGCCCGAAGACGGTGAACGAACTGGCGGCCGGGCTGCCCGTCTCACGCCCTGCGGTTTCCCAGCATCTGAAGGTCCTGCTTGACGCCGGCCTGGTCAATGCCAGGGCCGAAGGCACGAGGCGCGTCTATGCCGTCAGCAGCGCCGGCTTCCTCAGGCTCAACATCTGGCTCGACCAGTTCTGGGAAACGGCGCCGGGGGAATGACTTGAGGGCGCCGAGCCGCAGGCGCGCGAGAAGGTGATCGTGTCTTGGACACCGGGCCTTAGTTCGCCGCCAGGGCTGCGCCGAGCGCGTCGAGCAATTCGCCGGTCCCATGCTCGCGGGTAGCCGGCGTGTCGATGCCGTCGAAGAAGGCCCCCTGCTCCGTGAGGATAAGCCGCGTCCCGTTGCCTTCGGCGATCACCTCGATCGTCGCGAGCGAAACCGAGACCCGGGTTTCGCCGAACAAGAGCTCGTAGCTGTAGACGATGCGCCGGTTGGGCACGATGTCCTGATAGACGGCGTTGTAGAAATGCATCTGCCCATCGCTGGGGCAGCCGGCATTCACCTCCTTGCCGCCGACGCGAAAATCCATCTCATGCCGGCTGTGCATGGGGTTGTCGGGGTCGAAGAACCAGCGCTTTTTGGCGGCCGGATCGCTCAGCGCGAAAAAGACCTTCTGGGGCTCCACCGGATAGACGCGCTCGATGACGAAGGCGGAATGGACGACGGATCGTTCGCTCATGGCGGGCTCCTTCAGGTTTCATCCTTGGTTTCAGCGAGGAAATCGCCGAGACGGTCGAGCCGGCCCTCCCAGGCGAGCCGCCGCTCGTTGATCCAATGCTCGGCAGCCCGAAGCGCCTGCGGCTCGATCTGGCAGGTCCGCACCCGGCCGAGCTTTTCCGTCCTGACCAGGCCGCTCGCCTCGAGCACGTTGAGATGCTGGACGACGGCCGACAATGACATCGCCAGCGGTTCCGCCAGCTGGCTGACCGATGCCGGCCCGCGCGACAACCGTTCCACCATGCTGCGCCGGGCTGGATCGGCGAGCGCTTGGAACATCAGGTCGAGCTGGGCGGGATCGTGCAGCATGCCGGCTAGCCGTTATTGTACGGAAAGAGCTTGAAGTAAGGTCCCGCTTCCTCGATGACGCGGGCGAAGGACGCACGCGCGAGCAACCGGTCGTGGTAGCGTTTCACCGCCGGGAACTTGTCGCCGAACGGCTCGACCTTGTTGGCATAAAACAGTGCCGGCGATGCGGCGCAGTCGGCCATGGTGAAGGTCTCGCCTACAGCCCAGGTCTTGCCCTGCATCTCCTCTTCTATGATGGCGTAGGAGTTGCGCAGCTGCGCGCGGGCCTCCTCGACGCCGAACGGATCGGTCTTGTCCCTTGGCCGCAGCCTGTCGCCGACGATCTTCTGCATCGGATGCTGCACGTAGAAATCATAGAAGCGGTCGGCTTGGCGGACCTTGAGGGCGAGATCAACGTCGGCGGGAACGAGCTCGACCGGCCCCGGATAATGCGCGGCGAGATATTCGACGACGATGGTCGATTCCAGCACCGTGCGGTCCCGCGCATCGTCATGCAACGCCGGCATCTTGCCGGTCGGCGATACCTTCAGGAAGGCCGCGCGCGAAGCTTCGTCGCCAAGGTCGACGATCACCGGTTCGAACGGCGTGCCGTTCTCGTAGAACGCGATCAGCGGCTTCCAGCAGAACGAAGCCAGCGGGTGGAAATGCAGCGTCAGGGACATTCTCGCTCTCTTCGCGTTCGGCTATCGGGTAATACTGAAGTAACTGCTTCACTATTTCCGTAAACCCGTTGAGTCAAGCCGGAACCTCCACGCCTAATGATGTGCGGCGATGGCGTCGACGATTTGCGGCCAGTCGTCGCGATGCAGTTCGTGACCGCCGCCCTCGATCTTGACCAGCCTTGCGCCAGGGACAGCCTTTGCCAGCGCTTCGCCATGCTCGACCGGAAAGAGCGGATCGGCAGTGCCGTGAATGACGAGCAACGGCACGGACAGATCCCGCACCGTGCGCTGCGGGCCGCCGCCCTCGAGCAGGAAATGGTTGGTCGCGCTGGCGAGGCCGCCGGATCGGTCATAATCCGCCTCGATCATCGCGCGCATCCGTTCCTCGTCAAACGGACGGCGCGTGCTGGCAATCGCGCGGGCGTCCTTGACCATGAAGTCGAGCACCTGCTCCCGCTTCGACCAGTCGACGTCGCCGCCTTGTGCCGAATGCTCCTTGTAGGCTTCGGTCATTCCCGGCAGGCCGGATGTATCGCCGAGCGGCGAAGAGGAGATCACGGTGAGCGCGCCGACGCGTTCGGGATATTTCAGCGCCACGCTCTGCGCCAGCATGCCGCCCATCGACATGCCGACGACATGCGCCTTGGCGACGCCATGGTCGTCGAGCACGCGCATGGCATCGTCCACCATGTCCTCGAACGTGTAGGTCGGCGCTCCAGGCGGATATTTGCTCGAAAGGCCGGTGTCGCGGTTGTCGTAGCGGATGACGAAGCGGCCGCGCTCGGCGAGTTGCCGGCAGAAGGCTTCGGGCCACCATTGCATAGAGGCCATGGCGCCCATGATCAAAAGGATCGCTGGATCTTTCGGGCTGCCGAAAGTCTCCGAAACGATGTCGGGGCGCTGTGCTGCGGCGGTCATCTGCTCCTCCAATCCGATTGCATTTTGCAATCAGTTGCACGATAATCAAACTGATATCATAATGCAACTGGTTTTTCTGGAGGGACTGCCATGAGCATCGACCGTCGGTCCGGCTGCCCGATCAATCTGTCGCTCGAGGTGTTCGGCGACCGCTGGAGCCTGATCATCCTGCGCGACATGATCTTTGGCGGCCGGCGCCATTTTCGCGAGCTGCTCAACGGCTCGCTGGAAGGCATCGCCTCCAACATCCTGGCCGACCGGCTGAAGCGACTGATGGAGCTCGGGCTGCTGACCAAGGCCGACGACCCCAGCCACAAGCAGAAGGCGATCTACAGCCTGACCGAGATGGCGATCACGCTGGTGCCGATCATGGCGCAGCTCGGCGCCTGGGGGCGCGTCTGGCTGCCGGTTACGGAAGAATTGTCCATCCGCGCCGAGCTGCTCGAAAAGGGCGGCCCGCCGCTATGGGAGCAGTTCATGGACGAGTTGCGCCATGAGCATCTCGGCGCACCGTCGAAGACGCCGCCGGGCGCGCCGACCGTGCGCCAGCAACTGCGTGCTGCCTACGACGAAGTGGTTGCGCGAAAGGCTGAAACGACGGCAGGTTGAGGCGGGGCAAGAAATTTCGTCATTCCAGGGCGAAGCAGGAGCGAAGCTCCGTCGCGGAGACCCTGGAATCCATGCCGTTACCGTCGCCAAGGAGTGCAGCGGAGCAGAATTCTGCACCGCAGCAGCGCTTCCAAGTCACGGCATGGATTCTATGGTCTGCGCGCGTCGCTTCGCTCCTTGCTCCGCCATAGAATGACGATGCGATCAATGTGCTTCGCCAATCGCGAAGTCATGCGATCAGAAATTCTATGCCGTATCTCAGTTCAGATTGATGTCGCGGCTCGCCGACCGCATCGACACCGAGAAGCCGGCCAGCACATCGAACAGCGCGATGATCATCAGCGTGAAGAAGACGGAGTGCGCCGCGCCCTTCACCAGCAGGAATTCGACCAGGAAGGCGATGAACACCAGCGTCGACAAAAGATGATCCAGGATCGAGGCATTGGTCGTGCGCACCGATTTCGAGATCTCGATGAAGAGGAAGATCAGCCCGATCAGCACCATAAGGTCGCCGAGCGTCATCGAGAACACCCCGCCCGACATCATGCGGAAGGAGAACATCTCGGTCATCCAGGGATCGTCGCCGCCGCCGAACAATCCGAGCAGGCCGAGATTGTAGAGGACGAAAGGCACGATCAGCAGCGGGATGGCACCGAACATCTGGGCGACTCCAATGGGGGCACCCTTTTGTAAAATCCGCCGCAGGCGCGCCGTCAAGGTTTTTCGCCGGCGGCAGCGAACACGCTCTAAGACCTAATGAAATAACGATGTCAGCCGGTTGCCCGGCCGACATCGCGCCGTCATGTCCGCGCGCGAAGGACCCTCAGCGTTTGAAGTAGCCGGCACGCACCGCCGCGCCGATGACGTTCAGGATGATATGGCCGGCCGTCATCGAGGTGATTTCGTTGACATCGCGCGCCGGCGCGATCTCGACGATGTCCATGCCGACCAGCCTGCCCTTGCCGACCAGCCCCTTGATCAGCTCGATCGTCTGCCGGTAGGTGATGCCGCCCGGCTGCGGGCCTTCGACCGCCGGCATCACCGACGGGTCGAGCCCGTCGGCGTCGATGGTGAGATAATAGCGGCCGCCGTCCGGAATGCGCTTCAGAAGCGCCGCGGTGCCGATATCCTGCCATTCGTCGGTGGTGATGATGTTGGCGCCATAGGCGCGCGCCGCCTCAACCTCCTCGGTGCGGGCGCTGCCCTGGCCGCGGACGCCGACCTGGAAGATCTTGTCGATATGCTTCATTTCCGAGGCGCGGCGGATGGTGCTCGAATAGCCTTCCTTGACGCCGTTGACGTTGTCGCGCCAGTCGAGATGGGCGTCGAGCTGCACCAGCGTGATCGGTCCCTCGCCGTCGAGCGCGCGAAAAATCGGGATCGGAATGCCGTGGTCGCCGCCGATGGTGATCGGCATAGCGCCGGCGGCCAGGATCTTGCGGATGGCGGCCTCGGCCCTGCCATAGTGCCCGACATGATCCGCGGCATTGCCGGGCACGTCGCCGACATCGACCACCTTGATGTCCTGGCCGGCAAAGACTGGACCGCCGATATCGAAATCATAGCGGTCGAGCGCCTGGCTGATGCGCTTGGAAGCGCGCCGCACCGCGGTCGGCGCGTTGGTCTGGTCGTTGATCAGCTCGTCGATCGTGTAGGGATCGCCATAGGGCATGCCGATAACGGCGACATCGGCCTTCAGCGTGTCGAGGTCTTCGACCAGTGGAAAGTTCATGAATGTCTGGAAGACATCGCGCGGCGCGGTGGTGAGCTTGGACATGGGGTCTCCTCTTGGTGTTGAAAGCTTTTTGATCGAGGTCAGCCGCGCGAGACGGCGAGATGCGGTGTCAGCCGGCGCTCCAGCTCGCGCGCCGCGGCCGCCACCAGCACGGTGAGAGCCCAATAGAGCAGCGCGATCGCGGTGAAGATCTCGACGGGCGCGAAGGTGCGGCCGATGATGTCCTGCGCCATGTAGGTGAGCTCGGGCACGGTGATCGCCGACAGGATCGCCGATTCCTTGACGAGCGTGATGGTGAGGTTGGCGGCCGCCGGCAGGATGTAGCCCGCCACCTGCGGCAACAGCACCTTGCGCAGGATGAGCGGGTAGCGCAGTCCCAGCGCATAGCCGGCCTCGGTCTGTCCTTCCGGGATGGATTGGATCGCGCCGCGCACGATCTCGGCGAAGTAGGCGCTGGCATAGGCCGACAGCGCGATGACCGAGACGGCGATGGTCGAGAGCCGCACGCCCGCCATCGGCAGCACGTAGAACAGCAGGAACACCTGGATCAGGAACGGGATATTGCGGAAGAGCTCGACATAGGAAGCGACGATCGACGCCGGCACCCGCCCTGCCCTGAGCCGCACCAGCGCCAGCACCAGGCCGAGCGCGAAGCCGAGCGGCAGCGTGACCGCGCAGATGACGAGCGTGTTGCCGAACCCCTTGGCCAGCGCCGGCCAGTTGTCGGTGATGACGGCGAAGTCGAAGCTCATGCCCTAGCCCTCTCCGCCCGGCGCTCCAGCCGCCGCACCAAGAGGCTGCAGGCGAACAGCATGATGAAATAGAGCACCGCCGCCACCATGAACGCTTCGACCGGCCGGTAGGTGACGTTCATGATGTTCTGCGACGTGCGGGTCAGCTCGACGACGGTGATGACCGACAGGATCGACGAGGCCTTCACCAGCATGGTGAACTCGTTGACCATCGGCGGGATGATGATGCGGAAGAGCTGCGGCAGGATGATCTTCAGCCAGGTCACCGCCGGCTTCAGCCCGAGCGCCTTGGCAGCCTCGTACTGGCCGGTCGGGATGCGCGTCAGCCCGGCCCTGAGGATTTCGGCGACGAAGGCGGCGCTGTTGAAGGAGAGCGCCAGCACGCCGGCAAGCAGCGGCGGCAGGTCGATGCCGACCAGTCCCGGCAGCACGTAATAGACGACGAAGATCTGCACGATCAAAGGCGTGCCGCGGATGAAGCTGGTGTAGAGGGCGCCGATGAAACGCACCGCCCGCCAGCGCGAGCGGCGGCAGGCGAGCAGGCCGAAGCCGATGACGGTGCCCAGCGCGAAGCCGAGCGCCGAAACGGCGAGCGTGACGCCGGCACCCGTCAGGAACTGCGGCAGGAAGGCGATGGTTCTGGAGAAGTCGACCATAGCTCAGCTCGACAAGTGATGGCGCACGGGGAAAGCGGCCTCCCCGAGAGGCCGGTCTCCGCCCGTGCAAAGCGGCTTAGAGCGCGCCCGGAGGCAGGTAGCCCTGGTCAGGCGTCTGCATCTCGAAGCCGAACCATTTCAGCTGCAATTCCTTGAGCTTGCCGCTGTCCTTCAGCTCGCCGATGCTGGTGTTGATGAGGTCGCGCAGGTCCTTGTCTTCCGGTCGCACCACCCAAGCGAGGTACTGGAACTCGCCGATCGAGCCGACGATCTTGTAGGTGTCGGGCACGTTCTTCATCAGCACCGCCGCCGAGGGCGAGGCAATCACGATGGCGTCGACCTGGCCGGAAGCGAGCGCCACATGCGTTTCCGGAAATGAGGTGAACAGCTTGATCTCGCCGATGCCGCCGCCCTTGGCCTTTAGCTCCTTGTCATAGGCCTCGATCACCGGCTGCACCGAGGATGCAAGCTGCGTCGCCACCACCATACCGTTGATGTCCTCCGGCTTCTTGATGCGGTCCTCATTGGCGCGCACGACGATGACGTTCTCAAACGAGCCGGTCGGCCGCGTATAGGCATATTTCGCCGCGCGCTCGGCATTGATGCCGGTGGACGTCGCCATCAGGTCGAATTTCTTGGCGAGCAGGCCGGGCAGCAATCCCTGGAACGGCAGGTTGAGCTGGTCGAGCTTCACGCCAAGCTTGTCGACCACATGGTCGAGGATGTCCTTGTTGTAACCGACGATCTGGCCGTCGCGGACGAATTCGAACGGCTCGAAGGCCGCCTCGGTGCCGACGACGATGGTGCCGCGCTGCTTGATCTGATCGACCAGCCCGTCGGCATGCGACACGGTGGATAGAATGAGAAGCGGCGCCGCGGCCAGCAGGCGAAGTGCCGAGCGGCGCGCGGTGGAAAACAACCCAACCATTTTGTTACCCTCTTTTTTCTTCGGTTTTACTGCGCTGGTAGGCCCGGCCGGAATGCTTGAACACGCGGCCGATCATGTAGCTCTCGGAATCCTTGATCCCGGGCACGTTGGCGAGTTCGCTGACCAGGAAGTCATGCAGGGCCGTCGTCGACGGCAGGGTCAGCTGGATGATGATGTCGAAGGGTCCGGTCATGGCGTAGACCGAGTCGACGAAGGAATATTCGGAGAGTTTGCGCGCCACGCTGATGATGTGCTCGCGGTCGACGTCGAGCCCGACGATGGCCGCGATGCCGAGATCGCTGCGCAGCGGACGCACGACTGCCTGGATGCAGATATCAGGGTCTTCGAGGACGCGCGCCATCTTGCGCCGCACCGTCGCCTCGGTCACGCCGATGCGCTTGGCGATGTCGACGCTCGACATCCGCCCGTCGACCTTCAGCTGCGAAAGAACCGCCTGCTCGGTCTCGTCCAGATCGTTGGTGCTGACGAAATCCCACATAAAACCCCTCTTTCATGTCGATTTCCAACTACAGAATTCAAATTTGCATAAGAATTCGTCATTTGCAAGCCGATTGCAAACGGAAACAAACGCGATACCGGGATGGCATCGACGCGGGTAGAGGGTTTGAGGTGCTTAGGGAGGAGACGGCTCAGGCCAGCGCGGGCGCGAAGTCAGGTCTTGCCGATTTCGGGTCGGCCGCCACGCCAACGAGGGCACAAAAGCAAAAAGACCGGCCAGGGGCCGGTCTTTTGAAAACGTCACAAACCTATGGAAGCTTCTCAGCTTTCCTTCGGCTCCAGAACCTGGCGGCCGCGATACATGCCGGTCTTCAGGTCGATGTGATGCGGGCGGCGCATTTCGCCGGAATTCTTGTCCTCGACATAGGTCGGGGCCTTGAGGGCGTCGGCCGAGCGGCGCATGCCGCGCTTCGACGGAGAGGTTTTTCTTTTTGGAACGGCCATGGATATGCTCCACTACATGGTCAAAATGCCCCGGCAACCCTCGCGAAAGGGCCGCATCGAGGCCATAATCTGAGAAAGTCGGGTGCCTATACACGCCTTGCGCAGTTTTGGCCAGCGGTGGCCGCGAATTTTTTTGAGCCGGCGCCGCTTCGCCCTAACCCTTCCGCAGGACAGAGTCCGCTGGCTGCGCGGCAGTTATCGGATCGGCGTGCCGATGGATGAGCTTCCAGCCGCCTTCCTCGTGGCGAAAGATGCTCGTAGCCCGAAGATGCACTGGGGTGACATCCTTGCGCCCGCCGACCTTGGATTCGAGCCGCTCCACCTCGACGATGTAGGCGAGACCGGGGGTTACGTATTTCGATATGGCGTCGAAGCCGATCGCATCGCCATCCCGGTAATTCGATGCCGCACGCTTCATGGTCTCGACGACCTGCGTCAATCCGCGCGCGAAAGGTCCGAAGGGGTTGCCGAGGGTGACATCGTCTTGTTCAGAGAACAGCCGCTTGGCGGGCTCGTAATCTCCCCGCATGAACGCGCCGAGCGCCCGGTGGTATTGCTCGACGACTTGTTCGAGATCATTGGTGGGATTCATCGATCCGCTCCTTCTGATCGCGGATAAGGCTGACACGAGGTTCGTTATGCCACTCCGTCAGCGCTGCAAGAATCCCCCTTGAGCGAATGAACGTCAACGGCCTTTAGTCAAGGCAACCGACATAGGCGCCGGACCGGCTCGCACGGCGTTCGATCAAGCTCGCAAGACGTCGTAAGCCCGGCCCCGGCTTGGCCGGATTGCGCGCGATCGGGTTGGGCAGGCTGACGGCCAGCAACGCCGCCTGCCTTCGCGACAATTGCTTGGCCGAGACACCGAAATGGTGTTGGGCGGCGGCCTCGATGCCGTAGATGCCCGGCCCCCATTCGGCGATGTTGAGATAAATCTCCATGATCCGCCGCTTCGACATCACCGCATCGAAATAGACGGCCAGCGGCAGCTCGACCACCTTGCGCACGCTGCCCAGCGGGCGCGACCACAGAAAAAGGTTCTTCACCGTCTGCATGGTGATGGTCGAAGCGCCGCGCGTCGCCTCGCCGGCCAGCGCGTCGTCGACCACGCCGCGCAATTCGCCGAGATCGACGCCGCGGTGGAAGCAGAACTGCCCGTCCTCCGACATGATCACCGAATGCGCCAGCACCGGCGCCACATCGTCGATCGACACCCAGCGCCGGTCGTAGCCGGAAAACGTCACGAGGTCCTTCAGCATCAGCGTCGAGACCGGATGCACGAAGGGCGGCAGGTAAAGGAAGGTGAGCACGACCGGGATGGCCGCCAGCACAAGCGCCACGACTAGGCAGCGCCGGGCGATGCGCGTCACACCGGCGCGGTTCAGGCGCCGACGTCGCGCCATGTCCAGCCCTTCGCTTTCATATTCGACGATCGGTTCCGTCAAGCCGCCCAACCCGTGCCTCGCCCCCTCCGGCATAAAGGCGCAAGGCTTCTTGCGCAATGTCTGTGTGTCGGCTACCGCTCCCGACCATGAGCAAAGACGACCAGATTGCCTTCGAATCCGCGCTTTTTTTGCGCGCCGCCGCGGTCGAGACCGAGCTGCGGCGGATCCTCGACGCGCGTCCGCTTTCGGGCGAGATCGCGCGACCCGATCGCCTGATGGCGGCCATGCGCCACGGCGTGCTCAACGGCGGCAAGCGGCTGCGTCCCTTTCTGGTCCTGGAAAGCGCTGTGCTGTTTTCGGCTGACAATGACGCGGCGCTGCGCGTCGCGGCGGCGCTGGAATGCGTGCATTGCTATTCGCTCATCCATGACGATCTGCCGGCCATGGACGACGACGATTTGCGGCGCGGCCAGCCGACGGTGCACAAGGCCTTCGACGAGGCGACCGCGATCCTTGCCGGCGACGCGCTGCTGACCTTGGCCTTCGACATCATCGCCGACGAAGCGACCTCGCTGCCGGCCGAGCGCCGCGCCATCCTCGTTCTCGCACTTGCCCGCGCGGCCGGCGCCGGCGGCATGGTCGGCGGCCAGATGCTGGACCTCGAGGCCGAGCGCAAGCGGCCGGACGAGGCCGGCATCATCACCTTGCAGGCGATGAAGACCGGCGCGCTGATCCGCTTCGCCTGCGAGGCCGGCGCGATCGTTGCTGGCGCACCGCCAGCGGACCGCGAGAGACTGGCCGAGTTCGGCTCGGCGATCGGCCTTGCCTTCCAGCTCGCCGACGACCTGCTCGACCTGACGGCGGACGCCAAGCAGATGGGCAAGGCGACGAACAAGGACGCCGCCGCCGGCAAGGCGACGCTTGCCGCGCTGCACGGACCCAACTGGGCGCGCGGCCAGCTGCACGGCCTGATCGACCAGGCGCATGCGCTGCTCGAGCCCTATGGCGAAGCGGCTGAGTTGCTCAAGGAAGCCGCGACCTTCGTGGCGACGCGCAGCAGCTGACGCTGCCCCAAATAGCAACAGACCCAAGGGCTGGATCTCATCCCCTTGCCGCCGCATTCGCGACAACGAACACCGCGTAGAGCGACTGCCGCGCCGTGATGAAAAGGCGATTGCGTTTGGGGCCGCCGAAGGTGAGGTTGGCCACCGTCTCCGCAATGCGTATCTTGCCGATCAGCGTGCCGTCTGGGTCGAAGCAGTGGACGCCGTCGCCGGCGCCTGCCCAGACGCGGCCGGCCGTGTCCACCCTGAACCCGTCGAACAAACCGACCGTGCAAGTTGCGAACACGCCAAGCTCGCGCAGCGCGCCGCCTTCCACGGCGAATTTGCGGATGTGCCTCGGCCCGTCCTTCTGATGCGTGACGCCGGTGTCGCCCACATAAAGAATGCTCTCGTCCGGCGAGAACGCGAGCCCGTTGGGCTTGGCCATGGTGGAGATAACACGCACCACCTCGCCGCTCACGGGGTCGGCGCGGTAGACATGGCAGCCGTCGATCTCCTGCTCGGCGCGATCGCCCTCATAGTCGGTCGCGATGCCGTAGGGCGGATCGGAAAACCACACCGTGCCGTCCGAGCGCACCACGACATCGTTCGGCGAGTTCAAGCGCTTGCCTTCGAAGCGATCGGCGATCACCGTGATCGAGCCGTCGTGCTCGGTGCGCGTGACACGCCGCGTTCGGTGCTCGCATGTAACCAGCCGTCCCTGCGTGTCGACCGTATGCCCGTTGGCGTTGTTGGACGGCGCGCGGAAGACCGAGACCTCGCCATTGGTGTCGTCATAGCGCATGATGCGGTCGTTCGGGATGTCGGAGAACACCAGGTAGCGGCCGGCCGCGAACCAGGCCGGCCCCTCTAGCCAGCGTCCGCCCGTCCACAGCCGCTCTACCGCCACGTGACCGACGAAACAGCTCTCGAAACGCTCGTCGAGAACTTCGAACCCGGCACCTTCAATGTCTCCGAACATGACCACTTCTCCGCGAAAACCGGCTCATCGATAGCCTTCGCGGCGCGTAGCTTTCAAGACTTGACCTGCAAAAATGTTAGCGATAACATCAATCGCAATTCAGTCGTTTGCTTGGCTTGGGAGGAGGCCAAAAAATGCGGCCCAAGCTCATCGAATTCATCGACATCTCCAAGCGCTTCGGCGGCACCCTGGCGTTGAAGTCGGTCTCGCTCGACATCCACGAGGGCGAGATCGTCGCTCTGCTCGGCGAGAATGGCGCGGGCAAGTCGACGCTCATCAAGACGCTCGCCGGCATCCACAAGCGCGACCAGGGGACGATCCGCTTCCGCGGCGAGGACTACCATCACCGCCCGCCGCGTCCGAACCAGCCGCAGAAAGTCGCCTTCATCCATCAGGACCTCGGTCTGATCGAATGGATGACGGTGGCCGAAAATGTCGGCATGGCGCAGGGTTTTTCTCGGCGTTCCGGTCTGATCGACTGGCGCGACACCGAGCGTCGCGCCGAGCGCGCGCTGGCATTGGTCGGCTGCGCCTTCGATCCGGCGACGCGCGTCCAGGACCTGTCACGAACCGAAAAGTCACTGGTGGCCATTGCGCGCGCCTTGGCCACCGAGGCCGATGTCCTGGTGCTCGACGAGCCGACGGCAAGCCTGCCTGCGGACGAGGTCGAGCGCCTGTTCGAGGCGCTGCGGCCGCTGCGCCAGCGCGGGGTCGGAATGATCTACGTCTCGCACCGGCTGGACGAGGTGTTCCGCATCGCCGACCGCGTCGCGGTCATGCGCGACGGCCGAATGGTCGCGGTCAAGCCGGTCGACGAGACCACGCCGCAGGAACTGGTCGATCTCATCGTCGGCCGGCCGGCGCACCAGATGTTCGCCAAGTCGCGCTGGCAGGATGGGGCGGAGCGGCTCAAGGTCGAAAAGCTTACCAGCGGCAATGTCGGCCCAGTAGGTTTCGAGGCGCGCTCGGGTGAATTGCTCGGACTGGTCGGCCTGCGCGGTGCCGGCCAGGAAGCCGTCGGGCGCGCGCTGTTCGGCGCCGAGCGTTTCGACGGCACGGTGCTGCTCGACGGCAAGCGCCTCGACCTGTCCTCGGTCGGCGCCGCCCTTGCCGCGGGCGTCGGGCTGATCGCCCGCGACCGCACCGAGGAGTCTGTGGCGCTGTCGCTCTCCGTGCGCGAGAACATGTATCTCAATCCGTCGGCCGTCGGCCGCGGGCTTTTCTCCTTCATGAAGCCGGCGCGGGAAAGCGAGCTTACCCGGGAGCTCGGCGCCCGGCTGGGGCTGCGCCCCAACGACCCGCATTTGCCCATCGAGGCGCTGTCCGGCGGCAACCAGCAGAAGGTGGTCGTCGGCCGCTGGCTGGCGACGGGTCGCAAGCTTTTGATCGCCGAGGATCCGACGGCCGGCGTCGATGTCGGCGCCAAGGCCGAGATTTACCGGCTGATCGCAACCGCCGTCGAAGCCGGGCTGGCGGTCATCGTCGTGTCGACCGATTTCGAGGAGGTCGCCCATATCTGCCACCGCGCGCTCGTCTTCTCACATAACCGCATCGTGCGCGAGCTGGCCGGCGATGCCCTGACGACGGCGGCGCTGATCAGCGCCGCCTCCGTGTCCGAAGCCGCCTGAGGAGAATCCATGAACTCGATCAAGTCGACGGCGCTGGAGCCGACCCGTTCGGAACTCTCCGGATTGAGCCCTGCCCAGAAGGCGGCGCGCTATCTGCCGGTCTACGGCCTGCCGATCCTGATGCTGCTTCTGATCGTGCTGTTCTCGCTGCTCCTGCCGCGAACGTTTCCGACGCTGCTCAACCTGCGCTCGATCGTCTCCGACAAGGCGATCATCGCCATCCTGTCGCTGGCCGCCATGATCCCGATGGCCGCGGGCCGCATCGACCTCACCGTCGGCTACGGCATCGTGCTGTGGCACATCCTTGCGATCAGCCTGCAGACCGCCTTCGGCATTCCGTGGCCGATCGCGGTGCTGATCGTCGTCGCGCTCGGCGTCCTCACCGGTTTCATCAACGGCCTGCTGGTCGAGGTGGCGCGCATCGATTCCTTCATCGCAACGCTCGGCACCGGCACCGTGCTCTATGCTTTAGCCATGTGGTACACCGGCGGCCGCCAAGTCGTCGGCGTGCTGCCTGACGGCTTCCTTGCCCTCAACGGCACGATGCTGTTCGGCCTGCCGATCACCGGCTACTACGTGATTATCCTGGCGCTGGCGATGTGGCTGGTGCTCGAATATCTGCCGATCGGCCGCTACCTCTACGCCATCGGCGCCAACCCGAAGGCGGCCGCGCTCAACGGCATTCCGGTGCAGAAATTCGTCATGGGCGCCTTCGTCGCCTCCGGCGCACTGACCGCGCTCGGCGGCGTGCTGCTCGCCTCGAAGCTGCGGATCGGCCAAGCCAGCGTCGGCCTCGAATACCTCCTGCCGGCGCTGGTCGGCGCCTTCCTCGGATCGACCACCATCAAGCCCGGTCGGGTCAATGTCTGGGGCACGATCGTCGGCGTCGTCATCCTTGCGGTCGGCATTTCCGGCATCCAGCAGTTCGGCGGCTCGTTCTGGGTCGAGCCGCTGTTCAACGGCGTCACCCTGCTCGTGGCGATCGGCATCGCCGGCTACGCGCAGCGCCGCCGCGGCGCGGTCGTGCCGCCCCGAGCAGCCACCGATCAACCACCCGCCAGCCAACCAACAAAGACAACCGACAATGCTTAATGGGAGAAACGATATGCAGCGCAGAACATTCCTCCAGCTTGGCGTCGCCTGCCTGGCGTTTGGCATCGCCTCGCCGACCCTGGCCGACCCCATGGCCGCCGCCAAGGCCGTCGTCGACAAATACGCCAGCAAGGTCGAGAAGTGGGACGGCCCGACGACAGGACCGAAGGGCGCTGCCGGCAAGACCATCGTCGTGCTCGGCGCCGACATGAAGAATGGCGGCATCCTCGGCGTCACCAAGGGTGTGGAGGAAGCCGCGGCGGCACTTGGATGGACGGTCAAGACCCTTGATGGCGCAGGCTCCATCGGCGGCCGCACGGCGGCCTTCGGCCAGGCGCTGGCGCTCAATCCCGACGGCATCATCATCAACGGCTTCGACGCGGTCGAGCAGAAGCCGGCGATGGAACAGGCCAAGGCCGCCAAGATCCCCATGGTGGCATGGCATGCCGCGCCGACGGTCGGGCCCATCGACGATCTCGGCATCGTCGCCAATGTCTCGACCGATCCGATGGAAGTGTCGAAGGCGGCCGCCGACTGGGCCTTCGTCGACGCCAAGGGCAAGCCCGGCGTCATCATCTTCACTGATTCCACCTACCAGATCGCCATCGCCAAGGCGGACCGGATGAAGAAGGAGATCGAGGATCTCGGAGGCAAGGTGCTCGAATATGTCGATACGCCGATTGCCGAGACCTCACAGCGCATGCCGCAGCTCACCACGTCGCTGCTGCAGAAATACGGCGATGCGTGGACCCACTCCCTGGCGATCAACGATCTCTATTTCGACTTCATGGGACCGTCGCTGGCGGCGGCCGGCAAGTCCGGCACCGACGCGCCGATCAACGTGGCGGCGGGCGACGGCTCGGAATCGGCCTACCAGCGCATCCGCTCGAGCCAGTTCCAGAAGGTGACGGTGGCCGAACCGTTGAACCTTCAGGGCTGGCAGCTCGTCGACGAGCTCAACCGCGCCATGGCCGGCGAGAAGTGGTCGGGCTACATCTCGCCGCTGCATGTGGTGACGTCGGACAATGTCGAATTCGACGGCGGCCCGGACAACCGTTTCGATCCCGGTAACGGCTACCGCGACGAGTACAAGAAGGTCTGGGGCAAGTAAGCACTACAGGATCAGGATAGGCAAGCCGCCGGCGATCATCCCGCCGGCCGTTTGTTTTCTCCGAACCGATCAGGCCGTCTGGCGAACGATCACCTTGGGCGTCATGCCGAGGACGACCCGGTCGTCGGGCGCTCGCCGCCCGTTGAGCAGGTCGAGCACCAGTTCGGCGACGCGGATGCCGATCTCGTGCGCCCCGACGTCGATCGTCGTGATCGAGGGCACCGACTGCTCGGCAAGGTCATAGGCGCCGAAGCCGGCGATCGCGACGTCATCGGGAACGCGGATGCCGCGCCGTACGCACTCCATCAGCGCGCCGAAGGCGGAAAGGTCCGACACGCACATCACCGCCTGTGTGTCGGGCCAGCGCGAGATCATCTCGATCATGGCGGCAGCACCCTCGCGCATCGAGATCGGCGGCACGCCGGAAGCGATGACGCGCAAAGCATCGAGGCCGCGGTCCTGCAATGCGGCGACGAAGCCGCGCCTCCGGTCCAGGCCGCGCGTGTCGCGCGAGGTGTCGCCGCCGATGAAACCGAGCCTCAAGTAGCCGCGTTTGACGAAATGATCGACCATCAAGCGCCCGGCGTCCGCGTTGGAGAAGCCGACGACATGGCCGATCGGATCGGCCGGCAGGTCCCAGGTCTCCACCACCGGGACGCCGGCATTGGTCAGCATCTTGCGGCAGCGCGGCGTATGCCGGCCGCCGGTGACGATGATTGCTTCCGGCCGTCGCTGCAGCAGCTGACCGACCAGACGCTCTTCCTCCTCGACATTGTAGTCGGTGAAGCCGAGCAGGATCTCCAGCCCGCTGTCGCGCAGGCCCTCGGTCATGCCACGCACGGTGTCGGCGAAATTGGCGTTGTTGATCGAGGGGATCGTCGCCGCCACGAAACCGGAGCGCCGCGACGACAGATTTGCGGCGATGCTGTCAAAGACGTAGCCGAGCTCCTCCGCCGCCTTGAGTATCCGGTCGCGCGTGTCGGCGCTGACCGAGGCGTCGCGCTTGAAGGCACGCGACACCGTCATCGTCGAGACATTGGCGCGATGCGCTACATCGGCCATGGTCGGGCGTTTTGGCGAAGATTGCATATCCGTACGTTATCGATATCACAACGGAATGCAACGCGCCCTCGCGGCTTATGCGAAGGCGATCTGAACCTTCATCGCTCGGCTGCGGTCATTGGCGAGATCGAAGCCCGATAGAACCTCGTCGCAGGCCACGGTGTGGGTGATCAGCGGCTTCACGTCGATCAGCCCCTTGCGCATCAATTCGACCCCGACGGCGAATTCGGCATGGAAGCGGAACGAGCCGTTGATCGACAGTTCCTTGGTGGTGATCGCCGTCATCGGCAGCGCCATCTCGGCACCGCCGAGGCCGAGTTGGACGATGGCGCCGCGCGGGCGCAGCGCCGCAATGCCTTGCGCCAGCGCCGCCGCGGCGCCAGAGCATTCATAAAGGATGTCGAAGCTTCCCTTGTCTGCAAAATAGGGCGCCAACCCCTCCGGGTCGCTTCGGGTGTTGATTGTCCTGTCGGCGCCGACGCGCATCGCCATCGACAGCGTGAAATCGGCGATGTCGACGGCGACGATTTCGGCGGCGCCGGCGCGCCGCGCGCTGATGATCGACAGCAGGCCGATCGGTCCGCAGCCTGTGACCAGCACCCGCTTGCCAAGCATCTCTCCGGCCCGACGCGTTGCGTGCAGACAAACCGCCAGCGGTTCGGCCATCGCGGCTTCCCCTGCGCTCAACCCGTCGGCCGGCACGCATTGCATTGCGTCCGCCACCAGCATTTCACGGAACGCGCCCTGGATATGCGGAAACGGCATGGCGCTGCCATAGAAGCGCATGTTGAGGCACTGGTTGTGCATGCCTTCGCGGCAGTAACGGCAGCTGTAGCAGGGCCGCGACGGCGAGACGGCGACGAGTTGTCCCGCTTCCAGTCCACCGACACCCGGCCCGAGCTTCTCGATCACGCCGGAGACTTCGTGGCCAAGGATCATCGGCTCCTTCAGACGCACCGTTCCGAAGCCGCCATGATTGTAATAGTGCAGGTCGCTGCCGCAGATGCCGCCGGCGGCAAGACGGAGCAGCACCTGGCCTGGACCTGGCTCCTCGACCGGGTGGTCCTCGATGCGCAGGTCCTTGGCGGCGTGTATGACGATCGACTTCATGGCAGGCGAACTCCTCTTGCGGTTCAGGCAAGCAACGGCTTCCCGTGAAAAATTGCGCGAAACAGTTTCAGAGCACCGGCGTCAGCAGCGGCTGGCCGGCAAAATGAGCAGCAAGGTTGTCGCGCACCAGCTTGCCCATCGCTTTGCGCGTTTCGATGGTGCCCGACGCGTGGTGCGGCTGCAGAAGCACATTGTCGAGCGCCAGGAACCGCGGATTGAGCTTCGGTTCGCCTTCGAAGACGTCGAGCGCGGCGGACCCCAGCACCTTCTTTTCGAGCGCGTCGAGCAGCGCGTCCTCGTCGATGTTGGAAGCGCGCGAAATGTTGATCAGCATGCCGTCCTCGCCGAGCGCCGCGATCACATCCTTGTCGACGATGCGGCGCGTGGCGGCCGACGCGGCGAGCGTGACGAACAGGAAATCCGAACGACGGGCCAGCGCGATGGGGTCGGCGACGAACGTCCAATCCGCGGCGAAATCCTTCGGCGCAACGTCGCTGTAGGCGATGTCCATACCGAAGCCGGCGAGACGCTTGGCCACCTCATAGCCGATACGGCCGAGGCCCAGCACACCGGCCCGCCGACCCCAGACGCGGCGCTTGAGCGGGTAGAGGCCCTTGGCCGCCCAACTGCCGTCACGCACCCAGCGCTCGGCGCCGATCATGCCGCGCGACAGGCACAGCATCATGGCGATGCCGAGATCGGCGACGTCGTTGGTCAGCACGTCCGGGGTATTGGTGACACGCACACCGCGCTCCCGGCACGCCGCGAGATCGACCGCGTCGAAACCGACGCCGTAGACGGAGACGACCTCGAGCGCCGGGCAAGCCTCGATCATGGCGCGGCTGGCGCCGAGCTCGCCGCGCGTGGCGATGGCGCGCACGTGCGGCCCGACCTCGGTGAGAAAGGACGGCTTGTCGTCCGCCGCGAAATAGCGATGCACCACGAAGGCTTCGTTGAGCAACTCCTCGTCCCATTCGGGATAGGGTCCAACCTGAAGGATGTGAGGCCGCTGCATCGGTTTTGCTCCACTTGACTTGACAGCAGATGTTATCGATAACATAAAGCGGGCAGCGACGAGAGGCAATCGGGAAAATGTCGTCCACCTTGTTCGATCTCACCGGGCGCACCGCGCTCGTCACCGGCTCTTCGCAAGGCATTGGATTTGCCTTGGCCAGAGGGCTGGCCGAAGCAGGCGCCAAAGTGGTGCTCAACGGCCGCGACGAGGCAAAGCTCGGCGCCGCGGCTGCGCAGATTCCCGGCGCCGCGACGCTCGCCTTCGATGCGACCGACCACGGCGCCGTGCGCGCCGCGATCGATGCTTTCGAGCAGGCCCACGGGCCGATCGACATCCTTGTCAACAATGCCGGTATGCAGTTCCGCACGCCGCTCGAGGATTTCCCCGCCGATGCGTTCGAGCGCCTGTTGCAAACCAACGTCGCCAGCGTCTTCCATGTCGGCCAAGCCGTCGCGCGCCACATGATCAGGCGCGGCCACGGCAAGATCATCAACATCGCCAGCGTGCAGACTGCACTCGCCCGCCCCGGCATCGCGCCCTACACGGCGACCAAGGGCGCGGTCGGCAACCTGACCAAGGGCATGGCGACCGATTGGGCCCGGCACGGCCTGCAATGCAACGCGATCGCGCCCGGCTATTTCGACACGCCGCTCAACGCAGCCCTCGTCGCCGACCCGGCCTTCAGCGCCTGGCTCGAAAAGCGCACGCCTGCCGGCCGGTGGGGCAAGGTCGAAGAACTGGTCGGCGCCTGCATCTTCCTGGCGTCCGACGCCTCCTCTTTTGTCAACGGTCATGTCCTCTATGTCGATGGCGGCATCACAGCTTCGATCTGACCCGCCACCGCGCATGGTCGTCATGGGCGTCACCGGTTCGGGCAAGACGACGGTCGGCGAGGCGCTGGCCCATGCGATCCACGCAACATATGTGGATGGCGACAAGCTGCACCCCGAGGCCAACATCGCCAAGATGAGCGCGGGCATTCCGCTCGACGACGCCGACAGGTGGCCGTGGCTGGCAAAAGTCGGCGAAACGCTGAGGCAGGAGAGCACGCCGATCATAGTCGGCTGCTCGGCGCTGAAGCGCGCGTATCGCGATTTCGTCGCCGAACAGGCCGGCGCGCCCGTGCTGTTCATCTATCTCGATGGGTCGCGCGACCTGATTTCCCGGCGCATGCGCGAGCGCACCGGCCACTTCATGCCGACCAGCCTGCTCTACAGCCAATTCGCGACGCTGGAAGTGCCGGGAAAGGACGAGAACGCAGTGGTGGTGGCGATCGACGCGCCGCTGGACAAGATCGTCTCGGACATAACAGCCACATTTGAGGAGCGACAGTCATGACCCGCATAGTCGCACTGATCGGCGCCGGCGCCATGGGCGGAGCGATCGGCGAACGCCTGCTTGCCACCGGCAACGCCCTCTTCGTGTTCGATCTCGACAAGGCCAAGGTGGAGACGCTGGTCGCCAAAGGCGCCAGCGCCGCGCCCAGCGCGGCCGAGGCAGCTGGCGCAGCGGACTACGTCATCCTCAGCCTCAATTCGGCGGCGATCGTGCGTCGCGCCGTGTTCGGCGACGGTGGCGTCGCGGCCGGGGCAAGACCTGGCACGCTGCTCATCGACATGTCGTCGATCGACCCCGAAGCGACCCGCCAGCTGGCGGCCGACGCCCGCGACAAGGGATTGCGCTGGGTCGACAGCCCGCTTTCCGGCGGTGCGCCGAAGGCGCTCGTCGGCGAGCTGACGCTGATGGCGGGCGGTGAGCCGGACGACGTCGCGGATGCTCACGAGCTGCTGCGCGACGTCGCTACCAACTACACCCATATGGGCCCGGCCGGCGCGGGCCAGACGACCAAGCTGATCAACCAGGTGCTGTGCGCTCTGAACTTCATGGCCGTGGCTGAAGCGACGCGGCTGGCGCTCGACGCCGGCGTGGACGCGCTCAAGATCCCTCAGGCGCTGAAGGGCGGCCGCGCCGACAGCGCGATCTTGCAGGAATACCTGCCGCGCTTCGCCACCCGCGACTACCGGCGCACCGGCCGCATCGACAACATGGTGAAGGATCTCAACGCCGCGCAGGATCTGGCGCGGCGCACGCACACCGCAATGCCGCTGACGGCCGTCTGCGCCGAGGTGCACCGGCTGCTGACGGCCGCCGGACTTGGTGGCGAGGATCAGGCCGCACTGATGGAATTTTTCCGACGCAAGGACGAGGAGCCCGGGACATGATCACACGCTATGCGCTGTTTGAAGGCAAGGTGAAGGACGGCCAGACCCAAGCGTTCCGCGAGGACGTGATCAGGACCGTTCTGCCGAAATGGAAGGCGTTCCCCGGCGCGCTCGACGTGCGCGTCAGCTTTGCCGAGAAGCGCGACGACGGCGCACCGGAATACCCGATGATCCTGGCAATCAACTACCGCGACATGGCCGCGGTCGAAGCGGCGCTCGCGAGCCCGGCCCGCGCCGAATCGCGGGCCGCGACCGAGGCGGTATTGGCCAAGTATTTCGAAGGCCGAATCCACCACCACGTCACTATCGCAAACGAGTTTCCTCTGGCCGGAAATTGAATCCCTTCGTCAGCCCGGCCGATGCGGAGGCACCGCACGCGTCTTGCCGAAATCAAGGGGCCCGCCCACCAACGAAATCTTAATGTAAATCAAGCGTAATCCCGACCATTAAAATTGTGCGTATGGGTTGGGGTTGCGCATGCCGGAATATTCTTCCTTCATCCGGTCGATCCGGATCCGCTACATTTCGGGACTGCTTGTCTTCGCGCTGGCCTCGGCCGCCGTCATGTTCGCGCTCAACCGTGTGAATTCGTACCGTCACGAGGTCGATGCCCTCAGCGGCAATTTCGTCATCTTTGCCCGCGACCTCCGCAACGCCACCAATTTCGCCGAGACGACCGGCACCGCCTGGCGCAGCGAGACACGCGACGCGTTGGCGACCGCCGCGCGCGGCCATTCCGAACGCCTGATGGCCGAGATCGGCATCCTGAACGCCCAGCTTGCCGCGATAAGGCCGCGCCTGTCGAAGAACACTCTCAACGCATTGGACACCGCCTCGGTCAATGACGACCTGTTCTGGTCGGCGCGCGATATGGTGCGCAACTTCAACCTGATGGCGGTCGCCCAGAAGGTCGACGAGTGGAGCTACCGCGAGATCCGCAACCAGAACGACCTCTTCGCTCAGCCGATGCTGGTGAAGGTGCGCACCGCATTCGACGAGGAGCGCCGCCTCGCCGATGCTTCAAACGACCGGCTGCTGCTATGGGCGAGCGGCCTTTTGTTCGCCGTGCTCGCCATCGCGGCGGCTCTGATCTTCCGGCCGATGGAGAATGCGATCCGGCGCGCCTTCGCCGAGACCGCCGCATCCTTGTTCAAGGCCGAGGCCGCCGATCGCGCCAAGTCCGAATTCCTCGCCAATATGAGCCATGAGATCCGCACGCCGATGAACGGCGTGCTCGGCATGGCCGAGCTGCTTGCCAAGACGGAGCTGACGCCGCGCCAGAAGACTTTCACCGACGTCATCGTCAAATCCGGCAACGCGCTGCTCACCATCATCAACGACATCCTCGATTTCTCGAAGATCAATGCCGGCCAGCTGACGCTCGACCCCGCCCCCTTCCGCCTGGCGGAAGCGGTCGAGGACGTGGCGACGCTGGTGTCGGCACGTGTCGCCGAAAAGAACCTCGAGCTCATCGTGCGCGTCGATCCGCGCCTGCCGGCCTTCGTCGTCGGCGATGCCGGGCGCTTCCGCCAGATCGTCACCAACCTGCTCGGCAACGCCGTCAAGTTCACCGAGAAGGGCCATGTGCTGGTCGATGTCGGCGGCGACGTCGTCGACGGCGTGGTCCAGCTCAAGGTCCGCGTCGAGGACACCGGCATCGGCATTCCCGCCGAGAAACTGCAAAGCGTGTTCGAGAAATTCGCCCAGGTCGACGGCTCCTCGACTCGCCGCCACGAAGGCACCGGGCTTGGCCTGGCCATCGGCGCGCGGCTTGTCGACCTGATGGGCGGCAAGATCGGCGTCGAAAGCGAGATCGGCCGCGGTTCCGTCTTCTGGTTCGCCGTGCCGCTGCCGGCGCACGACCAGCAGTCGCGCGACGAGCTCGTTCCGGTCGACGTCACCGGCGCCCGGGTGCTCGTCATCGACGACAATCCGGTCAACCGCGACATTCTTCTGGAGCAGCTCAGAAGCTGGAGCTTCGACTGCGCGGCCGCCGAAAGCGGCGCGGTCGGCCTCGCCTTCCTCGACCGCGCCTGCCAGCTCGGCGCCTCTGTCGACTGCATCATCCTCGATTACCAGATGCCCGGCATGAACGGCGCCGATGTCGCCAGAGCCATCGCCGCCGACAGCCGCCTCTCCTCCATCCCGGTGGTGCTGCTGACCTCGGTCGACCAGGTCGATTTCGGCAGGATGGTGATCGATTTCGGCATCGTCGCGCATCTCACCAAGCCGGCGCGCTCGGCGGTGCTGCTGGGCACGGTGATCTCCGCCATCCAGAAGGCGCGCACGCAGGGCGCGAAGGCGCATTTCGTGCGCGAGCCGGTCGCGGCCCACGCGGCCCCGCCGGCATTCACCGTTATCCGCGGCCCGGCGGTGCCCACGCCCGCAGCGCTGGAATCGACGGCGGCGCCGAGCGGCCCGATCGACATCCTGATCGCCGAGGACAATGACGTGAACCAGCTGGTCTTCGGCCAGATCCTCAACGGTTTCGGTCTCAGCTACCGCATCGCCGGCAATGGCCGTACCGCGGTCGAGATGTACCGCTCGCTGCGCCCCCGCCTGGTGCTGATGGACGTCTCCATGCCGGAGATGAACGGCTATGAGGCGACCCGCGCCATCCGTGCGATCGAACAGCAGAACGGCAATCGCACGCCGATCATCGGCGTCACCGCGCATGCGCTCAAGGGCGACCGCGAAAAATGCATCGAAGCCGGCATGGACGACTATCTGCCGAAGCCGGTCTCGCCCGACCGCCTCGGCGCCAAGATCGGCACCTGGCTCAGCGAGACCGTGGCGGCGAAGACGGCTTGAGCGTTCTGCCGAACAAGGGCGGCTCTCGATAGGATCGACTGCCGAGTTCCCGCCAACCCCCCTCTGGCCTGCCGGCCATCTCCCCCGCAAGGGGGGAGATTGGCAGTTTCGGCGCTTCGCCCGGCCTTGCAACGTTGGCGATCGGCGAAGGCCGGCGCGACATCTGATCTCCCCCTTGCGGGGGAGATGTCCGGCAGGACAGGGGGGTGCTGTCCCGCCGACTCTGAATATTTGTTTTCGAGCTTCTACGCGCGCCGGAACGGATAGAGGAATTGCCGCCAATATCCTTTCGGCACCGGATGGCCATGAATGCCATAGCCCTTTGGCCAGCGTCCCTCGGGCAGGTGATAGGTGCCGAACAGCCGATCGAGTAACGGGAAATGGATGGCGAAGTTGACGTCGATCGCCTCCTTCTCGAGGCCGTGATGCCAGTGATGGAAGCGCGGCGACACCAGCACCTTTTCGACCGGGCCGAAACTGGTTCCGATGTTGGAATGGATGAAGGACGAATAGACGTAGACGATCAGGATATAGGTCTGGATCGCCGATTCATCGAAGCCGAGCACGAACATCGGCGTGGCCGTCAGGCTGCGCAGCACGATGATTTCCAGGAAATGCATCCGCGCGCCGGCAATCCAGTCCATCGACTTGGCCGAATGATGCACGGCATGGAAATTCCACAGGAACGGGATGCGATGGAAAGCCCTATGCACCCAATATTGGGCAAGATCGGTCAGGAACATCACCGCCAGCAGTTGCACGATCCAGGGCAGGTCGTGGACCCAGGCACGCACCGAACCGAGGCCGCCTTGCGCGTTGACGAAATTGGACGGCGCGAGCGTCAGGTAGGTCAGTATCTGCACCAGCAGCGACGAGACCAGATAGTAGAACAGGTCTTCGCGCCATTCGTCGCGGAACACTGTCTGAGCCCTGTTGCGGGCGAAAATGCGCTCCAGCGGAACGAACAGGACCCCCATGAACAGGGCGTTCAGGATGAAGAAGTCGAGGCCGAAGAAGACCCCTTCGATCCGCAGCTCGTGACGCGCCGGCAGCATGCCGATGAGCGAGGCCAGGAGCACGGTGACCATCGCCGCCGCGCCGAGCGTCTTTTCCCTGCGCAGCATCATGCTCAGGATGGCCAGGATGTAGCCGGAGATAAGCACGAAATAGAGGACCGGCTTGAAGAACAGCATCTGGTGGATGGGCGCCAGGTCCGGCATCGAGGTCAGCGTCGGGTAGCGCAACACGATGACCATCAGGAGGGCGGTGATACCGGCGAGCAATGCGATCGAGCCGGACAGCCAACCGGAGCCGAACGGTCGCTTGGTGCGCGGCGTTTCGAGCTCGCCGACAACCCTTTTAAGGAAATTCCCCTCCGGCATGATGCCTCCCTTGTAAGACCGCGAATAAAAATACGCGCGGAAATAACTGACCCCGCCCTTACTACCGCAAAGCGCATTAAGATTTAACCGCCGCCGCCCTGACAAGCAGATTCTCGTCGCAACATTAGCAATTGGCTACCGGCGTTGTTGGCGGCAGGGGAAGCTCGAGCCCCTGCAAGGAATGCATGTCGCTACAAGCTGAATGTCTGCTGGATGTGGCGCGCGCACGCCCCGGCATCACCGGTTGCGCAACACCACGCAGGCGCCGCCGACGCTTTGCATCTTGTTGCAGATGCCGTCGGCCTCGCCGCGCGAGTTGGCGCCGATCCTGACCGCGTAGATGCCGCGCCGGCCGATCGGCGTGCGCACCCGGCTCACCACCGGGTCATGGCTGGCGAGCAAGGCCGGGAACCGGCTCCTGACCTTCAGCCATTGGTCGATCGCTGCGGAGCGGCGGAAATTGCCCGCCACCTGCACGCCCCACGGCTTGACGTTGATCGAGGCCATGGCGACGGTTCGCGACATGATCACCGGCAACCGGCGGCAGGCAACCGCGAAGCTCATCTTGGGATCGAGCGGCTGGACGGTCCCGGCATAGGACTTGTCCGAGAACTTGTCGACGGGCTCGCCCATGACGTCGAAGACATAGCTTTCCGTCTCCATCGGCAGGAAGCCGCCCGAACTCAGCCAGCGCGACACGCGGTTCTCGCCGGCATTGTAAGCCGCGGCCGCAAGCCCGAGATTGCCGTAGCCGGCCTTCATCTCGGCGAGATATTTCGCCGAAGCCGGAATGGCCTGCTCGATGTCGAAGGGATCGGCAAGACCGCGCATCTTGGCGGTGCCCGGCATGAATTGCGCGATGCCTTCGGCGCCGACCGGGCTGACCGCGTTCGGATCGAAGCGGCTTTCCTTCCAGATCAGCCGGGCGAAGAAATCCCTGGGCAGTCCGCTCTCTAGGGCCTGGGTCTCGATCAGATCGCAGACACGGTTGATCAGCCGTTTGCCGGCGGACCGCGACTGCGGCGGGTCCGCCAGCGCTTGAGCGGTAAGGATCAGCACGCAGATCAGGATCAGCGTCGCGCGCGGCAAAAGCGGCATCGGCCTACTCGGCCGCTGCCTTGCCGTGTCCGTAGCGCTGCTCGATATAGTCGCCGACCATCTTCTCGAAATCCTGCGCGATCGACGGACCGCGCAGCGTCGCCGCCTTCTTGCCGTCGATGAAGACGGGCGCCGTCGGCGTCTCGCCGGTGCCGGGCAAGGATATGCCGATATCGGCATGCTTGGATTCGCCCGGACCGTTGACGATGCAGCCCATCACCGCGACCTTGAGGTTCTCGACGCCCGGATATTTCTCGCGCCACACCGGCATGTTCTTGCGGATATCGGCCTGGATGCTCTGGGCGAGTTCCTGGAATACGGTTGACGTCGTTCGCCCGCAGCCGGGGCAGGCCGCGACGATCGGCACGAACTGCCGGAAGCCCATGGTCTGCAGCAATTCCTGCGACACCTGCACCTCCCGGGTGCGGTCGCCATTCGGCTCCGGCGTCAGCGAGATTCGGATCGTGTCGCCTATGCCCTGCTGCAACAGGATGCCCATCGCCGCGGAAGAGGCGACAATGCCCTTGGTGCCCATGCCGGCTTCGGTGAGACCCAGATGCAGCGCATGGTCGGAGCGGGTTGCGAGCTCGGTGTAGACGGCGATCAGGTCCTGCACGCCGCTGACCTTGGCCGACAGGATGATCTTGTCGCGACCAAGCCCGATCTCTTCCGCCATCTCGGCCGACAGGATCGCAGACTGCACGATCGCCTCGCGCGTCACTTCCTGCGCGGTAAGCGGAAAGCCCTTAGCCTGGTTGTCGTCCATCAGCCGGGTCAAAAGCTCCTGGTCGAGGGAGCCCCAGTTGACGCCGATGCGAACCGGCTTGTCATATCTGATCGCCATCCCGACGATCGCCGCGAACTGCCGGTCCTTCTTGTCCTTGAAGCCGACATTGCCGGGATTGATGCGGTATTTGGCCAGCGCCTCGGCGCAGGCCGGATGATCGGCCAGAAGCTTGTGGCCGATATAGTGGAAGTCGCCGACCAGCGGCACCTCGATACCGAGCCTCAGCAGCCGCTCATGGATGCGCGGAACCGCCGCCGCGCTCTCGTCGCGGTCGACCGTGATGCGCACGATTTCCGAGCCGGCGCGATGCAGCGCCGCGACCTGGGCGACGGTCTGGTCGACGTCGGCGGTGTCGGTGTTGGTCATCGACTGCACGACGACCGGCGCGCCGCCGCCGACGATCACGCCGCCGACCGATACGCCGACCGACGTGCGCCGCGGGAAGGGAGAGGAAAAATATCCGGTCATGCCGGCCGCCTTCATCTGGGAGTTCCGGGCATGAGGTGGCGGAGCAAAGATGGCTTGTCAATGGCAAGCCGCGGGCAAGGCCGGCAAATCGGCTGCAGCCGTGCGAAAAACGCCGACTCTGCCGATCGCAAGATCTGCGACCGAACTTTCCATCGATTTCAGTTAAAAAGCACCACGCCGGTGGCATTTCTTGCCACCGGCAGTCTCACCGCGGCGGGTTGCGGTGATGGTGCCTGGAAGAGCTTCAGTGTGTCGTTGGGCTACCCTTCAGCTTTTCAATCTCGTCCTTGATTGCCAGCTTGCGTCGCTTGAGATTCACGATTTCGAGGTCGTCGACCGAAGGATGGTTCATCGCATCGGTGAGCTCGCGCTCGATGTCACCGTGTTTCCGCTGCAACTCATCAAGATGGGACGCAAGAGACATGATTGGTTCTCCCTTTCATGGTTTCCTCGATTGCAGCCGTCGCGGACGCCTCCACCGCAGGTTGCGACTGTGACGGCACAATGACAGTTTGCCACCAAGCGATCTCGATGTCGAATGCCACGTGGTAGCATTCCACGGCAAAGTGAAATGTGATATGAGCCGCGCGCCGGCCACAACAGACAACCCAACCGGTCCCGCCCACACAGCCCGATTGGGCGATGCATACGCTAAACGGTAGATAATGTCCGAACAGGAACAGGCTGAAATACGCCTCGAATATTCCCGGCTCAAACAAGAACACGCCGATTTCGACGCCGCCATCAACGCGATGATCGCCACGGGCTGCGACCCGCTTCAGATCCAGCGCATGAAAAAGAAGAAGCTGCTGCTGAAAGACCGGTTGTCGGCGCTGGAAGACCGCATCATTCCCGACATCATCGCCTAGAGCAAAGCTCACTCACTAGAGCAATTCCAGGAAAAGTGTGAGCGGTTTTCCGTTCGGAATTGCATAAAAACAAAGGGATAGAGCGGTTTGCCGTCTCCGTGAAACGGTGAAACGCTCTAAGAGATCGAAAGCCTGGCCGCGCGCTCGCGCAGCACGGCAACGAGTTCGTCGGTCCGCTCCCCGGATGTGTCGATCGGCACCACCAGGCACATCGTCGCCTCGACCGTGCCAGGGGCCGAGAACACCGGCGCCGCAAGGCATTTGGTGTAGGCATCGACCAGGCCTGACGTGACGCAATAGCCGGTGACGCGGGCCCGCGCGATGTCGTCGATGAAATCGTCGAGCAGGAGCTTGCGGCCGTCGGGCAGCACGAGATCGTCTTCAGAGACCATCGCTTCGATCCGGCCTCGGTCGAGGCCGGCAAGCAGCAGTCGGCCGGAGGCTGTCCAGGGCAGCGGGATCTGCAGGCCGGTGGCCGAGCTGATGCGGAACGGCCTTGTGCCCGGGCTCGAATGGATGATCGTGTAACGGCCGCTCTGCAGCATGCAGAGTTCCGACGTCTCGCCGGTCTCGCGCGACAGCGCGTCGACCTCCTGACGGCCGCGCCTGAGCAGATCATTGCCCCGCATATAGGCCATTCCATAGAGATAGAGCTTCTTGCCGAAATAGACGCGGTTGCCGTCGCCGGCCATTTCCAGCAGCCCGGCTTCGACCAGTTCGCGCACCAGCGTGTAGGTCGTCGAGCGCGGGGCATTCAGCCTCTTGGCCAGCTCGCCGATGCCGATCGCGCGCTGGTTGGCATGCAGGAATTCCAGCATGTTCAAGACTCTGTTGAGGCCCTTCTCGCGCGAGCCCGCCGGCCGCTCTTCGTCCGCGCCTTCGCCCGGCCACCCGGTCAACGTTTCACTATCTTGCATTGCTCATTCCTGGTGTTAGTATCTGTCCTGTACAGGATACACACGTCTCTTGTAAGAGACAAATGCTTTGTCGATTGCCGGCGCGTGTATTCACAAGGGGAACACAACACGAAAGGAGGTCGCCGTGAACGACACATCCGGAAGACGTGATTTTCTGAAATTGGGTATGGCGGGGCTGGCCACCGCCGGCGCGCTCACCGCAGTCAGCGCCGAGAAGGCGGCGGCGCAGGCTGCGTCCGACAGCGTGCTGCGCACCGCGCTCGATCGCGGCAAGCTGATCGTCGGCACCGGCAGCACCAATGCGCCGTGGCACTTCGAGAACGATGCCGGAGAGCTGGTCGGCATGGACATCACCATGGGCCGCATCCTCGCCAAGGGCCTCTTCGACGACCCGACCAAGGTCGAGTTCGTCACCCAGGATCCGGCGCAGCGCATCCCGAACGTGACGACCAACAAGGTCGACATCACCATCCAGTTCATGACCATGACCGCGCAGCGCTCGCAGCTGATCCATTTCTCGCGGCCTTACTATGTCGAAGGCGTCGCGCTGCTCACGCTGCCTGGCTCCGAGAACAAGACCTTCGACAAGCTCCTGGCGAACGGCGCCGCCACCCGCATCTCGATCCTGCAGAATGTCGACGCCGAGAGCTCGGTGCACTTCGCCCTGCCGCAGGCGCAGGTGCTGCAGATCGACACCCAGGCCAACGTATTGCAGGCGCTGGAATCGAAACGCGCCGACGCCGCTGCGGTCGATCTGTCGACGGTGCGCTGGCTCGCCTCGCGCAATCCGGACAAATATTTCGACGCCGGCAAGAGCTGGTACTCGATGCTGTACGGCGCTGCCGTCCGACAGGGCGATCTCGACTGGCTGACCTTCGTCAACCAGACCTTCACCATTGCGATGTTCGGCCATGAGACGGCGCTCTACGACGCCGCCTTCAAGGAGTATTTCGGACAGGAGCCGCCGCCACGCCATCCGGGCTTCCCGGTCATCTGACCAGGCCGGCGGAAGCGCGCGGTAAAGCGCTCTTCCGCCTGTTTCTCCTCGACACCGGCCATGCGGATGACGAATCCTAGAGCAATTTCAGGAAAAGTGTGAAGCGGTTTTCCGTCTGAAATTGCGTCAAACAAAGAGATCGTTCGTCACCGCGAGCCATTGAGATGGACGCATGGGCTATACGCTCAATTTCAACCTGATCTGGCGGCATTTCGACAAGCTGTGGGGCGGCCTGCTGCTCAGCCTCGAGCTTGCCGTCATCTCGATCGCCATCGGCATCGTCATCGGCCTAGTGCTGGCAGTCTGGTATGTCTCGGCCGGGCGCGTCGTGCGCGCCTTCATCGCCGCTTACGTCGAGTTCATCCGCAACGTGCCGCTGATCCTGCTGGTCTATCTGGTCTTCTACGGCCTGCCGACCGTTGTTGACCTTGCCTATAGCGCGCAGACCTCGTTTGTCGTCACGCTGTCGGTCTATAGCGGCGCCTATCTGGTCGAGGTGTTTCGCTCCGGCCTGGAGGCCGTGCCGCGCGGCCAGCTCGACGCCGGCAAGGCGATCGGCCTGACGCCGTGGCAAAGGCTGATCCATGTGCGCCTGCCGACGATGTTGCGCATCACGCTGCCGGCGCTGTCCAACACCTTCATCTCGCTGTTCAAGGACACCTCGATCGCCTCGGTCATCTCGGTGCCCGAGCTCACCTACGGCGCCCAGTGGATCAACTTCAACACATTCCGCATCGTCGAGGTCTACCTGGTGACGACGGCGATGTATCTGGTCACGGGCTACGCTCTTCTCTTTGCGCTCCGCCTCGTCGAGCGTCGGTTCAGGACGGCACGCTGAGATGCTCGGCCAGATCGCCTATGCCCTGCCGTTCCTCGCCGAAGGCTTCGCGCTGACGCTGTGGGTGTCCCTCCTCGTCGTGGTGCTGTCGCTGATCGCCGGCGTCATCCTCGGCGTTGGCCTCGTCTATGGCCCCGCGCCGGTGCGCTGGGCGGTGCGCATCTTCAGCGACACCATCCGCGGCATTCCGATCCTGGTGCTGATGTTCTTCGTCTATTACGGCCTGCCGGCGATCGGCGTGCACCTCCAGTCCTTCTGGGCCGCCGTGCTGGCGCTGACGCTGTTCAAGACCGCCCAGGTCGTCGAATATCTGCGCGGCGCCGTCGCTTCCATCCCGAAGGGCCAGTCGGAGGCGGCGATGGCGATCGGCCTTACCTTCCGCCAGCGCCTTGCCTACGTCATCTTCCCGCAGGCCTTCCGACGCTTCCTGCCGCCCTGGATCAACGGCGTCACCGACGCGGTGAAGGGCAGCGCCCTGGTGTCGCTTCTCGGCATCACCGATCTGATGCAGGCGATCAACCAGGTCATCGGCCGCACCTATGAGGCGATGCCGCTCTATATCCTCGGCGCCCTGATCTATTTCGCCGTCAACTACGCGCTTTCATACGCCAGCCGGCGGCTGGAACGGCGCTTCGCTTTCATCCGGGACTAACGCGATGGCCAAAAGTTCGAACGACAGCCCAGCACTTCTGGATATTGCCGAGGTCTCGAAATCCTTCGGCTCGGTCGAGGTGCTGCGCTCGGTCAGCCTGCAAGTTGCGAAGGGCGAGGTGGTCACCGTCATCGGCCCGTCCGGCAGCGGCAAGACCACGCTGCTGCGCTGCGTCAACTTCCTTGAGAGCTATGACAGCGGCTCGATCCGCATCGACGGCAAGGAAGTCGGTTTTCGCCCCGGCCCTGCTCGCGACTCCGGCACGCGCCAGCGGCGCAGCGAGCGCGACCTGGCCGCGATGCGCGCCGAAACCGGCATGGTGTTCCAGAGCTTCAATCTTTTCCCGCATCTGACGGCGGCCGGCAACATCATGCTCGGCCTCACCAAGGTGCGCGGCAAGAGCAGCACGGAGGCGCGCTCGATCGCCGAGCATTGGCTGGGCCGCGTCGGCCTCGCCCACAAGGCCGACAGCCTGCCGGCCGAATTGTCCGGCGGCCAGCAGCAGCGCGTCGGCATTGCCCGCGCGGTCGCCATGGAACCGAAGATCCTGCTGCTGGACGAGATCACCTCGGCGCTCGACCCGGAGCTCGTCGGCGAGGTGCTGGCGGTGGTGCGCAGCCTCGCCGAGGACGGCATGACCATGGTGATGGTGACGCACGAGATGGCCTTCGCCCGCGATGCGTCAAGCCGCATCGTCTTCATGGCCGATGGCGGCGTTTCGGCCGTTGGACCGCCGAAGGAAGTCCTTGCCGCGGAGACCACCAATGAGCGCCTCCGCACATTTCTGGCGCGCTTCCGCGCCTCGCATTTCTGAAAGCGGATGGCCTTAAGCCATCCAAGGAGTACCCTTCCATGTCGCCTTACATACGGCTCGCCGAACTCGGCCTGACACTGCCGGAGCCGCCGATGCCGATCGCCAATTTCGTTACCCATGCCGAAAGCGGCCGGCTGATCTTTCTTTCAGGACAGGGCCCGCTTCGCGCCGACGGCACGCTCTGCACCGGCAAGGTCGGCGACGACGTCACCGTCGAGCAGGCCTATGAGCATGCCCGCCTCACCGGCCTCAATCTGCTCGCCGTCATGCATGCGGCGGCAGGCGATCTCGGCCGCATCGTGCGCGTGGTGAAACTGCTCGGCTTCGTCAACGCGACCCCGACCTTCAGCGAACACCCCAAAGTGGTCAATGGCTGCTCCGACCTCTTCGCCGACGTCTTCGACAACATCGGCGGCCATGCCCGCTCGGCGATCGGCGTCGGCTCACTGCCACGCAACATCACTGTCGAAATCGAAGCGGTCGTCGAGATCGCGGCCTGATTTAACGGAGTCCATTCACATGAAAACCTATTCTGACGCCGGCTCCAACACCACGATCCGCGAGCGCCTCGGCTTGAGACCGATCATCAACGTCTCCGGCACAATGACGACGCTGGGCGCTTCGATCATCGTTCCCGAGGCGATCAGCGCCATGGCCGAGATCGCTTCGCAATGGGTGGAGATGGACGATCTGCAGCGCGCCGCGAGCGCGGTCGTCGCACGCCTCACCGGCGGCGAGGCCGGTTTCATCACCGCTTGCTGCGCCTCGGGCATCACCATGGCGATCGCCGGCGCGATGACCGGCACCAACCTTTTGGCGATCGAGCGGCTGCCGGACGACACCGAAGGGCTGAAGTCGGAAGTTGTCATCCAGCTCGGCCATATCGTCAACTATGGTGCGCCGATCGACCAGTCGATCCGTGTCGCCGGCGCCAAGGTCATTCCGTCGGGAACCGTCAGCGTCACCCAGGACTATCACGTGCGCGAGGCGATCAACGAGCGCACGGCGGCAGCCCTCTATGTCGTCGCGCATCACACGGTGCAATACGGCATGCTTTCGCTGGAGGAATTTTGCGAGATCTGCCACGCCAAGGGCGTGCCGGTGATCGTCGACGCGGCTTCGGAATACGATCTGCGCAGCTTCCTGGCGCGCGGCGCCGACATCGTCGTCTATAGCGGCCACAAATTCCTTTCAGGCCCGACCAGCGGCATCGTCACCGGCCGGAAAGACCTGGTGCGCGCAGCCTATCTGCAGAACCGCGGCGTGGCGCGCGCCATGAAGGTCGGCAAGGAAAGCATTGCCGGCACCATGGCCGCGCTCGACGCCTGGGAGAAACGCGACCACGCCGGCATCCGCCGGCGCGAGGAGGCGGCGCTCAATCTCTGGAAGGATGCCCTGCAAGGCATTCCCGGCGTCGGTGCTGAGATCATTCCCGACCCGACCAGCAATCCGCTCGACCGCCTGCAGGTCTACGTGCGGCCGGAAAGCCGCTTCACCGCCGCCGGCCTCGCATCGGCACTGGCCGCCGGCTCGCCGCCGGTCATTGTGCGCAACCACGAGGTCGAGCGCGGCCATTTCTTCCTCGACCCCTGCAACCTGCATCCGGGCGAGGCCGAAATCGTCGCCGAGCAGCTGCGGGCCGTGCTGACGGCCAAGGAGCGTCCCGCCGATGCGATGAAGATCGCCCGCAAGGATTCGGCGGGCTCGCTGCGCTGGCCGGACTAGGTTCGCGGCGTCGACAATCCTTGCGGCTGCCAGCGAATTCCGCTAAGGCGCGCCTTTGCCGCCGGGAGCGAACCCTTGACCGATCAGCGTGCCGACGTCGCCATCATCATGGGCAGCCAGTCCGACTGGGCGACGATGCGCCAGGCGGCGGAAACGCTTGAAGCGCTGGGCATCCCGCACAAGAGGCTGATCGTCTCCGCGCACCGCACGCCCGACCGCCTCTATGAGTTCGCCAAGGGCGCCAAGGCCGCAGGCTTCAAGGTCATCATCGCCGGCGCCGGCGGCGCGGCGCATCTGCCCGGCATGACGGCGGCGATGACGCCGCTACCCGTGTTCGGCGTTCCGGTCGAGTCCAAGGCGCTGTCGGGCCAGGACTCGCTTCTCTCCATCGTGCAGATGCCGGCCGGCATCCCGGTCGGCACTTTGGCCATCGGCAAGGCGGGTGCAGCCAACGCCGCCCTTCTCGCCGCCGCCGTGCTGGCGCTGAACGACGACAAGCTCGCCGCTCGGCTCGACGCCTGGCGTTCGGCCCAAACCGCCAAGGTCGCCACCGAGCCGACGGACGCGCCGTGAGCCTGGCTCCGGGTTCGACCATCGGCATCATCGGCGGCGGCCAGCTCGGCCGCATGCTGGCGATGGCCGCAGCGCGTCTCGGCTACCGTATCGTCGTGTTGGAACCGCAGGCCGACTGCCCGGCCGCACAGGTCGCCAACCGCCAGATCGTCGCCGCCTATGACGATCCGGCAGCGCTCGCCGACCTGGCCGCCGCCAGCGCCGTCGTCACCTATGAATTCGAGAATGTCCCGGTCGCCGCCGCCGAAACGCTCGCGGCAAAGGTTCCGGTCTATCCGCCGGCACGCGCGCTCGAAGTGGCGCAGGATCGCGTCACCGAGAAGAGCTTCCTCAACGGCATCGGCATTCCCACGGCGGCATTCCGCCCGATCGACAATGATGATCAGCTGACCGAGGCCCTCAAGGTGTTCAATGGCAGCGGCGTGCTGAAAACCCGCCGCATGGGTTATGACGGCAAGGGCCAGCGCGTCTTCCGCAACATGGAAACGGCCGGCTTTGCCGGCGTCTGTGATGCGATGGGCAATGTGCCGCTCATCCTGGAATCGCTCGTCGCTTTCGAGCGCGAGATTTCGGTGATCGCCGCGCGCGGCCTCGACGCGACCGTTGCCGCCTTCGATCCGGCCGAAAACGTCCACAGCGAAGGCATATTGCGCAGCTCGACCTTGCCGGCCGCCATCCGCCCGGAAACGGTGGCCGCCGCCAAGGACGCGGCCGCGAAAATCCTGTCCGCGCTCGACTATGTCGGCGTCATCGGCGTCGAGTTCTTCGTGCTTGCCGACGGTTCGCTTCTGGCCAACGAGCTGGCGCCGCGCGTGCACAATTCCGGCCACTGGACGGAAGCCGCCTGCGTCATCTCGCAGTTCGAGCAGCATATCCGCGCCGTCGCCGGCCTGCCGCTGGGCTCGCCCGCCCGGCATTTTGACTGCGTGATGGAAAACCTGATCGGCGACGACATGCTGAAGGTGCCGGCGCTGCTTAACGAGCCCGATCTGATGCTGCATCTCTACGGCAAGGCCGAGTCGCGCCCCGGCCGCAAGATGGGCCATTTCACGCGCCTCATCAGGCCGAAATAACGCCCTGGAGCAATTCCACGGAAAGTGTAAGCGGCTGGGCTCGGCGCCTTCGCCATAGCCTTCCGTCCGGAATTGCGTGAAAACAAGAAGATAGGCGTCTCGCCGTTTCCGTGAAACGGAGAACCGCCCTATTGCATATCCTGGTCGTCGCCGCCCGCGTCCGAGCCGGCGCAGCCTGGATCGCTCAGCTTGCAGTTGGCGCCGGAGGTGAGCTGTTTTATGCGATCGTTGGTGAGCGTCGTCAGGCACTCCGAAACCTCCATCGGATGGATGGAGCCGCCCTCGCTGTCCGCGGTCGTATAGGCGCATTCGGCGTCGCGGAAAGCGATCCAGGCACGCTGCGCCGTCTGCAAGAGCTTGTTCGAGGCCTGATCGTTGCTGCCGACGATGTTCTTGTACGCAGCATTGAGCTTGGCATCGGCGGCCTGATAGTCGGCGTCGGCGCAGATGTTCAGCATCGACTGGCTGTCGTCATTGCGGTCGCAATCCTCGGCAAAGGCGGCCGGGGCGGTCGCAAGCAAGACCAGACAGACAGGCAGAAGCAGGCGGCGCATGTGGTATCTCCGGTCGTTTCGCCGAGATTGCACCATTCCAGCCGGCTCTGAGTCGCGCAATGCCGCGCCGCCGCGATGGCGAATATTTGATATGCCGGCCCACTTGTGGCATTCGGACATCGTCACGTGGTTGACACGGACAACACTCCTCGTTTATGAGCCACCGCAAGTTCAAAGGCGCGCTTTTTTCGGGCGCGCCTTTAAAATTCGGCCCGGGACGGGCCCTGACCGAACAGGCAAGACCATGAAGATCAAGAATTCGCTCAAGGCGCTCAAGGCGCGTCACCGCGACAACCAGCTGGTTCGCCGCAAGGGACGCATCTACATCATCAACAAGACCGCTCCGCGCTACAAGGCGCGCCAGGGCTGAGCTTTGCGCGCGGCTTGATGCATGTCGCCCGAAAGGGAGCGGCATGCGAAGAGACCATACCGCGCTGATGTCGAGTGCCGGTTCGCCGGCCCTCTCACGCTAAAATCATTTGGACGATCCGCCGCCCGGGATTAGATTCCGGCGATGCGGATTCGTTTTGCATTTCTCACCGCCCTTTTGCTGTCCGGCGCAGCTTTGCCTGCAGGAGCAGAAGAGGTGCAAGGCGCGCTGCCTCCAGATGCCGCGCCGCCCGCCGCGACACCGCCGCCGGTCGCTCCGACCAAACAGGGCCGCCTCGACCAGCTCTTCGCCGAGTTGAAGCGCGAGCGCAACGAAAAGGCCGCCGAGCGCATCGCCGGCCGCATCTGGAACGAGTGGAACCAGTCCGGCAGCGCCTCGGTCGACCTGATGATGCAGTGGGCGCAAAAGGCGACGCAAGACCAGAAGTTCGACGTCGCGCTCGACTTCCTCGACCAGGTGGTGACCTTGCAGCCCGATTATGCCGAAGGCTGGAACCGGCGCGCCACCGTCCATTTCATGATGAAGAATTACGGGAAGTCGATGGCCGACATCGACCGCACCCTGCAGCTCGAGCCGCGCCATTTCGGCGCGCTTTCGGGCCTCGCCCAGATCATGGCCGAGACCGGCCACAAGCAGTCGGCGCTGGAAGCCTGGCAAAAGGTGCTGACGATCTATCCCATGATGCGCAGCGCCCAGGACCAGGTTTCGACGCTTTCGGAGGACCTGGCCGGCGAGGGAATTTAGGCAGTAGGAATTAGGCAATAGGCAATAGGGCTCTGAACGCCCACTACTGCCTACTGCCTACTGCCTACTGCCTACTGCCTACTGCCTACTGCCTACTGCCTACTGCCTACTGCCTACTGCCTACTGCCTACTGCCCAAAACCAAACTCCCTTCACGCCCGTATCTCCCCGCATGAACCTCGTCTGCGCCGCCTTCCTCTTCCTCGTCGCGCTCGTCTTTGCCCTGGCCGGTGTCACCCGCGCCGGCATCTGGTCGATCGAACGCCGCAACCCGCCTGCCGGCGCGTTCGCCGAGATCGATGGCGCGCGTATCCACTACGTCCATATCCCGGCGCCGGCCGGCGCCGACCTGCCGCCGGTCGTCTTCATCCATGGCGCCAGCGCCAATCTCAAGGACCAGATGCTGCCGCTGGAGCCGCTGCTCGAGGGCCGCGCCGAAATGCTGTTCCTCGATCGTCCGGGCTTTGGCTGGTCGGAGCGCGGCGACAATGAAACGCTTGCAACGCAGGCCGACACCATTGCCGCGCTGATGGACCGGCTGGGAATCGAGAAGGCAGTCATCGTCGCCCATTCCTTCGGCGGCGCGATCACCACGGCCTTCGCCCGCCAGCATCCTGACAAGACGCTGGGACTGGTCTTTCTCTCGCCCGCCACGCATCCATGGCCGGGCGGCGCGACCGCCTGGTATTACAAGCTGACGGCCGTTCCCGTGGTCGGCTGGCTGTTTTCCGAAACGCTCGCCTATCCGGCCGGGTTGGCGCAGATCGGCGGCGCGACGTCTTGCGTCTTTTCGCCGAACGACGTGCCCGATCGCTATGTCGACAAGGCCTCGATCCCGCTGGTGCTGCGGCCGTCCGCCTTCCGCGCCAACGCCCGCGATGTCGCCCAGCTCTACGACTATGTCAGCGCCGCCGCGCCTGCTTATCGCGAGATCAAGGCGCCGACCGTCGTCATCTCGGGCGATCGCGACAAGGTGGTCTATGCCACGATCCATTCCATCGGCCTGGAGCGCGACATTCCCGGCGCCGAACTGGTCTGGGTCCACAATCTCGGCCACAAACCGGACTGGATCGCACCCGACCTCGTGGTCGGTGCGATCGGGAAGGTCGCGGGCAAGCATGTCGATCTGCAAGCGATGGCCAAGACGGTGGAGAACCGCCTCGCCGGTGACACGCAAGGCGCCGGCAAATGTCCTGAGCTCCAAGTGCCCGACGCCGAGTTGGCGCCGGGCTAGAGCGCCGCAGGTCAGTGCGTGTCCGACCCCACATACGCAATCCGCAGCATATTGGTCGAGCCCGGCGTCCTGAGCGGCACGCCGGCGGTGATGATCACCCGGTCCCCAGGCTTGCCAAAACCTTCTTCCAGCGCAATCCGGCAGGCCCGGTCGACCATGTCGTCGAGGTCGGTCGCATCCGGCGAGACGACGCAATGCGTGCCCCATAGCAGCGACAGCCGGCGCGCGGTGTTGAGGATCGGCGACAGCGCCACGATCGGCACCTGCGGGCGCTCGCGCGCGGCGCGCAAGCCGGTGGTGCCGGACGCGGTGTAGGAGATGATTGCCGCTAGTTTCAGCGTCTCGGCGATCTCGCGCGCGGCCAGCGAAATGGCGTCGGCGCCGGTGGCCTCGGGTTCGGAACGCTGCGCGTTGATGATGCCGGCATAGGTCGGGTCGGTTTCGACCTTGGTGGCGATGCGGTTCATCATGGCGACCGCCTCGACCGGATAGGCGCCGGCCGCGGATTCGGCCGAAAGCATGATCGCATCGGCGCCTTCGAAGACGGCGATCGACACGTCGGAGACCTCGGCGCGGGTCGGCACGGGCGCGGTGATCATCGATTCCAGCATCTGCGTCGCGATCACCACCGGCTTGCCGGCGCGCCGCGCCGCGCGCGTGATCTGCTTCTGGATGCCGGGCACGGCTTCGATCGGCATCTCGACGCCGAGATCGCCGCGGGCGACCATCAGCGCGTCGGAGAGCTCGATGATTTCGGGGAGCCGGGCGACCGCCTGCGGCTTCTCGATCTTGGCCATGATCAGCGCGCGGCCGCGCGCGATCTTGCGGGCCTCCGCCAGGTCCTCCGGCCGCTGCACGAAGGACAGCGCCACCCAGTCGACGCCGGTGGCAAGCACCGCGTCGAGATCGGCGCGGTCCTTCTCGGTCAGTGCGCCGACCGGTAGGTCGGTGTCGGGCAGGCTGACGCCCTTCTTGTCGGAGATGATCGAGCCGGCGACGACGGTGCAGGTGATCGACTTGCCGTCGGCCTTCACCGCCTTCAATTCCAGCTTGCCATCGTCGATCAAAAGTCTGTGACCGGCCTCGACCGAGCTCAGGATTTCCGGATGCGGCAGGAAGACACGGCTGGAATTGCCGGGCTCCGGATTGTTGTCGAGAGTGAACGTCTGCCCCGGAGTCAGCGCTTCCTTGACGTTGGCGAACTTGCCGACCCTGAGCTTCGGACCCTGCAGGTCGGCGAGGATGCCGATGGGACGGCCGACGGCTTCCTCGACCGCACGGATGCGGCCGACCAGCGTGCGCATCAGCTCGTGGTCGGTATGGCTCATATTGATACGGAAGACATCGGCGCCCGCTTCGAAAAGCTTTCTCAGCATTTCCTCGGAGGAGGAAGCCGGACCGATGGTGGCGAGGATCTTGACCTTGCGGTTACGTCTCATTGACTGTTTGTTCCCGGAGCGGGGGCGCTTGGTGCGCCTCCCGTTGCGGGCTCGTCGGTCAGCTGGACCATCCAGCTGGCCTGCTCGCCCGTGTCATATTCCTGAAATCCGGCGCGCTGAAAGCCCCGGGCGACGCAATCATTGACGCCGGCGATCTTGAACTCTTTTTCGGCGACGCACATGTTGATCGGGCCGTCCCAGCGCCCGCCGCGTTCGGCGTCTTCTGCATAAAGATAATAAAATCTTGATGACAGCGGACCCTCTATCAGCGTCTTGCAGGTCGATCCTTCGATGTGCCACCAGCCCTCGGTGATCCAGCCGGCCTTGGCGCGATAGCCGATGCCGACGCCCACCAGATTTTGCGTTGCGTTGCAGACGCGGAAGTCGGCCCGGGCCGGCGAGGTCGCGGCTATCGCGAAAAATCCCGCGCCGACGATCAGCAACGGCACGGCCAGGCGCTTGCGCAACCGGCCGGCAAAATCCATCGCAGATCCCCTTGCGAACCACATTTGCATCTCTCGAAGCCCCTTTTCAGCAAACTCCGGTCGCATGTCAACGCGCCGTTTTGTTCAATTCCAATCGATTTAGAAGGGCCCGCGCGCAAATTCTCCCCACGGCGGGGATTTTTTGCAGAAACCTTGGCCAAACAACGGCATTGCGCCGGCGTCCTCTTCGTGGAATGACGATACCACATCGCAGCCGCCATCCCCTTTTCAGCCGATGACCCGATCCACAGTTTTCACGCCGTTCGACATTGTCGAGGGTGACCGCAAGAAAGGCGTCGTGCTTCTGGCCGATCACGCCCGCCGCGGCCTGCCCGAAGAGTATGGCAGTCTCGGTTTGCCGGCGGCCGAATTCGAGCGTCACATCGCCTATGACATCGGCGTCGAGACGGTGACGCGTGAGCTCGCCGCCCTGCTAGACGTGCCGGCGGTGCTTGCCGGCTTCTCGCGGCTGCTGATCGACCCCAACCGGGGCGAGGACGACCCCACCATGATCCGCCAGCTCTATGACGGCACCGTGGTGCCGGGAAATTATCCGATTGCCCGGGAGGAACGCGAGAGGCGGCTCGACCGTTTCTACCGGCCCTATCACGACGCCGTCGGCGCGATGATCGCCTCCGTGGCGCATGCCTCGGGCAAGGCGCCGTTCATCTTCTCCGTGCATTCCTTCACGCCGGTGATGCAGGGTTTTGTCCGCCCCTGGCATGTCGGCGTGCTGTGGGACCGCGACGACCGCGTGGCGCGACCGCTGATCGACATGCTCGCCGAGGACAAGACACTCGTCGTCGGCGACAACGAGCCCTATGACGGCGCGCTGCGCGGCGACACCATGTTCCGCCACGCCATCGTCAACGGCTACGCCCATGCGCTGATCGAAATCCGCCAGGACCTGATCGCCGACCGCGCCGGCGCCCTCGCCTGGGCCGATCGCCTGGCGCCGATCGTTGACGCCATCGACCGGCGTCCCGATATACATGAGGTGAAAATGTTCGGCTCGCGCACCGGACCCGTGTGACGAGCCGACAGTCCTGGAGTTCCTCGATGACCGAACTCACTGACGACCAGAAACGCGACTTTGAGGCGACGGCCTTCCGTCGGCTGGTGGCGCATCTGCGCGAACGCGGCGATGTCCAGAACATCGACCTGATGAACCTCGCCGGCTTCTGCCGCAACTGCCTGTCCAACTGGTATCGCGAAGCCGCCGACGCCAAGGGTGTCGCGCTGTCGAAGGACGAGTCGCGCGTGATCATCTACGGCATGCCCTATGCCGAATGGCAGGCGCTCAACCAGACCGAGGCGTCGGAAGCCAAGAAGGCCGAGTTCGAGGCGAAGCGGCCTAGGGATCATTAATGATGCCGATCGCCTTCGCGGCTTCGTCATTCTAGGGCGAAGCAAGGAGCGAAGCGACGCGCGCAGACCCTAGAATCCATTCCGTGAGGTCTGCCGAAGAGCACGGCGGTTCAGAACATGATCGTAACGGCGCGACCCCGGGGAACGTTCTGCATCGTAGCGAAGCTCCCAGGTCACGGCATGGATCCTCGGGTCTGCGCGCGTCGCTTCGCTCCTTGCTCCGCCCGTGGATGACGATCGGAGGGGCGTTTCGGCCAATCTCCACGGCAGCAGCTTACCACGAACGTACTCCCTTGGTCCAAGCACTTCCTTTCCGCGGCCCTTGACCTCAAATTGAATCGATCTAATTTGCCCGCGAAGCCTTTGGCGCAGCGGAATTCACTATGACCTTGCAAACCACGATGCAGGACGCGACGCGCGGCCGCTGGGCCGTGGCCGGCATTTTCCTTGCCAATGGTTTTCTGACGGGCAGCTGGGCGCCGCAGATTCCGGTATTCCTTACCCGGCTCGACATCACCAGATTCACGCTCGGCCTGCTGATCCTGCTGTTCGGCGTCGGCGCCGTCATAGCCATGACCTGGTGCGGCCATCTCATTTCCAGACACGGCTCGCGCACCGTGACGCGTTGGTTTGGCATCTGCGGCAGCTTCGGCCTGCTGATCGTGGCGCTCGCGCCCAACGTTCCCCTGGCGGCCATTGCCATGCTCATCTTCGGCGGCTCGATCGGCGGCATGGATGTCGCCATGAACTCGAATGCCGTCGTGGTGGAAAGAAGGCTTTCCCGAGCGATCATGTCGTCCTCACACGGCTTCTGGAGCCTTGGCGGCTTCGCCGGCGGCGCGCTCGGCGGCTATTCGATCCAGACCTACGGCTATCTTCCCCATGCCGTCGTGGTCACGGTCGTCGCCTTTGCCGTGATCGCCTTTGCCATTCGCTATCTTGTCGCCGAGGACCGGCCGCAGGCCGTCGAGCACCAGAAATTCACGCTGCCGCGGCACACCGCCGTCTACCTGGTCGGGCTGATGGCGCTGCTCACCATGATCTCGGAGGGCGCGGTGCTCGACTGGGCGGCGCTCTTCCTGCACCAGGAGTTGGGCGCCGATCTCGCGGTCGCCGGACTCGCCTATGCCGCCTTCTCCGGCGTCATGGCGCTGATGCGTTTCCTGGGCGACGGCGTGCGCAACCGCTTCGGCGCGGTGGCGACCTTGCGCGGCTCGGCGCTGGTCGCCGCGGCCGGCATGCTGGTCGCCGGCCTCTCGCCCTCGCCTTACTTGGCCATCGCCGCTTTCGCCTTCTGCGGCTTCGGTATCGCCAACATGGTGCCGATCCTCTTTTCAGCCGGCGGCAACCAGGAAGGCATGTCGTCCGGCACCGGCATGAGCGTCGTCACCACCATGGGCTATTCCGGCATCCTGGTGGCGCCGTCGGCGATCGGCTTCGTCGCCGAGCATTCGAGCTTCGGCCCGATCTTCGTTGCGCTATCCGGGCTGCTGGTCATCGTGCTTTTGATGGCAGGCCTCGCTCACCGGGCCGAATTCGCTCCCGAGCCGGATGGATTTCAGGTCGGATCGACCTGAAATCATCCGGCTCCAATGCATGTCGCCCAGAAGTGCGCAGCGGTTCTGGGACAACGACATGCATCAAAACAAAGGCTTAAAGCGTGTCGCCTGAATCCGTTTCAGCGTGACGCGCTTTAGGATCAGGGAAATAGAGCATGATGCCGTCCGAAAACCGCTTCGAACTTTTCAGCATCATGCTCTAGCCGGTGCCGGCGGAGTAGCGCTTCAGTTCCTCATGCAGAAAATCCGCCACACGGCGGATGCGCATGCTGGTGCGCACGTCGCGATGCATGGCGAGCCACACAGGCAGAACCGGCAGCGGCACATCGGGCAGCAGCTTCTCCATATCCGGATCGCGGTCCGCCAGCGGCTCCTGGCCGAGGCCGATGCCGTTGCCGGTCCGCACCGCCTCCCACAGCACGATCTGGTTGTCGGTCCGGAAACGGAAATGGCTGCGGCCGACCGGGATGCCGAACGAGGTGAAGCCGCGAATGATCTCGTCGCTGCGGTCGAAACCGACCAAGGCGTGCTCGGCGAGGTCGGCGGCAGTTTCCGGGCGGCCGCGCCGGTCGAGATAGGCGCTTGCCGCGCATAGGCAGAGCGGGATGTCGGTGACTTTGCGCGCCACCAGCTCGTTCTGCGCCGGCCTGACCATGCGGATGGCGATATCGGCATCGCGGCGCAAAAGGTTCTCGACCTGGTTCGAGGCGACGATCTCGACCTCGATGCCCGGTTCCTCCTCGCCGAGACGCGCCATCATGTCCGGCAACACAAAGGCGGCGACCACCTCCGAGGCAGCGATGCGCACCGTGCCCTCGATCGCCTCGACGGAGCCCAGCGCCAGCAGCGAAAACGCATTGGCCTGCTCGCTGACCGTTCGGCCGCGCTCGTAGAGCGTGCTGCCCGCCTCGGTCAGCTCGTAGCCACGCCGCCCACGCCGGAACAGAGTGACGCCGAGGGCTAACTCGAGCTCGGCGATGTGACGGCCGAGCGTCGGCTGGCTGGCCGTAAGCCTGCGCGCCGCGGCCGAAAGGCTGCCGGTATCGGCGACCGCCACGAAACTCTTGATCAGGTTCCAGTCGAATTCCTTCATTCATTTTTGAATAACAGAACGCCAAAGAAGGTCAATTTCAATTCGCTCGTGAACGCCTCACATTAACCGGGCAAACGCAAGCAACGGAGAGAACAAATGACCAAGATCGCAATCCTCGGCGCCAATGGCCGGCTCGGCCGCGTGGTCGGCAAGGCTTTCATCGACGCCGGCTTCGATGTCCGCGCCGTGACCCGCACCGGCAAGGTGCCGGCGGAGCTCAAGGGCGCCACGGCAGTCGCCGGCGACGCGCTCGATCGCGACTCCCTGATCCGCGCCACCGAAGGCGTCGACATCATCTTCAACGGCCTGAACCCGATCTACACCGACTGGGGCAAGTGCATGCCGATGGCCGAGAACGTCATGGCTGCCTGCCGGGCGAACGACACGCTGCATCTCTTCCCGGGCACCGTCTACAATTACGGCTCGCCGATGCCGCAGGTCATCACCGAGGACACGCCGTTCCATCCGACCACCGAGAAAGGCCGCATCCGCTGCGCAATGGAGGCGCTGTTCCGCGGCGAGGCCGAAGCCGGCCGGGTGCGCACCATTATCCTGCGTGCGGGCGATTTCTTCGGTGGCACCGGCAGCGGTTCCTGGTTCGACCTCGTCGTCGCCGCAAAAATGAACAAAGGCGTCTACACCGCGCCTGGCCCGGCCGACCTGACGCATGAATGGGCCTACCTGCCGGACTTCGCCGTCGGCTTCGTCGGCCTGGCGAAGAACCTCGACAAGCTCGGCTTCTACGAAGCCATCAACTTCCCCGGCCACGCCATCACCGATCTCGACATGAAGGCCGCGGCCGAGAAGGCGCTCGGCCGCAAGCTGAAGCTCTCCTTCATGCCCTGGTGGGTGCTGCGCGCCGGCAGCCCGTTCGTGGCCATGTGGCGCGAGATCGTCACCATGTCCTATCTGCGCTTCGAAGCGCACCGGCTCACCTCGACGCGGCTCGAGGAGGTCATCGGCGAAATCCCGCACACCCCGCTCGACCAGGCGGTGAAGGAAGCGCTGCAGGATATCGGTATCGCCGTGGAACCCGTTAGCCGGGCCGCCTGATCAGACCCTGCCCATCAACAAAAGGATCAGCAGCACGATCAGGATGACGCCGACGATGCCGGACGGCCCGTAGCCCCAGGAACGCGAATGCGGCCAGGCCGGCACGGCGCCGATCAGGATCAGAACCAGGATTATTACGAGAAGTGTCGTGATGGTCATGAGAAACCCTCGCCGTCCAAAGCAATTCCAGGAAAAGTGTGAGCGGTTTTCCGTCCGGAATTGCGTAAAAACAAAGAGATAGGGCAGTTCGCCGTTTCCGTGAAACGGTGAAACGCACTAATCGAACTTCGAGGGGACAATGCAAAAAGCCGCCCGGTTGTTCCCGGGCGGCTTTTATCCTTAGGATTGTGGGACCGCGCTATTCCGCAGCTTTCGGGAATGCCTCTACCGGCCCGGCGCTCGTCTCGGCAACCGGCTCGCCGGTCGCAGCCTTGCGCTTGTCGCGCCCGAACAAGCGCCGGAAGAAGGCGTAGAACCGGCTGTTCTTGCTGCGCGTGAAGATCATCAGCATCGACGGCGTCACCACCAGCGTCAGCAGGGTCGCGAAGGATAGGCCGAAGACGATGGCCGAGGACAGCGAAATCCACCATTGCGTCGACGGCGCCTTGATCGTCGTCTCGTGGTGGAAGATTTCAAGGCCGAGACCGAAGGCGATCGGCAGCACACCGAGGATCGCCGAGACGGCGGTCAGCACCACCGGCCGGGCGCGCTCCCGGCAGGTCTGCAGCACAGCGTCCATCTTGTCCCAGCCCTCCTCGCGCAGCCGGTCATAGGTGTCGATCAGCACGATGTTGTTGTTCACCACCACGCCGGCGAGCGCGATGACGCCGATGCCCGACATGACGATGCCGAACGCCTCTCCGGTCAAGAGCAGGCCCAGGAACACGCCGATCGTCGCCATGACCACGCAGGACAGCACCATCAGCACGCTGGTGAACTTGTTGAACTGCATGAGCAGCACCAGGAAGATCAGGAAGATGGCGGCCCCGAATGCCTTGCCGAGGAAGGCGCTCGCTTCCGCGCTGTCCTCGTTGGAACCAGCCAGCTTCCAGCGGATGCCGCTGCCGAGGCCCATGTCGGCGACGGCCTTGGTGACTTCCTGTTGCACCGCGGCGACCTGCGCGCCGGAGCTGACATTGGCCTGCACGACCACGGTGCGCGCGCCATCGATGCGGTTGAGGATGCCGACGCTGGGTTTTGCCTTGCGGACGACGAAGTTCGAGATCGGCACCGAGCCCTGCGGGGTCTGCACGCGAAGCTCGTCGAGTGTTGACAGGGTGCGCCGGTCTTCCGGCAGGCGCAGCCTTATGTCGACCGCCTTGTCCGCTCCGGCGGGCCGGTATTCCGAAAGCTTCAGGCCATTGGTCACCAACTGCACCACCGTGCCCACTGATGTCGGGCTGATGCCGTATTGCGCGGCCTTGGCGCGGTCGACCTCGATCGCCCAGTCGACACCGGGTGGCGGCAGTCCATCCGAGATGTCGATGACGTTGGGGATCTTGGCGATGCGTGCCGCCACGGCCCGCGCCTTGTCGTCGAGGCCGGCCGGATCGACGGCCGACAGCCGGATCTGGATCGGCTTGCCGGTCGGCGGCCCTGCTTCCGGCACGCGCACCTCGACATCGACGCCGGGAATGCCGGCCATGGCGCCGCGCAGGTCGCTGAGGATTTGATTGGCGGACTTGCGCTGGCGCCAGTCGACGAATTCGTACTGGATATTGCCGACCACGTCTTCCGGAACGTCCTGGCCGCCGCCTTGCGACTTGCCGACGCGCGTATAGACCGACTTGACGCCCGGCCAGCCGAGCAGCCGGTTTTCGGCCGTCTTGGTGGCGGCGTCCATTTCGGCCAGCGAAAGATTGCCGCGCGCATGCACATAGAGCAGGCCGTAATCCGGCTCGACGCTGGGGAAGAACTCGACGCCGGCGCCATATTTGGAATAGGCAACGCTCACGCCGATAAGAAGGCCGATGGTGAGCAGCATGACGGTGATCGGGAAGCGCACCGCCTGCTTGACGATCGCCATGTACCAGCCGTCGCGGTGATCATCCTCGTGATGCTGTGGCGCCTTGGCGAAGATGGCGCCCAAGGTCGGCGCGAACACCAGCGCATAGAGCATCGAGGCCGACAGCGTCACGATCAGCGTGATCGGCATGTATTTCATGAAGTCGCCGATGATGCCGGGCCAGAACAACAGCGGCGAGAAGGCGGCAATGCGCGTCATCGTCGCCGCGATCACCGGCCCAGCCATGCGCCTTGCGGCCAAAGCGAAGGCGTCGGCCTTCGGCATGCCTTCGCTCATGCGCCGTTCCGCGAATTCGGTGACGATGATGGCGTCGTCGACCAGCATGCCAACCGCCAGGATGAGGCTGAACAGCACGATCATGTTGATCGTGTAGCCCATCATGGCGAGCAAAAGGATGCCGATCAGGAACGACGATGGAATGGCAAGGCCGATCAGCAGCGAGGCGCGGCCGGACAGCGCGTAGAGGATGACGATGAACACCAGGATGACGGCGATCATCACATGGTTCTGCAGGTCGCCGAGCAACTGGTTGACGAAGACGGACTTGTCCTGCGTGTAGGTGACATGCATGCCCTCGGGCATCGTCTTGACGTAATTGTCCGACACCTCCCGGACATGGTTCAGCGTGTCGATCAGATTGGCGCCGATGCGCTTCTTCACCTCGATCGCGATGGCCGGCTTGCCGTCGAGACGGGTGATCGTCTCGGCGTCCTTGAAGGTCGAGCGTATCGTGGCGATGTCCTTGGCCTGCACCACGGCGTTGGGCGTGGCGACCACCGGCAGGTTGGCGACGTCCTCCGGCGTCTCGATCAGCGACGGCACCTTGACGGCGTACTTGCCCTCCGAGCCTTCGAGATTGCCGGCGGCAACCAGGCTGTTCGAAGCGCCGACGCCTTGCATCACCTGGTCGAGCTGCAGCCCGTAGGACGACAGCTTCACCGGATCGATGACGACCTCGACGAGGTCGTCGCGCGCCCCCTGCAGCGACCCTTCGAGCACGCCCGGCACTTCCTCGATCCGATCGCGCAGCTCGCGCGCCGCCGCCGTCAGTGTGCGTTCCGGCAAGTCGCCCGACAGCGTCACGACCATGACGGGGAATTCGGAGATGTTGACCTCCGTGACGACCGGCTCCTCGGCCGCCTGCGGCAGGTCGGCCTTGGCGTCCTGCACCTTGCTGCGCGTATCCTGCAGCGCGGTGGCCAGATTGGTCTGCGGCTGGAACTCGACCATCACATAGCCGCCGCCCTGGAAGGCGGCCGAGCGCATCTCCTTGAGCCCTTTCAGGCTCTTGAGCTTGCTTTCCATCGGCCTCAGCAGCAGGCGCTCGGAATCCTCCGGCGAGATGCCCTGGTAGATCAGGCTGACATACATCATCGGAATCGGAACGTCGGGTTCCGCTTCCTTGGGCGTCGACTGATAGGCGATCCAGCCCGCGATGAGCAGGAACATCAGCGCCGATATGGTGAGGCGGGCGTTGTTGATGGCGAGTCTGACGATATCCATGACTTCGGCCTGTTATGCTTCGGAGGCTTCGGACTGCCATCGCCGGATCGGTTCGGCGACCGGCGCGTCGTGCTTTACTGCGTGCCGGCGGCGGCTTCGCCGATCAGCTTGCTGATGGTCGCCTGGTCGGCCTCGACGGGCTTCACCAGATCGCCTTCCTTCACCAGTTCCTGACCGGCGACGATGATGCGCGCACCTTCAGGAATGCCGCCCAGCACCAGGCCGTGCGGCGTGTCGTCGACGAGATCGATCGGGAAGAACGCGACCTTGTCGTCCTTGCCGACGGCGCGGATGCCGAGGTCGCCCTTGTCGCCCAGCGTCACCACCGAGCGCGGCAGCATGACCGCATTGGTCGGCTCGGCGCTGAGCGTGATCTCGGCCGTCATGCCGGCGGGGATGGAGCCGTCCCCGTTGGGGATCGCCACCTCGACGCGGAAGGTGCGGGTCTGCGCCGAGGCATCGCGGCTGATGTAGCGCACGGTGCCGGTGACCTTCTGGTCGTTGACCAGGCGTACATCGGCCTCGTCGCCGATCTTGATGTAGCGCAGATCGCGCTCGCTGATCTCGCCGCGCGCGATCACCGGATCGAGCTTCAGGATCGTCGCCACCTCGCCACCCTGCATCACCGAGCTGCCGAGCTCGACGGGGACGCGGTCGATGACGCCGTCGAAGGGCGCCTTGACCTCGTTGCGGTCGAGTTCGGCCTGCGCGGTATCGAGCTGCGATTGCGCGAGCGTCAGGTTGGAGCGGGCCGTGTCGAGCTGCAGCTTCGGCAGATTGCCGGTCTTGGCCAGACGCTCGGCGGCGTCGAGCTCGGCCTTGCGCTGCACAAGCAACTGCTTGGCGTTGTCGACATTGGAGATCTTCTCCTCGGCCGCGAGCATGAGCACGAGATCGCCGGTCTTGACGTGGTCGCCCTGCTTGACCGGCAGCTTGTCGATGACGCCGGCAACGCGCGTCGCCAACACGGCGCGCTTGTCGGCCTCCGTGAGACCCGAAATCCGTATCGCCCGCGCGAAGGTCTTGCGCGGCGGCGTTACCACCGCGACGGTACGCAACGGGGCCTTCGGCTCGGCCTGCGCCGCGTCCGGCTTGGCGGCCTGCGGCTGCGCCGGCTTGCCGGCGTCAGCGGGATGTTTGTCGGTGGTAACCGACTTGTCGGCGGCACTGCCGACCGACGAAAACTCGCCGGTCCCCATCCAGGCCGCGAACCCGATGAGCACGACAATGGCTGCAAGCTTGTGAAACCTGATTTTCGGCATCGTCATTTTTCCGTTGCAGGACCTGGCGAGGTCGGCGCTTCCGACTCGGGCGCGCGGCCGATATGGGTGTGCGCGGGGCCTAGTTCAATTTGCCGTGATCGGCGAAGCGCCGCTTCTACCTGAAAGTTGCGGCGCAATATAGCCGGAAAAGTTGCGGAAGCATTGCGGCGCGGAATGTGATTTCTCGACAAACAACGACTTTTCTGCCTGCGGCTGGCGCTTTTGCGGGCGCGCCGACAGTTTCCCCAAGGTTACTGGCAGCAGCCGTCAGTATGATGCAAAAAATCTTCCGCAAGCAGCGACAATCGCTTGTTTGAAGCAGTCACGCCCCGCCATTTCCCGGCTAAAGTTGTCAAGTAATGAGGTTGAGCAACCGGAAGAGACGCTCGAAGGTCCTGCCGTAAGGCGGACGCAGCAGGCCACCGGCGCTGAACTTGGACTGGATGAAGATCGGCTTTTCCTTGCTGAAGGTGCGAAAGCCCCATTCGCCGTGATAGGCGCCGGTGCCGCTCTCGCCGACACCGCCGAAGGGCTGCCGTTCCTGCACCAGATGCAGCATGCAGTCGTTGACCGTGACGCCGCCGGCCACGGTTTCCCGCATGACCCTCTGGCGATTGGCGCTGTCGCTGCCGAACCAGTAGAGCGCCAGCGGACGCTCGCCCCGGTTCACATGCTCGATGGCCTCATCCACCGTGCCATATTCGACGATCGGCAGGACTGGCCCGAAGATCTCCTCGCGCATCAGCCGCAGATTCTCGCCCGCATTGCGCACCAGCACGGGCGCCATCTTGCGGTCGGTGACGCCGAGCTTCTCATTCGCGGGATTGACCTCGGTAATGTCGGCGCCGCTGTCGCGCGCTTCCGTGACCATGTCGACCAGCCGCCGGTGATGCCGTTCGCTGACGATCGCCGTATAGTCGCGATTGTCGCCGAGGCGCGGATAGAGCTTCGCGATTGCCGAGGCGAACTTGGCCGCGATCGCCGCGCCCTGGCCTTGCGGCACCATCAGATAGTCCGGCGCGATGCAGGTCTGGCCGGCATTGAGCAGCTTGCCATAGGCGACGCTGGCGACGGCCGCGTCGAGATCGCAGGACGGATCGAAGATCGCCGGCGACTTGCCGCCGAGCTCGAGCGTCACCGGCGTCAGATTGGCGGCGGCGGCCAGCGCCACCTGGCGGCCGACGGCTGTCGAGCCGGTGAACAGGAGGTGGTCGAACGGCAGCGACACGAACGCCTTGCCGACCTCCGCGTCGCCGACCATCACGCAGACCTCATCGGCGGCGAAGTATTTTTCGACCAGGCTGGCGAGCAGGTCCGAAAACTTCGGCGTCAGCTCCGACGGCTTGATCATGACGCGGTTGCCGGCCGCCAGTGCCGCGGTCGCCGGCGCGATGGCGAGCTGGAAAGGATAGTTCCAGGGCGAGACGATGCCGACGACACCGAGAGGCTGCGGCAAGAGGCGGTTGCGGCCCGGCAGGAACGGCAGGCTGGTGGCGACGCGGCGCTCGCGCATCCAGGCGCCGAGATGCGACAGCACATGCCTGATGCCGGCGCGCACGACGAACAGTTCGGCAAGCCGCGTTTCCTCGGCCGAGCGAGCGGAGAAATCGCTGTCGATCGCCGCGCAGATCTCGGCCCCATGCCTTTCGGTGAGCGCGAGAAGGCGGCTCAGCCGGTCCTTGCGCGCCTCCAGCGTCGGGAACGGCTCTTTCTCGAAGGCCCTGCACTGCGCTTCAAACCTGACCCCGAGAGTATTCTGTCTGGTCTGCAGCATCGCCACCTCCCGTTTACGTCGACGTAAGACTACATCGCGCCGAAGACGTGATCCAGCGCCTCGCCGGTTCCGCTGGGGAAGATGCTGACAATCGAGCGCTCTACGCCCGCCGCCGCGCGGATTCCGGTTTGACATGGGCGGCCAGGAATTCCTTGACGCGACGGCCCGGCGCCGGGCCGCGCAACGGCTTGAAGCCGTCGTCGAGCTCGCCCGAGAGATCGAGTGTCGGCCGCTGGCCGACGGCGTCGTAATTCTCCTCCAGCCAGTCGCTGGCGGCGCTGCGGCCGAGGTCGCGCAGATAGGCGATGAAAGCCCATTCGGCATTGACCTTGGAAGACGCGGAGAGGTCCTTGAACGCCTCGTCGGCATCGATGCGGTGCATGCGGATGTCGCGATATTCGCCATGCGGCAGGCGTCCGGCCGCGATCAGTTCCTTGACGAAGGCGATCGAGCGGAATTCGCGCAGCAGCCCGGCGTTGAAGGTGATCTCGTCGATGCGGTTCTGGATCTCGTTGGCGCTTTTCGGCGTGCCTTCGCGCACGACCGGGTTGATCTGCACTAGGAGCACGTCCTCGGTCGCCGCCGTCTTGAAGAACGGATAGAGCGCCGGGTTGCCGCCATAGCCGCCATCCCAATAGGGCACGCCCTTGATCTCGACCGCCTGGAACAATTGCGGCAGGCAGGCCGAGGCCATCACCGTGTCGAGGTCGATCTCGCCGTCGGAGAAGACGCGCAATTGCCCGGTCTCGACATTGGTCGCCGAGATGAACAGCTCCATCGACTTGCAGGCGCGCACATTGGAAAAGTCGATCTCCTTCTCCACCACGTCGCGCAGCGGGTTGAGGCCGAGCGGATTGGCGACATAGGGCGAGAACACCCGCGACATCGTGTCGAAGAAGACGTAGCCGGGCGTGTTCTCGATCGACCAGTTGCCCCAGGCCACGTCCCAGGGCATGCGCTGCACCGGGCTGAAACGGCCTTTCGAGGCCACCGCCCGCCAGAAATCGTCGAGCTTTTTGCGCGCGCCTTCCACGCCGCCACGCACAAAACCGTCGGCCAGCGCCACCGCGTTCATGGCGCCGGCGCTGGTGCCGGACACCGCCGCGATCTCCAGCCGCCCATCCTCCAGCAGCCGATCGAGCACGCCCCAGGAAAAAGCGCCATGCGAACCGCCGCCCTGGAGCGCGACGTTGATCTTCTTCTTTTCCTCCGCCTTGCCGTTCTTCGCCATGGCGTTCCTTGTCTCGATGTGCCGGCCTGCCGCGGCGTCATTTGGACGAAGTCGGCGCAGTCAGCTTATGTTGCAGTGCAGCATATAAGGGCGGACCAAGGCAAGAACACGAACACACAAGCGTGATCTGATGAAATTTCGGTCATGGGGTTCTTTCCTCGCCCCCGCAAAGCGGGGGAGAGGTGGCCCGGCGAAGCCGGGACGGAGAGGGGCCTTCGCGGCCGCCGGAGGTTTGGCTCCCGCGAACTACTACTACTACTGCCTATTGAGGAGTCAGCCAGCACTTCGCCCGGAAGGGACGCCGCTTTACGGCCAGCGTCCCCCTCTCCGTCCCGGCTTCGCCGGGCCACCTCTCCCCCGCTTTGCGGGGGCGAGGAACCAAGCTCAGGCCACGAGATCGGGCATCGGTCCGACATACCGCGACTGCGGCCGGATCAGCCGCCCAGTCGCCTGCTGCTCGCGCGCGTGGGCGAGCCAGCCGGCAACGCGGCCGGCGGCAAAGACGTTGGAGAATGCCTCTTTCGGGAAGCCGACCGCTTCCAGGAGAAGCGCGGTGTAGAACTCGACATTGGTCTGGATCGAGCGTTGCGGCTTGGCGATCCTGAGCACTTCGAGCGCCGCCTGTTCCACCGTCTCGGCGAAGGCCAGCCGGCTACCGGTCTCATTGCGGGAACCGAGCTGCCGCACGACCGTCTTCAGGGCGTCGGCGCGCGGGTCGCGCACGCGGTAGATGCGATGGCCGAAACCCATGATGCGCCGGCCGTGCGCGATCTCGTTACGCAGCCATGCGGTGGCATCGTTGCTCGCCACGATGGCGTCCAGCATCTCGACCACCGGCCCCGGCGCGCCGCCATGCAGCGGGCCTTTCAGCGCGCCGAGCCCGGCCAGGATCGCCGAGGGCAGCCCGGCCTGCGTCGACGCTACCACGCGGGTTGCGAAGGTCGAGGCGTTGAGGCCGTGGTCGCAGACCGTCACCAGATAGCTGTCCAGCGCCTTGGCAAGCGCCGGCGAGGCAGTGCCGGTGAGCATCCGCAGCATATCGCCGGCATGATCGGCATTTTCGTCGGGGGCGACCGGCGTCTCGCCCCGGCCAAGGCGCAGCAGTGCCGGCGTCAGCACAGCCGGCGCCGCGATGAGCCGCAGCGCATCGGCAAGCCCGTCGCCGTCCGGCAGGACGGCCATGCCGGCCCGCATGCCGCTGTAGACGTGGAGCGGCGCCAGCTGGGCAAGCATCGGTTTCACACGATCAAATACTTCCACCCGCGCCTTGCCGATCGCCTTCTCCAGTTCGGCATCGCCCGGAAGGTCGTCGAAGAAGCCGTCGAACAGCAGCCGCACCACCTGCGCGTAGCGCCAGTGGCCGGCGAGCTCCATCAGCGAATGGCCCCGGATGGTGAGGTGCCCGCCCACACCGTCGACATCGGAAAGCACCGTGTCGGCCGCCACAATATCATCGAGCCCATTCGCCATGATCGTCTCCTTGACCTTTTGTGCATTGTAATTAATGCTGCACAATCAATGCATCAATCTTGATCAAGATAATCAATGTAAGGCGGCAGATGACGGAGTGGCTGACGCGGGATGAAGCGCTGGAGCGGCTGAGCGTCCGGCCGCAGACGCTTTATGCCTATGTCAGCCGCGGCCGCATCGGCATGAAGCCGGACGACGCCGACCCGCGCCGCAGCCAGTACCGCGCCGACGACATCGCCGCCCTTGCCACGCGCCGCGACCGCGGCAGGAGCCCGCAGGCGATCGCCGAAGGCGCCATTGCCTGGGGCGAACCGGCGATCGCCACTTCCATCTCGACGGCGCTGCATGGCCGCCTCATCTATCGCGGCAGGGACGCCGTGGAGCTTTCGGCGACGGCGACGCTCGAGCAGACCGCCGAACTGCTGTGGGCCTCCGACCGTCCGGTGTCGTTCGCTTCGCTGACGCCGTCAGCCGCCCGGCAAAGCGGCACGCCAACGGCCTTTGCCAGGCTGTCGGCGCTGGCGGCCGAAGGCTGGCCCTCGCTTGGCCGCAGGCCGGCCATGCTGCAGCAGGACGGCGCCGCGGCGACCAGCGCGCTGGCCACGGCGCTCGGCGCGACGCCAGGCTCCGAACCCGTGCATTTAAGGCTGGCGCAGGGCTGGTCGGTTGACGCCGCGGGCGCAGACCTCATCCGCAAGGCGCTGGTGCTGCTGGCCGATCACGAGCTCAACGCCTCGACCTTCGCCGCCCGCGTCGCGGCCTCCACCGGCGCGCCGATCGCCGCCTGCCTGCTCGCCGGCCTTGCGACGCTGAGCGGCCCGCGCCATGGCGGCGCCGGTGCTGCGGCGATCGCGCTGGTCGAGGATGCGGAGCGGCTGGGTCCGGACGAGGCGATCGCCCGCTGGCTGGCGCACGACCGGCCGCTGCCAGGCTTCGGACACCCGCTCTATCCGGAAGGCGACCCGCGCGCCGAGGGCCTGTTTTCCGATTTCAGGATCGACGACGGGTTGTTGCAACTGCGCAAGGCGGTTCTTGCCGCGACCGGGCTGCATCCGAACATCGATTTCGCTTTAGCCGCGATCACCCGCGGCCTGCGCCTGCCCACCGACGCTCCGTTCCGTCTGTTCGCCCTCGGCCGCAGCGTCGGCTGGACCGCGCATGCCGTCGAGCAGGTGACCAGCAACAGGCTGATCAGGCCCCGCGCCCGCTATGACGGGCCTGTGGGGACGTAGTGTCACCAACGCCTTGCAATGAAGCGCCGTAGGGTGTGTTGAGATTCAGGTCAGGCCGAGTCGAGAACGATGGCTTCCGAGAACCGGCCTACGCCGGCCGTAGCCTTCATAGAGCGAAGGCACTTATGAGGGCTTCGGCCGGCGAAGGCCGGAGCGGAGCGTACTTAAAGTACGTGAGCACCGGAAGCGCAGGAGGCCGTCGTTCGCAGGCCGGCCTCACCTGAATATCAACACACCCGTCAGGACATCGTGTCCAGCTTGCGCTGCATGGCCGCAATCTGCGCCTTCAACTCCTGCAGGTCGTCGCCCTTTTCTTCCTTCTTCGGCGGCTCGGCAGGTGCTGCCGAATTGCCGCCGGCGGATGGGAACGGCGTGAACATGCGCATGGCGTTCTGGAACATCTCGACATTGCGGCGCGTCTGTTCCTCGAGCGCCTTAATCGGCGTCTTCATCATGTCGATCGGCGCCTTGCCGAAGGCGCCCTTCAGCTGCTCGCGGAACCGCTCCTGCTCCTTGGAGAAGGCAATCATCGACTGTTCGAGGAAGCTCGGCACGATCATCTGCATCTGGTCGCCGTAGAAGGAGATGAGCTGGCGCAGGAACGGGATCGGCAGCATGTTCTGCCCATCCTTGTTCTCGAGCTCGAAGATGATCTGCGTCAGCACCGGATGCGTGATGTCGTCGCCGGTCTTTGCGTCCTGGACCGTGAATTCCTCGCCCTTCTTGACCATCTCGGCCAAGTCCTCGAGCGTCACATAGGTGCTTGTGCCGGTATTGTAGAGCCGGCGATTGGCATACTTCTTGATGACGATCGGGTCGTCTTTTGCGGCCATCCGTATCCTCCCCAGGACACCGGCACCTCTAGGAGTAAGCGGCCGGTAACGATTGCACCCTTTATCGAGGATACGCGCAAAAGCGTCACAATTCCAAGTGGTTTGTGCACTGCGGCATCAATTAATGCTGCACAGCCATTGCAAAATCCGCCGCATTGCCGACCTCACGTTACCGCGACTGGCGCGCGCTCTGCTTGCCGCGCATGGCGGTCATGCCCATTTCCGGTTTGACTCAGGGTTTCGAACGGGCAAGAAAGTCCTAAAGCGATCTCGAAAATACGCCACCTCGAAGTCTGGAGAAGAAAATGTCCGCTTCCAATTCAATCGTCGTCGCCAGCGCCGCCCGCACCGCGGTCGGCTCCTTCAACGGCAGTTTCGCCGCCACGCCGGCGCATGAGCTCGGCGCCGTCGTCATCAGGGAATTGCTCGCGCGTTCCGGCGTCGAGGCGGCGGAAGTCGACGAGGTCATCCTCGGTCAGGTGCTGACCGCCGCTCAAGGCCAGAACCCGGCGCGCCAGGCCTCGATCAACGCCGGCCTGCCGAAGGAGACCACCGCCTGGGGCCTCAACCAGGTCTGCGGCTCGGGCCTGCGCGCCATCGCGCTCGGCATGCAGCAGATCGCCACGGGCGATGCCAAGGTGATCGTCGCCGGCGGCCAGGAATCGATGTCGCTGTCGCCGCATGCCGAGCATCTGCGCGCCGGCGTCAAGATGGGCGACTACAAGATGATCGACACCATGATCAAGGACGGCCTGTGGGATGCCTTCAACGGCTACCATATGGGCAACACCGCCGAGAACGTCGCACGCCAGTTCCAGATCACCCGCGAAACCCAGGACGAGTTCGCGCTCGCCTCGCAGAACAAGGCCGAAGCCGCGCAGAAGGCCGGCAGGTTCAAGGACGAGATCGTCGCCTTCACCATCAAGGGCAAGAAGGGTGACACCATCGTCGACCAGGACGAGTATATCCGTCTCGGCGCGACGCTCGACGCCATGACCAAGCTGAAGCCCGCTTTCGACAAGGACGGCACGGTCACGGCCGCCAACGCCTCCGGCATCAATGACGGCGCCGCCGGCGCGCTGCTGATGACCGAGGCCGAGGCTGCCCGGCGCGGCATCACCCCGCTGGTCCGCATCGCCTCCTGGGCGACCGCCGGCGTCGATCCGGCGATCATGGGCACGGGGCCCATTCCCGCTTCGAAGCGGGCGCTGGAAAAGGCCGGCTGGTCGGTCAAGGATCTCGACCTCGTCGAGGCCAACGAAGCCTTCGCCGCGCAGGCATGCGCCGTCAACAAGGGCATGGGCTGGGACCCCTCGATCGTCAACGTCAACGGCGGCGCCATCGCCATCGGCCATCCGATCGGCGCGTCTGGCGCCCGCGTCTTCAACACGCTGGTCTACGAGATGCGCCGCCGCGGCGCCAAGAAGGGTCTCGCCACGCTTTGCATCGGCGGCGGCATGGGCGTCGCCATGTGCGTCGAAGCACTCTGAAAGAGAAGTGAGTAGTGAATAGGGAGTAGCGAATAGGGAAGAATGGCGTCAGCGCGACAGGATATCAAACCCCTACTCGCTACTCGCTATTCCCTATTCACTCCCGACCAAAGGGAGGGAATGCATGAGCAAGGTAACAATCGTCACGGGCGGGTCGCGCGGCATCGGCGCGGCGATATCGGTCGCCTTGAAGAACGCCGGCTATTCGGTCGCGGCGAACTATGCCGGCAATGACGAGGCGGCACAGAAATTCAAGGCCGAGACCGGCATCCCGGTCTACAAATGGTCCGTCGCCGACTACGAGGCCTGCGCCGCCGGCATCAAGCAGGTCGAGGCCGATCTCGGTCCGGTCTCCGTGCTGGTCAACAATGCCGGCATCACCCGCGACGCCATGTTCCACAAGATGACGCCCGCGCAGTGGAAGGAAGTCATCGACACCAACCTCTCCGGCGTCTTCAACATGACGCATCCTTTGTGGAGCGGCATGCGCGACCGCAAGTTCGGCCGCGTCGTCACCATTTCCTCGATCAACGGCCAGAAGGGCCAGGCCGGCCAGGCCAACTACTCGGCCGCCAAGGCCGGCGACATCGGCTTCAGCAAGGCTCTTGCCCAGGAAGGCGCCCGCGCGGGCATCACCGTCAACGTCATCTGCCCCGGCTATATCGCGACCGAAATGGTCAAGGCGATCGACGAGAAGGTGCTCAACGAGCGCATCATCCCGCAGATCCCGGTCGGCCGCCTCGGCGAACCGGAAGAGATCGCGCGCTGCGTCGTCTTTCTGGCTTCCGACGAGGCCGGCTTCATCACCGGCTCGACCATCACCGCCAATGGCGGCCAGTACTTCGTCTGATACGCACGACACCAAGGCGGCTCCGGCAACGGAGCCGCCTTTTTCGCCCGCCGGCAAGCCCGGCGCGACACCGTGCCTCAATCCGGCACGCAAAAGTTAACGGCCCCGGCCACGCCCTGTGCGCAACCCCTCTCACAAGCTGTGAATCCTCGGTGGGCAAGCTGTGGATAACACCATATCTAGGGGTGAACAAACCGGGAAACTTCGCGCATCTCTGATTCGTCGCCGATTCGTTCTGGCTTTGGCCGAAAAGTTAATGGCGGAGCGCCAAAACATTACCGAAATCGTTAAATGCCGTTAAGAAAAATCAACAATTTCATAACCTTGCGAGCGTCCCTAGAGTCGACCGCGGCGGCTCGCCGGCAAAAGTTAACGACCGCTCGGGTCCAGCGGCGGTCAAGCATGAATCGGGCCAATTGCCCGATTCAGCATGTGGTGAGACTCAGCGTCAAAAAATCCACATATAGCCGTGAACAAAACCTGAATCAGAACGAGTCAGCGATTCGTCGCTGATTCGTTCCAGACTCGTTCCAGCCGTTAACAAGCAGCCGATTTTGAACGCCCCGGCCTGCCTCGCCTGTCTCCAAAGGAACATTCCGCTTTCGCTTCACGCCCGAAGTCCCTATGTGTCGCCTGTCACACGCGGCGGCATCGCCGTGCTTCAGACTACAAGCGGCAGAAACCTTATTTCCGAGCCGATGAACATCCAGCCGAAACATTCCCAGCCGCTGATCCTTTCAGGCCGCGACGTGACGGCCGTGCTAGGGCCCACCAACACCGGCAAGACCCATCTCGCCATCGAGCGCATGGTCGCGCACGAGACCGGCATCATCGGCCTGCCGCTGAGACTGCTTGCTCGCGAGGTCTATGCCCGTGTCTGCGAGAAGGTCGGCGCCCACAAGGTGGCGCTGATCACCGGCGAGGAGAAGATCGTGCCCGCCGGCGCGAAATATTCCGTCTGCACCGTCGAGGCGATGCCGCGCGAGACCGACGCCGCCTTCGTCGCCATCGACGAGGTGCAGCTCGCCGGCGATCTCGAGCGCGGCCATATCTTCACCGATCGCATCCTGCATCTGCGCGGCCGCCAGGAGACGCTGCTTCTGGGCGCCGCCACCATGCACGGCATCCTGCAGAAGCTGCTGAAGGGTGTGTCGGTGGTGACGCGGCCGCGGCTGTCGCACCTTGCCTATGCCGGCTCGAAGAAGCTCACCCGGCTGCCGCGGCGCACGGCGATCGTCGCTTTCTCCGCCGACGAGGTCTATGCCATCGCAGAACTGATCCGCCGCCAGCAGGGCGGTGCTGCCGTCGTGCTTGGCGCGCTTTCGCCGCGCACCCGCAACGCGCAGGTCGAGATCTTCCAGTCCGGCGACGTCGACTATCTCATCGCCACCGACGCCATCGGCATGGGGCTGAACCTCGACCTCGACCATGTCGCCTTTGCCCAGAACCGCAAATTCGACGGCTACCAATACCGCAACCTGACCGCGGCCGAGCTTGGCCAGATCGCGGGCCGCGCCGGCCGGCACCTGCGCGACGGCACGTTCGGCGTCACCGGCCAGGTCGATCCGTTCGACGAGGATCTGGTCGCCAAGGTCGAGGGGCACGACTTCGACCCGGTGAAGGTGCTGCAATGGCGCACCGCGGATTTCGACTTTTCCAGCCTCGATGCGCTGAAACGCTCGATCGAGACCAATGCACCGGTCGAAGGGCTGACCCGCGCGCTGCCGGCCGTGGACGCGCAGGCGCTGGAGCATCTGTCGCGCGACGGCGATATCCGCGCCTTGGCCACCGGCAAGGAGCGCGTGGCGCTGCTGTGGGAGGCCTGCGCGCTCCCCGACTACCGCAAGATCGCGCCGGCGCAGCATGCCGACCTCATCGCCTCCATCTATATGGACCTTGCTCGTCATGGCCATGTCGATGAGAATTACATGGCCGAGCAGGTGCGGCGCGCCGACACGACGGAAGGCGATATCGACACGCTCTCGCACCGGATCGCGCAGATCCGCACCTGGACTTTCGTCTCCAACCGCCCCGGCTGGCTGGCCGATCAGCTACACTGGCAGGAAAAGACGCGCGAAATCGAAGACAGATTGTCGGATGCGCTGCATGAGCGGTTGACGAAACGCTTCGTAGACCGCAGGACTTCCGTCCTCATGCGGCGCCTTAGAGAAAATACCATGCCTGAAGCCGAAATCAGCCCTACCGGAACCGTCCTCGTCGAAGGCCATCATGTCGGCGAGTTGCAAGGGTTCCGCTTCACCGCCGACCAGAGCGCCGGCGGCGAGGACGCCAAGGCGGTGCGTACCGCCGCCCAGAAGGCGCTCGCGGCCGAGTTCGACGCGCGCGCCGAGCGCTTTGCCGCCTGCGCCAATGGCGACCTGGCCTTGGGCTCGGACGGCATCTTGCGCTGGATCGGCGCGCCGATCGGCACGCTGGTCGCCGGCGACGAGGCGCTGAAGCCGCGCCTGGTGTTGCTTGCAGACGAGCAGCTGACTGGCCCTGCCCGCGACAAGGTGGCGGCGCGCGCCGAGCGTTTCGTCAATTTCCAGATCGAGTCGCTCTTGAAGCCGCTGGTCGATCTGAAGAATGCCGACCAGCTCACCGGCATCGCGCGCGGCATCGCCTTCCAGCTGGTCGAGCATTTCGGCCTGATCAACCGCCGCGACATCGCGGAGGAGATGAAATCTCTCGACCAGGAAGGCCGCGCGGCGCTGCGCCGCCTCGGCGTCCGCTTCGGCGCCTACCATGTCTTCGTGCCTGCGCTGATCAAGCCGGCGCCGGCCGGCCTGGTGACCTTGCTCTGGGCGCTGAAGAACGACGGCAAGGACAAGCCTGGCTTCGGCGACGTGGTGCATGCGCTGGCCTCGGGCCGCACCTCGGTGGTCATCGACCCGGCCTTCGACAAGACCTTCTACAAGCTCGCCGGCTACCGCAATCTCGGCCGCCGCGCCGTGCGCATCGATATCCTGGAAAGGCTTGCCGACCTCATCCGCCCGGCGACCAACTGGAAGCCCGGCCTCGGCCAGCGTCCGGACGGCGCCTATGACGGCCACGCCTTCATGGTGACGCCGCCGATGATGTCGATCCTCGGCGCCACCGCCGACGACATGGAAGAGATCCTCAAGGGTCTCGGCTATCGCTCCGAGGCAAAGCCGGCCGCCGAGGTGAAGGCGAAGCTCGACGCGCAGGACGACGCCGCCCGTGAAGCGGCCGCGGCCAAGCTTGCCGCGGAAGAAGCGGCACGTGCTGCGCAAGCGACGGAAGCCCCCGAAGCCGCGGCCGAGGCAACGTCGGTCGAGAGCCCGGAGACGGCCGGCGCCGAAATCCATGCGACGGAGACCTCGACCGAAAGCGCGGCGGAACCTGTCGGCGAAACAACCGGACAGGAGACCGTGGAAGCGGAGGCTCCCGTGGAAGCTGCAGCGGCAAGCGAGCCGGCAGCGCAAAGCGATGAGCCGGCAGGCGAGGCCGTGACGGAGGAAGGCGGGCCCTCGGCTCTGGCCGGGTCCTTGCAGACCGAAACCCCGACTGCAAGCGAGGCCACCGCACCTACTGAAACGACGACGGAAGCCGCCACCGGCGAAACCCCGGCCGAGGCTGAGGAGCCGAAGCCTGTCCTTCTGTGGCGTCAGGCGCGTTTCGACCATCAGCGTCCGCGCCATCGCCACGACAACCGTCGCGACAATCGCCCCCGCGGCGGCCAGCCCGCGCGCGACGGACAGGCGGGCGCCGCTAGCGGCCAGCCTGGCGACAAGCCCGCCCATGAGGGCCGCCGCGAGCAGCGCGACGGCGCTGGCAAGCCGCGCTTCGACCGCTCGAAGTTCAAGCCGAGACCGGAGACCGGCGACCGGCGCGAAGGCAGGCCGCAAGGCGAGCGCCCGGATCGCCACGAAGGGGGCCGCCGCGAGGGCCGGCCCGACTGGAAGGGCAACAGGCAGGACGGCAAGGGCAATGCCCCGGGCGGCAAGCCGGCCTTCCAGGGCAAGCCGCGCGAAGAACGTCCGCAGCGCTTCGATCCGGATTCGCCCTTCGCCAAGCTCGCCGCCTTGCGCGACCAGCTGAAGAAATAGCCTAGAGCATGATCCCGAAAAGTGGGAACCGGTTTTCGGGCGAGATCATGCTCCAACGAAGAGACAGCATGATCCCGAACCGAAGGACCGCGTCAGCGAAAAGTGGGAACCGGTTTTCGGATAAGATCATGCTCCAACAAAGCTAGTCGCGATGGTTGGAGAGGGCCGCCAGCGTATCGACAAATGGCTGTTCTTCTCGCGCGCGGTGAAATCACGGTCGCTGGCGGCGAAAGTCGTCGTCGCCGGGCGCGTCCGTATCAATCGCGACAAAGCAGCGCAGGCCTCGGATCTGGTCAAGCCCGGCGACGTGCTGACCATCACGCTCGAGGGCCGCATCCTGGTCTGGAAAGTGCTGAACTGTGGCGCCAGGCGCGGTCCGGCCGACGAAGCGCGGCTGCTTTACGAGGATATGTCGCCGGCGCCGACACCCAAGGGCGAGGCGGTTCCGGACGCCATTCCGGCCCTGCGCGAGGCCGGCAGCGGGCGTCCGACCAAACGCGAGCGGCGGCAGACTGACCGTCTGCTCGGCGATGATTGAATTGGGCCAGCCGGACCGCAACCGGCGAGACCGCTGGAATTCCATTTCCCGATGCCGGCCGCACACAAATGCCCTGCCCTTGCAAGCAGCCGGCAAAGGCGTTACCTCAACCTGAAAAAGCCGAGCAAATCGGGACGTTCCGGAGCCTGCAATGACCTATGTCGTGACCGACAATTGCATCAAATGCAAATACATGGACTGCATCGAGGTCTGTCCGGTCGACTGTTTCTACGAAGGCGAGAACATGCTCGTCATTCACCCTGACGAGTGCATCGACTGCGGCGTGTGCGAGCCCGAATGCCCGGCCGACGCGATCAAGCCGGACACCGAGGGCGGCCTCGACAAATGGTTGCAGGTCAATTCCGAATACGCCGAGAAATGGCCAAACATCACCGCCAAGAAAGAACCGCCGGCAGACGCCAAGACCTTCGATGGCGAGGCCGGGAAGTTCGAGAAATATTTTTCGCCGGAGCCTGGCGAAGGCGATTGATGCTGGCGCCGGCAACGCCGGCATGACGCGGCGTAACGAGACCGATACAATTGCTGTCTTGACAGGCAGCGACCCCGTTTGGCGTTAGCGAACGCAGCAAAACCTTGATTCTTCCGACTTTTTGTGTTACATCAGCGAAACATGCCGGTGACACAACGTCGATTTATGGCGCTAACGCCCCAAATCACTGAAAGGTGAGCTTCTAGATCCGGACCAGAGCGATCTGGGGCAGGCGGTCGCATTTGTGCGATATGCCGGTCCCTGCTTTTCCGGTGGGCTCATCCTGTTGCGCGGCTAATGGTCGGCTATCGCCGACCCCATCGGTTCGAGCCGGCATGATGCCGGCTGCACAACTAAGGAGTTCAGGGCGTAATGGCAACGGTCACCCCACAGAAGAAGTCCAGCGCGGCCCGCCACGGGTTCAAGACCGGCGAGTTCATCGTCTATCCGGCGCACGGCGTCGGCCAGATCGTGGCGATCGACGAGCAGGAAGTTGCGGGTCACAAGCTGGAACTGTTCGTCATCGATTTCCAGAAGGACAAGATGCGGCTGAAGGTTCCGGTCGCCAAGGCGACCTCGATCGGCATGCGCAAGCTGTCGGAAGAGGACTATGTCGACCGCGCGCTGAAGGTCGTGCAGGGCCGCGCCCGCATCAAGCGCACCATGTGGTCGCGCCGCGCCCAGGAATATGATGCCAAGATCAATTCCGGCGACCTGATCTCGATCTCGGAAGTGGTGCGCGACCTCTATCGCGCCGACAACCAGCCGGAGCAGTCCTACTCCGAGCGTCAGCTGTATGAAGCCGCGCTCGACCGTATGGCCCGCGAGATCGCCGCGGTGAACCGCATGTCGGAGACGGAGGCGGTTCGCCTCATCGAGGTCAACCTCAACAAGGGTCCGAAGCGCGGCGCCAAGGCCGACAACGAGGAATCCGAACAGGAAGAAGCTGCCTGAGCTTTTCTGCTTTTCTGCACGAAGAACCCGGCCTTGCGCCGGGTTTTTTGTTTCTGGGACCCTCGCATACGGCGATTGGCTTCCCACAAGGGGGAGGTAGGAGCTTAAAGCATGTCTCCCGAAAGTGGTCCCGGTTTCGGGACAAAGACATGCTTAAGATCAAAGACTTAAAGCAGGTTGCGTGAATCCTTTTTCACGCGACCTGCTTTAGCCGCCAGCTTCCTTCTGCGCTTCCTCCTGCCGCAGCGAGGCGATGAAGCGTTTCGTCCGCTCGCGCTCCGGATTGTCGAACACGACCGAGGCCGGGCCTTTCTCGACGATCGAACCGGCATCGAGGAAGACGACTTCCTGCGCGATCTTGGAGGCGAGCCGCAGGTCATGCGTGGCCATCACCATGGTCGTGCCTTCTCGGGCCAGTTGCCCAAGCACGTCGACCACTTCCTGCGCGAGTTCCGGGTCGAGCGCCGAGGTCGGCTCGTCGCACAGCAGCACGCGCGGCGACGGCGCCAGCGCCCGGGCGATCGCCACGCGCTGCTGCTGGCCACCCGACAGCGTCGCCGGCCAGGCGTCGGCCTTGTGCGCCATGCCAACCTTTTCGAGCAGCGCCATCGCCCGCTCGCGCGCCTTTGGCTCTGGCCACTTCAGCACCGTCACCAGCCCCTCCATGACATTCTCGATCGCCGTGCGGTGCGGGAAGAGCTGGAAATTCTGGAACACCATGCCGGTTTGCAGGCGGATGCGCTGGATGTCCTTGGACGGCACCTTGCCGCCCGGTTGGAACGCAATCGTCTCGTCGCCGATGCGCAAGGAACCGGAGGTCGGGATCTCCAACAGGTTGATGCAGCGCAGCAGCGTGCTTTTGCCGCCGCCGGAAGGACCGACCAGCGCCGTCACGCTGCCCTCGTCCAGGCTGACGGTTACGCCTTTCAGCACCAGATTGTCGCCGAAGCGCTTTTCGATGTTGGTGAGGCCGATCATGCGTTGGCCTCCAGGAACCCGCCATAGCGGTTGAGCCGCACCTCCAGCCGCGCCTGCAGCGCCGACAGCACCGAGCTCAACGCGAGATAGAGCGCCGCAGCCTCGACATAGAGGATCAGCGGTTCATAGCTGGTGGCGACGATGCGCTGCGCGGCCTGGAACATCTCGGGCACCGTGATCGCCGCGGCGAGCGAGGTATCCTTGACCAGCGAGATGAAGGTGTTGGACAGCGGCGGCACCGCGACGCGGCCGGCCTGCGGCAGGATCGTGCGCCGCATCGCCTGGCTCCAGGTCATGCCGATCGAATAGGACGCCTCCCACTGGCCCTTCGGCACCGAGCCGATGACGGCGCGGATGATCTCCGACGTATAGGCGCCGATGTTGAGCGTGAAGCCGATCAGCGCGGCGGGAAAGGCATCGAGCAGGATGCCGACCGACGGCAGGCCGTAGAAGATCAGGAACAGTTGCACGAGCAGCGGCGTGCCGCGAAAGATCCAGACATAGAAGCGCACCAGCGCGACCAGCGGCTTCGGACCGAACAGCCGGATCAGCGCCGTCGCCAGTCCGGCGATGAGCCCGAGCGCGAAGGACAGGAGCGTCAGCGGCACGGTAAAGATCAGCGCCGCCCACAACAGCGTCGGCAGAGAGTCCAGCATCAATTGCAGCCAGTGCGGCACGGCGCGCTTCTCCCATCCAGATACGGCGGCGCGTTCCCCCGTATGGACTGACTATCATGCAAAAACCGGCGGGCCGTCAAAGACGGCGGCGCATGAATATCGTGTGAAATGACGGGCCGTCTTTGACGGCCCCCATGGATACCATGCAAGAAATGGCGGGCCGTCATTGACGGCCCCCCGGTATCCGAAGAAACTGACGATTGCCTTACTTCGAAACGTCCTGGCCGAAATATTTGTCGGCGATCTTCTGGTAGGTGCCGTCGGCCTTGATGTCGGCCAGCGCCTTGTTGATGGCCGCGACCAGCTCCGGATCGCCCTTGCGCACGATGACGCCCGAGTAATCGGCATTCTCTTCCTGCGCGGCGATCTTCACATTGGCGTCCGGCTTGTGCTTCTTGAAATCGAGGAAGGAGAGGCTGTCGTTGATCGTGGCATCGGCGCGGCCGGTAAGCAGCAGCTGGATCGACTGGTCGAAGCCGTCGGTGCCGACGAGCTCGGCGCCGTTCGACTCGGCGAGCTTGCCGAAGTTGGAGGTCAGCGACTGCGCCGACTTCTTGCCCTTGAGGTCGGCGAAGGTCTTGATGTCGGTGTTGTCGCCGCGCACGATCAGCACCGCTTTCGAGGCGATGTAGGGATCGGAGAAATCATACTTGGCCTTGCGCGCGTCGGTGATGCCGACCTCGTTGATGACGGCGTCGTAGCGGTTGGCGTCGAGGCCGGCGATCAGCCCGTCCCACTTGCCTTCGAGGAACTCGACCTTGACGCCGAGCTTGTCGCCGATGGCCTTGGCGATCTCGACGTCGAAGCCGACCAGCGCGTTGGACTCGTCATGATAGGTGAAGGGCGCGTAGGTGCCTTCGGTGCCGACCTTGATGACGCCGGCCTGCTTGATCTGGTCGAGATTGGCGCCGGCATGACCGGCGGTGATCGCCAGAACCTGCAGCGTTCCGACGACGAGGAGCGATTTGAGCCATTTCATTTTTATGTGATCCCGTTTTGACCGGTGCCCCGGCACGATTGTGAGAGCCGGAAACTGACAGATAGAAGGCTGCTAAATAAGGAACCAGATTTCAAATATCGGCTCTGCCAGAAATCTGATTCTCAAAACCGCTCAATAATCCACCAGCGGCACTTCCGGGCCGATAACAAGCCGATAACAAAATGTTCCCGCTGGCAACATTTGCCCCCCTCGGGCGGCGGAACCATCGATGCGCCTGACACGTTGCATGGCTGTTGTAGGGCGCGGCGGCGTCTTTTCAACCGCCATAAGCGCAATCACCGCCAAAAGGAGCCGGCATGATCGAGGACGCGGCAGGACGGACACTGGTCCGGGCGGCAATGAAGGCTCCCTATCTCGAGCGCGACGAGGAGCATGTGCTTGCGCTCCGCTGGAAGGAAGAGAACGACCAGCACGCGCTGCACAGGATCACCGTCGCCCATATGCGCCTGGTCATCTCCATGGCCTCGAAATTCCGCCATTACGGCCTGCCGCTCGGCGACCTTATCCAGGAGGGCCATGTCGGCCTGCTCGAGGCGGCCGCCCGTTTCGAGCCCGCACGCGAAGTGCGTTTCTCGACTTATGCCACGTGGTGGATCCGTGCCTCCATGCAGGACTACATCCTGCGCAACTGGTCGATCGTGCGCGGCGGCACCAGTTCGGCGCAGAAGGCGCTGTTCTTCAACCTGCGGCGTTTGCGCGCCCGCCTTGCCAACGGCGCCGAGCCGCTCTCCAATGCAACGCTCTATCGCGAGGTCTCGGCCGCACTCGGCGTTCCGGAAGCCGACGTGGCGATGATGGATTCACGCCTCTCCTCGCCCGACAGTTCGCTCAACGCGCCTTTGGCCGACGAGAACGGTGCCGCCGAGCGGATGGATTTCCTGGTCTCCGAAGACCCGCTCCCCGACGAGATCGTCGGCGACCGGATCGACATCCAGCGCCGGGCCGTCTGGCTGAAGAGCGCGCTCGGCGCTCTCAACGCCCGCGAGCTTCGCATCATCGAGGAGCGCAGGCTGAGCGACGACGGCGCCACGCTGGAAGCGCTTGGCGAACAGCTCGGCATCTCCAAGGAGCGCGTCCGCCAGATCGAAGCCCGCGCCATGGAAAAGTTGAAGCTGGCGCTGGTAAAACAGAATCCGGAATTCCTGGCGGAAGCCGCCTGAGCTAATGAGCGCTCGAATTCGACAATAAGTTATTTAGTAAATAAGAAAATATCGCCATCGAGGCAATTTTCCTTCATCCATACTTCTGGATTGTGAGGTCTTTAACAGACCATTGCGTCGCAATTGGCCTCTTTGAAGCCTCCAGATGCCAACAGATGGGGGATTGCCATGCTGCGATGCTGTATGTTCCTTGCGGCCCTGGTCCTCGTGGCCTTTACGACGCTGGACGCTCGTGCCGATCGAAGGGTCGCCCTTGTGATCGGCAATTCCGAATACCGCGAAATCCCGGCGCTCAAGAACCCGGACAAGGACGCAGAGGATGTATCGAAGACATTCCGGCTGGCCGGCTTCGAGGTGTTCGCGGCCAAGGACCTGACCCGGCTTCAGTTCGAAGAGCGGTTCCGCAACTATCTGGCGGCGGCAGACGGCGCCGATCTCGCGGTCGTCTACTATTCGGGCCACGGCTTCCAGATCGGCGGCGAGAATTTCCTGATCCCGGTCGATGCGTCGTTGAAAGATGCGGCCGACATGGAAGTCCAGGCCATCAAGGTCGACGACATATTGCGGCAACTGCGGTCGAGATCGAAAGTCCAGATGATCATCCTCGACGCCTGTCGCAACAATCCCTTCCCGCGCAAGGACTATTGGCTGCGCGACCAATTGATCGTCGCCGGCGGCAGCGGGCTTGCGCAGGTGACAGGGTCGCAGAACACGCTGATTGCCTTTGCCACCGAGCCGGGTGCAGTCGCCTATGACGGGTCCGGCGACCTCAGCCCGTTCTCGTCATCCTTCTCGCGCCGCGCGCTGGCGCCGGACCAGGAGATACGCTCTGTCATGGCGGCCGTGCGCCGCGACGTGGTCAAGGCCACCAACGGCAAGCAGGTTCCGTGGGAGAACTCCTCGCTCATCGACGATGTCGTGCTGATGCGTGGGGCGGAGCAACCAGCGCCGCCGCCGCTCGACGCGCAGCAGAACCAGCAGGTGACGGAGCGCGGAATCCAGGTCGCCGATGCCGCCGAAGCGATTGGAAGTCGCGACATCCGCGTCCCGGTCGGCGTCGGTCCGGTTCCGCTGAAGCTCGATCTTCCAGCCAAGGATGCCTCGATCAGCCTCAAGCTTGCGAGCTACCCGGCGACCGGAACGCTGTCCCTGCCGGATCGCGTCCTGTCGCCGCAATCGAGCCTGATGGCCGCCGAGGTCGACAATCTGCGCTACGAGCCGCAGATCGGTTCGGCCGCTCCCGTCGAAGTCGGCTTCGAGATTCGCGTGGGCAACGCAGCCAAGCAGGCGACGGTGAAACTGTCGCCGGACGTAGACCCTTGCGACCAGGCTGCCGGCGAGCCGCTCGACCTGCAGGGCGTCGTCTCGGGCCGGTTGCCGAACGAGATCGGCGGCGGGGCTGTCGAGACCTGCGAGGCGGCGGTGAAGTCCTACCCCGACATTGCGCGCTTCCGTTACGAGCTGGGGCGGGTGCTGCTGGCGTCGGGCAGGATCGACGAAGCCAGGCAAGCGATCCAGGAGGCCGCGGACAAGGGACATATCCGCGCCCTGTTCGCGCTCGGCTCCATCGCCTCGTCCGGATCGGCTGTCGACACATCGAAGGCGAACGGCCTCTATTCGACCGCGGCCGATAAGGGAGACCCCTACGCCATGGCCGCCTGGGGACGAGCCTTGTTCAATGGCCTCGGTGTCGAGCGCGACACCGGCAAGGGACTGGACCTGCTGCTCCAGGCAGCGGCGATGGGGCATGTCGACGCCATGAAGGAGCTTGCTCTGATCTTCCAGGAAGGCCGCAACGGCGTGCCCGCCGACCCGGCCCGCGCCTTGGCTTTCCTCAGGGCAGGCATGGAGCGGCAAGAGGTATATTCGATGGGTATTCTTGGGCTTCCGCCGAAGTGGAGCACCCAGACAGTCGCCGTGTGCAAGCCCAAGGTTGTCACGAAAGTGGTCACGAAGGTAAAAGTGGTCCGCACCCCTGCGCCGCCGCCGCCGAACACGCCAAAGGCCCCTTTGGCACCAATCGAACCAGCGCCCTGGCGCGGCAATGGCGGCGATCATTCCGATCAACCCAGCAGGAACACCGGCGACAGCACCAGTGGCAGTGCTGACTTGTGATGGTGGCGGCGACAAAAACCTGGGATCGGCCGAAGCGTCGACCCAGGTCGCGGCCGCAAGCCGCCCCGACGGGCTGTCCTACCTATCGGTGACGATCTTGACCTTGTCGCCGGACGACACCGTCGCGCCGGGCGACATGGCGTTGAGCACGCGGAAGAGATCGAGCTTGCGGTCGACGCCGACCATCTGCGCTGCGAGCGAGCCCATGGTCTGGCCGGCCTGGACAGTGACGACCCTGATATGCAGCGGCTTCAGCGCCGCCTTCTCGGCTGGACTCAGCACACGGAACGAACCGCTGACCGAGCGCGCGACCGGGTCCAGCGCGGTGCTGGCCGAGGGCGCGGCCGTCAGCAGCCTGTAGACCTGTCCGCCGGCGCGGATCACCGCGATATCGAACTGCCAGCCTTGCGCGGTGGCATGCGCCATCGCCGCATCGTTGCCGTTGATCGTCTCCTGGCGCACGCTGGCGTCCTCGAGACCGGCCACCCAACCGCTGCGGATGTAGTCGGTGAGCGACACCGACTTATCGATCGCCACGCCGTCGAAACGGATGGCGATGTCGCCCGGCCCGGTCGCGGTGACGGCGGCCGCCGAATTGTCGATGACGAAACCGTCCGGCACGGTGAAGGAGACACCGAGATTGGGATGCATGAAGGTCTGGCCGCGCACATAGCCTTCCTCGGGCGTGTCGCCGTAAAGCAGGCCGTCTATGCCTGCGAGGAAAGCGTCGCGGTCGCGCGTGCCGAAGCCGGGCGGGCCGAAATTGCGCGCAAGACGCTGCGCCAGCTCGATGCGCTGCGGCGTGTTGGGGTGCGTCGCCAGGAAGTCGAGGCTGGCGTCGGTTGCGCCGCTCACCGAGCGGAAATCGGTATAGGCCGACATCGACTGCAGGAAGCGGCCGGCGGCATAGGGATCGTAGCCCGCCTCGCCGATCGACTTGATGCCGATGGCGTCGGCCTGCAGCTCCTGGTTGCGCGAGAATTGCGCGAGCCGAAGCTTGCCGCGGATGAGCGCAGCCTTGGCGGTCGGGCTGTCGCCGAGCACATCGGAAACCACCTTGGTCGCCAGGCCCTCCTCGGCCTCGAGCTGCTGCCGCTGCAAGCCATGATTCGCGGTGACGTGGCCCATCTCATGCGCGATGACGGCGGCAAGCTCGGAGGAATCGTTGGCCAGCGCCAGCAGGCCGCGCGTCACATAGAGATAACCGCCCGGCAGCGCGAAGGCGTTGACGTTGGGCGAGTTGAGGATGGTAATGCGATAGGTCTGGGTCGGGTTGGCCGACACCACGGTGAGATTGCCGACGACCTTGGCAACCATGCGCTCGAGCCTGGGGTCGGAATATTCGCCGCCATAAGTGGCAAGAATGCGCGGATGCTGCGCTTTCGCCATTTCGGCGAGCTTGGCGTTGGCGACCACATTGTCGACGGTGATCGGCTTGTCGGAAGGCTGGAAGCCGCTTTCCTGCACGTCCGGCGGCGTGAACATCTGGCAGCTGGCCAGCGCCACGGCAACGCCCGCCAACGCGAAAAATCGTGCCAGCGGCCTCATCCAAACCTTCTCAGCGCCGGTCGACAGATCGGCTTCCTTTCGAAATCTTTCGGCAAATCACGGCCCCGCCGGACCAGCATGGCCGGACCTAGCCACACTCCCCCGGACAAGGCAAGCAAACGCCGGATCGCCCGTTGCCGGTTTGGCCGTAAATTATGTCCGCTTCCGGGCAATGTGTTGTGATCCGGCAACGGTGCCGCCTCGATCGCCGATATAGCGCCGGAAGGCGTCCGGTCCAGACCGGTCGAAGAAATCGTCGGCCGGCCCAATTGCCGCGATCGTGCCTTCGTCGAGAAATGCCACGTCCTGGCCGATGCGGCGCGCATCTTCCGGCTGATGGGTGACGAACAGCACCGTCATTTCGCGCTCGGCATGGATGCCGGCCATAAGGTCTAGCATGTCGTCGCGCAACGCCGGGCCGAGCGATGCGAAAGGTTCGTCGAGCAGCAAGACGGGCCGGTCGCGCAGCAGCACCCTCGCCAGCGCCACGCGCTGCCGCTCGCCGCCGGATAGCTCGCGCGGCAGCCGCTTTTCCTTGCCGGCAAGGCCAACCCGCGCCAGCGCCTTGGTGACGGCGGCGCGATCGGCGTCGCCGAGTTTCAGCGACGGCGAGCGGCCGAGCCCGACATTGGCTTCCACGGAAAGATGCGCAAACAAGTTGTTTTCCTGGAACACCATCGACACCGGCCGCGCCGAAGGCGGTGTGTCGCCGAGATCGACGCCGGCGATCAGCACCTTGCCCGCATCGGGCGTTTCGAAGCCGGCTATCAGATTGAGTAGCGTCGACTTGCCGGAGCCGCTCGGCCCCATGATGGCGGTGATCCTGCCGGCCTCGAATTCGGCGTCGAAGCGGAAGGAGGCCTCGCCATAGCTGAACGAGACGCCATCCAGGGCGACGGTGAGGCCCTTTTGCGTGGCGGTGCCGTCCATGGTCGTCATGACTTTCCTTCCCGCCCCAGCCAGTCGGCGGCAAACACCAGCATCAGGCAGACCAGGCCGAGCAGCAAGGCAAGTCCCGCGGCGTCGGCTGTCCGGTAGCTGCCCATGCGCGCCAAAAGCAGATAGGGCAAGGTCTGCACGGAATCGCTGCCGAACAGCGCGATCACGCCGAGATCGCCGAGCGACAGCGCCATGGCGAAGGCGAAGCCGGTGGCCAGGGGCCGTCTGAGCGACGGCCAGTCGATCAGGCTGAGCCTGGTCCAGCCGGATATGCCGAGCGCCACGCAAAGGCGCTCGTGGCGCTCGCTCGCCGCGTCATAGGCGGGACGAATGGCGCGGATGGCAAAGGGCATCGCCATCACCGCGTTGACGGCGACGACCATGACTGGCGCGACGGCAAAGACATCGGTGACGTGGCGCAGCGCCAGGAACCAGCCTGCGCCAAGCACGATCGGAGGCACGACGAGCACGAAGCCGGCACCGGTGTCGGCGGCGTGTTCGAGCAGGCCCATGGCGCCGCCCGCCCGGCGCCGCAGGGCCAGCGCGCGCCGCGCCGCGATCAGCGCCAGCGACAACGTCACGCCGAGCAGCGCCGCAAGCAAAGCGAGGCCCGCGCTGGTCAGCGTCGCGCGGCGCACCGCCGCTTCACCCGCCAGCCGGCCGAGATCGGCCTGAAAGCCTGAAAGCACGGTCGCAAGCATCGGTCCGGCGACGAACAGCAGGGCAAGCACGATGAGGCCGACGTTCAGCACACTTTCGATCCGGCCCACCGAAAGGTAGCGGCGCGATACCACCGGCAGGTTGGCGTCGCCGACCGTGTTGGCGCCGAGCCGCGTGAGCGCGACGACCACGACAAAGGTGAGTGCGATCTGCAGCAGCGTCAACACCACGGCGCGCGCGGGATCGAAATCGAAGCGCAGCGCCTGGTAGATGGCGACCTCCAGCGTCGTCGCGGCCGGCCCCCCGCCCAGCGTCAATATGATGGTGAAGGAGGTGATGCAGAGCATGAAGACCAGCCCGGCAATCCCCGGCAGGGCCGCGCGCAGCACCGGCCATTCGATCAGCCGGAAGGCCGGCCGGGCGCCCATGCCGAGCTGGCTCGCCAGCCGCCACTGGTCGGCGGGAATGGTGCCCAGCGCCTCGAGGAAGAGGCGCGTGGCTAGCGGCAGGTTGAAGAAGACATGCGCGACCAGGATGCCGGAGAGGCCGTAGATCCCCGGCCAATCCCCGCCGCCGAGCCTGGCGAAAGCGCCGGCAAAGTACCCGGCGCGACCATAGAGCGCCAGGATACCGAGCGCGGCGACGATCGCCGGCAAGGCCAGCGGCACGGTAAACAGCTGCAGGATCAGTCGACGGCCGGGAAAGGCCGGATGTCGCGACAGGGCGCGCGCGACCAGCAGCGCCGGCGCGACCGATAAGAGCGTCGACAGAGCCGCTTGCCAGAGCGTGAAGCGGGCGACGCGCAGGAGATAGCCGTCGAAGGCGGCGGCGGCGCCGGAGAGATCCTGCATGCCTTCGAGGGCGAGGCCGGCGAAAGCGCCGCCGATGAGGATGGCGATGGCCGCGAGTGCGGCAATGCCGGCGGTGATGCGGGAGTCAGGGCGCGGCGTGGGTTGCACGCTGCACCCTTTGGGTTCGAGCTAGCGGGCGCCGCGTTCCTTCGCGCCCCTCTCTGGCCTGCCGGCCATCTCCCCCTCTAGGGGGGAGATCAGACGTCACGCGGGCTTTCGCCAATCTCCAATGCCGCAGGATTGAGCAAGGCGCCAAAGCTGCCAATCTCCCCCCTTGAGGGGGAGATGTCCGGCAGGACAGAGAGGGGGGCCTTGGCGCAAGCATCGAAAATCTACTTGCTCATCACAGCCAGCCACTCATCCACCCAGGCCTTGCGGTTGGCGGCGACTTCCTCCGGGCTGAACAGCAAGGTCTTGGTCGGCTTGACCAGTTTGTCGAAGGCCGGGTTGAGCGGCTTGTCGGTCTTGCCCGCCGGGAACATCCAGTTGGTTTCCGGGATGATGTCCTGGAATTTCGGCCCGGTCATGAAGGCGATAAACTTTTGCGCCAGCGGGTTCTTCGCCCCCGTCGTGGTGATGCCGGCCACCTCGATCTGCAGGTACTCGCCTTCCTCGAAGGAGGCTGCCTGGTAGCGCTCGGTGTTCTCGGCCACCATGTGGTAGGCCGGCGATGTGGTGTAGGACAGCACCATCGGCGCCTCGCCCTTGGTGAACAGGCCGTAGGCCTCGCTCCAGCCGGGCGTCACCGTCAGGACCTTCGGCTTGAGCTTGGCCCAGGCTTCCGGCGCCTTGTCGCCATAGACCGACTTCACCCACAAAAGCAGCCCGAGGCCAGGCGTCGAGGTGCGCGGATCCTGGATGACGATCTTGTCCGTGCCGGTATCCTCGACCAACTCCTTCAGGCTCTTCGGCGGGACTTTTAGCTTCTCCGTGTCATAGACGACGGCGAAATAGCCATAGTCGAAAGGCACGAACGTGTCGTCGCTCCAGCCGCCGGGCACGTTGATGCCGGCCACTTCGCCATGCGGCGCGAACAGGCCGCTCGCCTTGGCGTCCGCCGTCAGGTTGGTGTCGAGGCCGAGCACGATATCGGCCTTGGTGCCGGCGCCTTCGAGCTTGACGCGGTTGAGCAACGCAACGCCGTCGGCCACCGAGACGAATTCGAGATCGCAGCCGCATTCGGCCTCGAATTCCTTCTTCACCGCGGGACCGGGACCCCAGTCGGCGGTGAAGCTTTCATAGGTGTAGACGGTGAGCCTGTCCTTCGCCTCGGCGGGCGCAACGCCCGCCAGCAGCGAAACTAAGCCTGTTGCCAGTATCAGACGTGACAATATCGAGCGCATCGGCGCCTCCTTCGTTCGAGTGACAAGGAATTGAGGCGTCGGATGGTCCGAAACGTCTAATCCCTCCGCCGGTACAAACCGGATCAGGTTCAGCGGGTTGGCTTGATCGCCTCTCAGCCGGATCACGTCCGGCACCCCGTTAGAGCGTTTCGACAGATAGGCCCGGCCGAAGCGGCGCGCAAGCGGAAGTTTGCCGGGCAGCTAATGTTCCCGGCAGCAGGCTCGCAACCGAACCTGGGGCCATCCGGCTTCCGTTTCGCTTGGAGGGCTGGTAAGGGCGACGGCCATGGGCACATTCACCATCCTGCTTGGCGGCGAGCTTATCCGCACGCCCCGGCTCGAACGCCAGATCGAGGGTTCGCGCGTCATCGCCGCCGACGCCGGCATCGGCCATGCACGCATGCTCGGACTGCTGCCGGAGATCTGGGTCGGCGATTTCGACTCGGTGCCGGCGAACCTCCCAAAGGACCTAGCCGCCGTTCCGCGCAAGGTATTCCCGGCCGAGAAGGACATGACCGATGGCGAGCTCGCCATAGCCGAAGCGCTCCAGCGCGGCGCCACCAGCCTGGTGCTGGCCGGAGCCTTCGGCGGCAAGCGCGCCGACCATGCCTTCCTGCATCTGGCGCTCGGGCTTCGGCTCGCCGAAGCGGGTACGACGATACTGCTGACCAGCGGGGCGCAGGAAGGCGTCCCCGTCCTGCCGGGCAGCGCCGGTTTCGACTATGCCGACGGCACCTTGTTTTCGGTGCTCGGCTTCTCCGATCTGTCCGGCCTGACGGTCACGGGCGCCAAATGGCCGCTCGACCGCGTCGAGGTGGCGTTCGGCTCCTCGCTCACTATATCAAACGAGGTCAAAGGGCAGCTTGGCATCGCGCTGGAGCGTGGCCGCGCGCTGCTTCTGGCCCACCCCTACCCTCTTCCTGAAAGCTGACATTTCCAGATGGCGCCGCCACTTCTCAACCTCGACGGCATTAAACTGTCCTTCGGCGGCACTCCGCTGCTAGACGGCGCGGCGCTCAGCGCATCCGCCGGCGAGAAGATCGCATTGGTCGGCCGCAACGGCTCGGGCAAGTCGACCCTGCTCAAGATCGCAGCCGGAATGATCGAGCCGCAGGACGGCGAAGTGTTCCGCCAGCCCTCGGCCACGGTCCGCTATCTGCCGCAGATGCCCGACATGGACGGCTTCGCCGACGTGCGCGCCTATGTCGAGGCGGGCCTCGGTCCGGCCGACGATCCGCATCGCGCGACCTATCTGATGGAACATCTCGGGCTGACCGGCGAGGAGCGGCCGAACGACCTTTCCGGCGGCGAGGCGCGCCGCGCCGCCCTTGCCCGCGTGATGGCGCCCGAACCCGACATCCTGCTGCTCGACGAACCGACCAACCATCTCGATCTTTCAGTCATCGAATGGCTGGAAGAGGAGCTTGCCCGAACTTCCTCGGCCGTCATCCTGATCTCGCACGACCGCCGCTTTCTCGAGCGCGTTACGCGCGCCACCGTCTGGCTCGACCGCGGCCAGACGCGGCGACTGGACAAGGGTTTCGCCCATTTCGAGGAATGGCGCGACCAGGTGTTGGAAGAGGAGGAACGCGAGCAGCACAAGCTCGGCCGCCAGATCGTGCGCGAGGAGCACTGGCTGCGCTACGGCGTGACCGCCAGGCGCAAGCGCAACATGCGCCGCCTCGGCGAGTTGCAGACCATGCGCCAGCGTTTCCGCAGCCACCGCGGCGCCGAGGGGACAGCGACCATGGTGGCGAGCGACGCGGCCGAATCCGGCAAGCTGGTGATCGAGGCCAAGGCCATCGACAAGAGCTTTGGCGACCTCACCGTGATCAAGGGTTTCTCGACCCGCATCCAGCGTGGCGACCGCGTCGGCCTGGTCGGCCCGAACGGCGCCGGCAAGACGACGCTTTTGAAGATGCTGACCGGCGAGCTGGCGCCGGACGCCGGCACCGTGCGCCTCGGCGTCAATCTCGAGATCGCGACGCTCGACCAGAAGCGCGAGGCCGTCGACCCGGCCGAGACGCTGGCGCATTACCTGACCGACGGGCGCGGCGAGAACCTCGTCATCAATGGCGAGCAGCGCCATGTCGTTTCCTACATGAAGGACTTCTTGTTCAAACCGGAGCAGGCGCGCACGCCGGTGCGCGAGCTTTCCGGCGGCGAGCGCGCGCGGCTGCTGCTGGCCCGGGTCTTGGCACGGCCGGCGAACTTGCTGGTGCTCGACGAGCCGACCAACGATCTCGACATGGAGACGCTGGAACTGCTGCAGGAACTGGTAGCGGGCTTTGCCGGCACCGTGATCCTGGTCAGCCACGACCGCGATTTTCTCGACCGCACCGTCACCAGCGTGATCGCGCCGGACGGCAACGGCCGCTGGATCGAATATGCCGGCGGCTATTCCGACATGCTGGCGCAGCGCGGCGGTTCCAAGCTGGAGGATCGCAAGGCAAGGTCGAAAACCGAGGCAGGCGAGGCTGGATCGAAAGCCGAACAGCCATCGCCTAAGGGCCCCGCAAGAAAGCTCTCGTTCAAGCAGAAATTCGCGTTGGATTCGCTGCCGAAGAAGATCGAGGCGGTGACGGCCTCTATCTCGCGGCTGGAAAACAACATCGCCGACCCGTCCTTCTACGAGCGCGACCCGACCTCGTTCCAGAAGACCATCGCCGCGCTCGACAAGGAACGCACCACGCTCGCCGCGCTCGAGGAAGAGTGGCTGGAGCTGGAGATGCTGCGGGAGGAGATGGAGGGGTAGCGCTGTCTTCGTTGCAAAAACGGCGGCGTGCGCATAAGATATGCGCATAATGAGGACACCATCATGCGCAAGATAGCGCCGAACGCAGTCCGCCAACCGGCTAACCTGTCTATCGATTCTCAACTCATGGCGGAAGCCAAGGGGCTCAACGTGAATGTATCGCGTGCCGCGGAGGCCGGCATAGCGGAAGCGGTTGCTGCGGAGAAAACGCGGCTATGGAAGCTTGAAAACCGCGCGACGATGGTCGCCTGGAACGACTATGTCGACAAGCACGGCATCCCGCTCGCCGAACATCGGCAATTCTAATGGCGCGCTATGACGTCTTCGCCAGCAGCATCGAAGGCGGCTATCTGCTCGACGTTCAATCCGACCTGCTCGACCACTTCAAGACTCGCGTGGTCGTTCCGCTTCTGCCGCTGACCTCGGCACCTTCGCCAATGCGCAAGCTGCATCCGGTTTTCGAGATCAACGGCCGGAAGATGGTGATGGCCACCCACCTGATTGCCACGGTTGCGGCGACCGAACTGGGTGAAAATCGAACCAATCTTACGAGCCACCACGACGATATCGTCGCTGCGCTCGACATGCTCTTTCAAGGCTTTAAGGCGCGCCTTTAACTTCACCCCGACGTCTTCGCCGCCCAGGCCTTCAGCGCCTCGTCGAACACTTTTTCGCCCGGGATGCCCTTTTCCATGGTGAGCAGCGCGCGGCGTCCGGTCTTGTAGACCACCGGCACGTCGATCCACGCCTGCCCCCTCAGCAGCGTCAGGTTGGCGTCCTCGTCGGCCTTGGTGTCGTTGAGCGCGACGAGGAAGAAGCCGTCGCCGATCTTGGCCGGGAGGCCGATCAGCGGGCTGCCGGCATCCTGCTCCGAGCTCTTCATGGCGATGCGCAGAAGGCCGTCGACGCCGCCGCCGTCGAAGTCTTTCGGCGTCAGGAAAATCATTTCGATGATGTGGCTGGCCGGCAAGGTCTGGTCGGCGTTGCGCCGGATCGTCATGCGCAGCTGGAGGTTCTTGCCCGGGATCGTCGCCTCGGCGCGGATCGCCGGCTCTGGCGGCAGATCGCCGCCGGGCGATTCCTGCACCAGCGACCAGACGATGCTGCCCGGCTCGGCCGTGCCCTGCTGGGTGCTGGTGCGCTCCTCATAGAAGATCGCCTTCTGGCCGACCGGCAGGGTCGCTTCGGCTGTCGCCGGCGCGGGCGCAGCTGGCGTCGTGCCCGCGGCAGGCGGAGTTGTTCCAGCCGCCGGCGGTGTGGTGCCGGCCGCGGGCTGCGTTGCCGCAGCAGCTGGTGGTGGGGCTCCGGCCGCGGGCGGCGTCGGATTGGCGGCGTCGGTCGCCGGCGCAGCCGGCGTTGCTCCCGCGGCAGGTGCCGCGGGCGTTTGCGTGGCCGCAACAGGCGGGGTCGTCGCTGGCGCCGCCGGCGGCCGCGAGGTGAGCGCCGCGACGGATTCGCCTTCGCCGATCGTGGCCTGTCCGCCGGCCGGACCGGGATCGGTCTCCTTGCCCTCGGATGTCAGGCGCTGCGTGAACTTGGTCGTGTCGGCAGTCTCGCCGGTGCCGGACGCAGCCGGCGCCGCCGCCGTCTCAGTCGCCGGCTTGGCCGGAGCCGGCTTGACCAGCGGCTCGGTCGAGACCGTCTTGCTGCCACCGGCGCCAAGGCCGAAGAGCGAGCCGAACGCATTCTTGTTCAGCCATATGCCGTAGCCGCCGCCGGCCAGCACCAGGAGCGCGATGACGGCGGCGATCAAGCCGCCATAGCTGCGCTTGCGCTGCGGCGGCTGTGGCCGCAGGCGCTGGAAGGTATCGGCCGGCTGCTCGTCATTGGCAAAGACGTCGCCGCCGTCATCGGCATCGGCGGCGTCCATGCCGGCAAGGCCGACATCGTCGTCACGCGGCGAAGGCATCGGCGGCGGCGGCTTCTGCCAGGCTGGCTCCGCCTTTGGCGCGGTCTGCCAGTTCGGTTCCGTCCTTGCCGTGTTCTGCCAGGCCGGCTCGGTCTTCGTAGGGATTTGCCGCGCCGGCTCCGCCTTCGGCGCGCTTTGCCAGCTTGGCTCCGTCCTGGCCGGCGCCGGCGCCGGCTTGAACGGCTCGGATTTGAACGGATCCGGCTGGGCGGGCTCAGGCGCCGCCGGCTGGCGGGAGTGGCTCGGCTGGTTCTTGTTGCGATCGATGGAGGAGAAGATATGCTCCAGCTCCGCCAGCGGATCCTCGGCCGGAGGGCGTTTGACGTAGTCGCGCTCGACGCTGGAAATGGCGTCTTCCAGCGAGCGCTTCTGCTTGCTGACGACATCGGGCGCAAGCGGCGGAGAATACTCGGCGAGCTTCTTCGCCAGCACCGCGCGGGCACCGTCGTATATCTGCTTGCGCATCTCGAACGAAGGTTCGTCCTTCTTCGCGAGCTGCTTTTTCAGAACACTAACGAAATCTGCCATGCGTCAGGTGACCTGCATTCTTTTCCCGCCCGGCCGCAAATCAGCCATAGCGCCGGGAAGGGCTGTGAAACTAGTCTTGAAACGGATCGGTCACAAGTATTGTGTCGTCCCGCTCGGGGCTGGTGGAAAGCAGCGCCACCGGGGCGCCGATCAGCTCCTCGATATAGCGGACATATTTGACGGCCTGCGCCGGCAAATCGTTCCAGCTTCTGGCGCCGGCCGTGGTTCCCTTCCAGCCTTCGAGGGTCTCGTAAATGGGCTCGACCCGCGCTTGCGCGCCCTGGCTGGCCGGCAGGTAGTCGATCGTCTCGCCGTCGAGCCTGTAGCCCGTGCAGACCTTGATCTCGTCCAGCCCGTCGAGCACGTCGAGCTTGGTCAGAGCGATGCCCTTGATGCCGTTGACGGCGACGGCCTGGCGCACCAGCACGGCGTCGAACCAGCCGCAGCGGCGCTTGCGGCCGGTGACCACGCCGAACTCATGGCCGCGCGTGCCGAGGAACTCGCCGATCTCGTTCTTCTGCTCGGTCGGGAACGGTCCCTCGCCGACGCGCGTCGTATAGGCCTTGGTGATGCCGAGCACGTAGCCGATGACGCCGGGGCCGACGCCCGCGCCGGCGGCGGCTTGACCCGCGACCGTGTTGGACGAGGTGACGAAAGGATAGGTGCCGTGGTCGATGTCGAGCAGCGTGCCCTGCGCGCCCTCGAACAGGATGCGCTCGCCGGCGCGACGCTTGTCGTCGAGCACCTTCCAGACGCGGTCCATGTAGGGCAGGATCTCGGCGGCCACCGAGGTCAGCTCCTGCATGATCGCCTCATGCGTCGCTTCCGCATGGCCGAGCCCGCGGCGCAGGGCGTTGTGGTGCGTCAGCAGCCTGTCGACCTTCAACGGGAGCGTTTCCAAATCCGCCAAATCCATCACCCGCACCGCGCGCCTGCCCACCTTGTCCTCATAGGCGGGGCCGATGCCACGGCGGGTCGTGCCAATCTTGGTTCCGGAATTCGAGGCGGCGTCTTCGCGGAATCCGTCCAGCTCCCGGTGCAGCGACAGGATAAGCGCGGTGTTTTCGGCTATTTTCAGGCGCTCCGGCGTGACCTCCACACCCTGTTCCTTGAGCTTCTTGGCTTCGGCGACGAAAGCATGCGGATCGAACACCACGCCATTGCCGATGATCGAAAGCTTGCCCTCCCGCACCACGCCCGAGGGCAGCAGCGAAAGCTTGTAGACCTTGCCGTCGACGACCAGCGTATGGCCGGCATTGTGGCCGCCCTGGAAGCGCACGACCACATCGGCCCGTTCCGACAGCCAGTCGACGATCTTGCCCTTGCCTTCGTCGCCCCATTGCGAGCCGACGACCACCACATTGGCCATGTTCTTTTCCCTTGAAATGCCGCGCGGGCGGCCTGAAACGACAGGCCTCTATAGCGTCAAGCGCAGGCCGGCGCGACCCTTTCTTTGCCGCCGAAACCATCCTTGGAGCATACCCCCGAAAGCGGGAGCCGGCTTTCGCAAAAGACCATGCCCCAGCCAGGAGTTGGATCGAAATGACGGCGCCGCCGAAACGTCAACCTGATCCAGGCACAACAAATTCCGGCCTTCGCATCATTTACTTGCCGCCGCCACCACTCTAGGCCGGCCTGAACCCTCGAACATCCTGCGGGGCCGGAACCTCCATGCATCGAGCCGCCTATCTGTTCCTTCTGTCGACCATGCTGTTGTGGGGCGGCAATTCGGTGGCGGGCAAGCTTGCAGTCGGCCATGTCTCGCCGATGACGCTGGTGTTCCTGCGCTGGGTGATGGCGGTGCTGATCCTGCTGCCCGTCGGCTGGCGGACGCTGCGCGAGGATTGGCCCGTAGTGCGCAGCCACTGGAAGCTGCTTGCCGGCCTCGGCGCCTGCGGCTTCACCATCTTCAACGTCATCTTCTACACGGCGCTCAACTACACGACCGCCATCAACGTCTCGATCGAGCAGGCAGCCATTCCGATCGTCATCATCCTGGCCAATTTTGTGCTCTTCAGGCTGCGCGTGCAGCCCCTCCAGATCGTCGGCGTCATCCTCACCATCGTCGGCGTCGCGCTGACCGCCAGCCATGGCGACCTCGGCCAGCTCCTGAAGCTCGACCTCAACTTCGGCGACGCCATCATGCTTGTCGCGGTGCTTTGCTACAGCCTCTATTCGGTGGGGCTGCGGCTCAAGCCGGCAATCCGCTGGCAAAGTTTCATGCTGGCGCTGTCGATCGCCGCGCTGTTGATCTCCCTGCCCTTCTTGCTCTGGGAGGTCGCGTCGGGCCGCGTCATCGTGCCGGACGCGCGTGGATGGGCGCTCACGCTCTATACGGCGCTTGGCGCTTCGGTCGTCTCGCAGGTCCTCTACATCAAGGGCAACGAATTGATCGGCGCCAACCGCGCCGGCCTGTTCATCAACCTGGTGCCGATCTTCGGCACGCTGCTTTCAGTGCTGATCGTCGGCGAGCAGTTTCAGGCCTATCAGGCTTTCGCGCTGGCACTTGTCCTCGGCGGCATTGCGCTTGCCGAATACAGCGGCAGCCGAGCAGTGTTGCAGTCGGGATGATATCTCGCGCCATGCGCAAAGCAGCCGTCAGCAACTTCGATCCATTGACGCCCCGCCCGCTGATGCAGACGGGGCGTTTTTTCATGTCAGTCGAGGATTACTCGCCGCCGACGTCGAAGCGCAGCCGCTTCGCCGAGTCGATCGACTTGTGCGCGCGCACCTGCTCCAGTACTTTTTCCGGGAAGGGCGCGTCGAGATAAAGCAGCGCGATCGCATCGCCGCCCGGCCGGTTACGGCCGAGCTGGAAGTTGGCGATGTTGACGCCGTTCTCGCCGCACACGGTGCCGAGCAGGCCGATGATGCCGGGCGCATCGGCATTGGTGGTGTAGAGCATGTGCTGGCCGACCTCGGCGTCGAGATTGATGCCCTTGATCTGGATGAAGCGCGGCTTGCCGTCGGAGAAGCAGGTGCCGGCGATCGAGCGCGTCCTGTGCTCGGTCGTGACGGTGAGCTTGATGTAGCCGTCGAACACGCCCGACTTGTCGCGCTTGACCTCGGCGACGATGATGCCGCGCTCCTTCACCATGATCGGCGCCGACACCATGTTGACGTCGGAGACCTGCGGCCGGATGAGGCCGGCAAGGGCAGCACTCACCAGCGCGCGCGTGTTCATCGTTGCGGTCGAGCCGTCGAACAGGATCTCGACCTCCTTGATCGGATCCTCGGTGACCTGGCCGACAAAGGCGCCGAGCACTTCGGCGAGCTTGACGAAAGGCTTCAGCCGCGGCGCCTCCTCGGCGGTGATCGAAGGCATGTTGATGGCATTGGAGACCGCGCCCTTGATCAGGTAGTCGCTCATCTGCTCCGCGACCTGCAGCGCGACATTCTCCTGCGCCTCGGTGGTCGAGGCGCCGAGATGCGGCGTCGCCACGACATTGTCCATGCCGAACAGCGGGTTCTGCTCGGCCGGCTCCACCTCGAACACGTCGATGCCGGCGCCCGCCACCTTGCCGCTCTTCAGCGCCGCGACCAGGTCCGCCTCGACGACCAGTCCGCCGCGCGCGCAGTTGATGATGCGCACGCCGTCCTTCATCTTGGCGATCGCCGCCGCGTTGATGATGTTGCGCGTCTTGTCGGTCAGCGGCGTGTGCAAGGTGATGAAGTCGGCGCGGGCGAACAGTTCGTCGAGCTCGACCTTCTGGACGCCGAGCTCCTCGGCGCGGCTGTCCGACAGGAACGGGTCGAAGGCGATCACATGCATCTTCAGCCCGACGCCGCGCGTGGCGACGATCGAGCCGATATTGCCGCAGCCGATCACGCCCAGCGTCTTGCTGGTGATCTCGACACCCATGAAACGGTTCTTTTCCCACTTGCCCGAATGGGTGGAGGCATTGGCTTCCGGGATTTGCCGCGCCAACGCGAAGATCATGGCGACCGCATGCTCGGCCGTGGTGATCGAATTGCCGAAGGGCGTGTTCATCACGATGATGCCCTTGCGGCTGGCGGCCGGGATATCGACATTGTCGACGCCGATACCGGCGCGGCCGACGACCTTGAGCCTGCTGGCGGCATTGATCAGCTTCTCAGTGACCTTGGTCGCCGATCGGATGGCGAGGCCATCATACTGGTCGATCACCTCGAGAAGCTTTTCCTTGTCCTTGCCGAGATCGGGCAGGTAGTCGACCTCGATGCCGCGGTCCTTGAAGATCTGCACGGCGGTGGTGGAAAGTTTATCCGAAACGAGAACGCGGGGCGCCATGGCGGCCTCCTTGAAGGGGATTGGATGTGTCGGAAAAGGTGGCGGCCGGAGGCCGCCACGGATTTCAGGCCGCTGCCTTGAGCGACGCCTTCTGCGTGGCGAAGGCCCAGTCGAGCCAGGGCAGCAGCGCTTCGAGATCGGCGGTCTCGACGGTGGCTCCGCACCAGATGCGCAGGCCGGGCGGCGCATCGCGATAGGAGCCGATGTCGTAGGCGACGCCTTCCTTGTCGAGGGCGGACACGATGCCCTTGGCGAAGGCCGCCTGCCCGTCGGCATCGAGCGCCGACACGTCAGGATCGGTGAAGGAGAGGCACACGGACGTGTTCGAGCGCGTCGCCGGATCGACGGCAAGGTGGCCGAGCCACGCCGACTTGTCGGCGAACCGGTCGAGCACAGCGGCATTGGCGTTCGCTCGGGCAATCAGCGCCTCGAGCCCGCCGATCGACTTCGCCCAGTGGAGCGCGTCGAGATAGTCCTCGACGCACAGCATCGACGGCGTGTTGATGGTCTCGCCCTTGAAGATGCCTTCGATCAGCTTGCCGCCCGAGGTCAGGCGGAAGATCTTCGGCAGCGGCCAGGCCGGCTTGTAGGTCTCCAGCCGGGCGACGGCGCGCGGGCTGAGGATCAGCATGCCGTGCGCGCCCTCGCCGCCCAGCACCTTCTGCCAGGAGAAGGTGACGACATCGAGCTTTTCGAAATCGAGCCTTTGCGCGAACGCCGCCGAGGTGGCGTCGCAAATGGTCAGGCCCTTGCGGTTCGCCGGAATGAAATCGCCGTTCGCCACGCGCACGCCGGATGTCGTGCCGTTCCAGGTGAAGACGACGTCGCGGTCGAAGTCGACCTGGGTCAGGTCGGGCAGTTGGCCGTAGCCGGCCTCGAACTTGCGCACATCGGCGAGCTTGAGCTGCTTGACGACGTCCGTCACCCAGCCGGAGCCGAAGCTTTCCCAGGCGACCATGTCGACGCCGCGCTCGCCGAGCAGCGACCACAGCGCCATCTCGACCGCGCCGGTGTCCGACGCCGGCACGATGCCGATGCGGTAATCCGCTGGAACCTTGAGGATTTCGCGCGTCAGCTCGATCGCCTGCTCGAGCTTCGCCTTGCCTATCTTGGCGCGATGTGAGCGCCCGAGCGCGGCCTTCGACAGCGCCTCGACCGACCAGCCGGGGCGTTTTGCGCAGGGACCTGAGGAGAAGTTGGGATTTGCCGGACGGAGTCCGGGCTTGGTAGGTGTCGTCATCGTGGTCTATCCTTCCAGATAGTGGCCCCTCGTTGGGGAGGGGTGGCCCACGGATGGCGATATGCGCTCAGGCTGTCGGCGTCAAGAGCAAAGTCTTTGTCGCTGTCAGCATATTCCCTTGCTCAGCGTCTAGTTCAGGGATTTTGACCGGCCGGCTCTATTTGCGTTGGCAAGTGGCATGCCTTGGAGATTGGCCGAAACACCCATTGCGATCGTCATTCCAGGGCGGAGCAGGAGCGAAGCTCCGTCGCGAAGACCCTGGAATCCATGCCGTTACCTTCGCCAAGAAGTGCAGCGGAGCAGAATTCTGCATTGCAGCAACGCTTCCAAGTCACGGAATGGATTCTATGGTCTGCGCCGCGTCGCTTCGCTCCTTGCTCCGCCATAGAATGACGAGGTTGGGGCGGCTTCAGCCAATCCCCGGCGCTTGCGCTGATTTCACGGAAATCTTGCGCCAAGACAAACGGCAACCCTTCAAAATCCCTGTGTCGTGGAGCTGGATTCGAAATGAAACGGCGGACCCTTGGGTCCACCGTTCGACACGTCCTGCCTGCTTCGCCTACCAGAGATCGTAGCGCAGCCCGAGCTTGACCTGATGATTGCTGATGCCCTTGTGGATAGGGAAGGAGGTAAGGCTTGCGGCGGTAACGTATTCCGCATCGGGGGCGGAGAAATATTGGTATCCGAGGTCGACCAGCACGTTCTTGGACACCTGATAGGCAAGGCCAGCATTCAACGTATAGGCGAGAGAGTACCGAGATTTGTTATCCTCGACGGTGAAGTTATTGGCGGAGTCATTGATATCGGTGTACCTGGCCGAAAGCTTGCGCGTGCTGCGAACAACACCGATGCCGGCTCCAACATAAGGCGTGATGCCTACATATGTACCAAGATCGACATAGCCGTTGAGTATGCCTGAGAACGCATAGTTCTTCAGGTTTCCGAACCCGACGGCCGACGGCGTCGCGGTCGCTGTGTCGTCATAGCTGAAGCTGGCTTGGTTGCCGGGCAAATAACCGAGATTGAGATCGGCGCGTAGGTAATCGTTGAAGTGATATCCGAAGCCTATGCTGCCGAAGACGGCGTCTTCGCTCTCGCTGAAACTCTTATTGTTGGTGATCGTTGGCGGGAAGGTGAAATCCCCGTTCTTAAAGCTCTTCTGCGGCAGATAAGCGACGTCGCCGCGCAGGTACCAGCCCGAGCCGACCTCGACCGGCTGATAGTCCGGCGCCTGGTCGGCATAGACCGGCGGATCGTAATCGGCCGAAACCGCCTGTGTCGCCGGCATCAGCACGATTGCGGCGAGCGCCAGTGCGATACGCGATTTTAATGTCATGGTCCCCGGCTCCTGAAGTTGGCGCCAGTCGCGAACGCGAGCACAGCTGCCGTTTTCAAGAGCATTGTTAACCATAGTGGTTAAGTGCGGGTTAAGGATAACATCCGGTTACCGAATTGATTTCGATCGGATTTTAGCCGCGATAAAAAACGAAAGCCGCCCAGCTGGTGCCGGGCGGCTTGCGAATTTCGGGACAGTGAAGGCGATTACTTGGTGTAGATCGGTTCTGGTTCCGGCTGATAGGGCTCCGGCGGCGGAGCGCAGTCGGACTGGCCGCCGAACTGGTAACGGAGGCCGCCGCGCACTTCATGAACGTTGATGCCTCGGTCGTAGCCAGGGCCGACATTGCTGTCCGAAGCGTATTCGAACATCTTGCCGCCATTGATGTGGCTGTAGCGGTAGCCGACGTCCAGCTTGACGCGGTCGGTCAGGCAGTAGGAAGCGCCGGCCATGAGCGCATAGGCGAAGCGCCAGCCCTTGCCGCCCTGGTGGAAGAAGTCGCCGTCTAGATCGCTGTTGTGAAGCGTGTCCCACTTGACCCAGGCGCCGCCGATACCGGCGCCGACGTAGGGCGTGACGCCGTGCCAGGTACCGATATCGATATAGGCGTTGGCGAGCAGCAGCAGCGCCGAATAAGACGAGGTATCGGTGGAGACGCAAGCTACGGTGCCGCCACTGCAGAAGCCGTCGGTGGAGCCGCGGAAGTTCGACTTGCCCATCCAATCTGCGGTGAGATCGGTGCGGAAATACTGGTTCACCTGATAGCCAATACCGGCGCCGGCAGACAAGGCACCCTTGAGGGAGCCGCTGGCGAAGCTGCCTTGGATCTGGGGCGCGGCGCCGTAGGTGATGTAGTCGCCGCCACCGAAGCGCGACCAGTGATAATCGATGTCGCCGCGGATATACCAGCCGCCGACATCAACGGGCTGAGCTTCGACGACCGGCGGCGGTGCCGGCTCGACCGGCGGCGGTTCCGCGAGATCGGCGGCGAGAGCCGGTCCGGCTATCCCCGCGAACAGCGCGGCAAGCAATGCCATTCTTGCTGTCTTGAACATTCTGTCACCCCTAAGAAGCCTCGGGACGACTCCGCCCGAAGATGATTGACCTCGGGTGTGGATAATGAGTTGCAAAGGTTAAAGGCCGTTTAACCGTACCGATTAACCACGAATCTATACAATTTTAGAGGGAATGCCGTTGTCCGAACCTAATGCATGTCGCGCAAAAGTGACCTCGGTTTTGCGGCAACGACATGCATCAAACAAAGGACCTAAAG